>JANLYB010000271.1:0-3362 GCA_031365425.1 Hyphomicrobiaceae bacterium
TTCCCATCAGATCAGGCCGAATCTCGAACGCATGCAGCAGAGTGCTCCTGCGATGTTCACGTGTCATTCACCCTTGCAGGTGGCTAGATCTGCCCTGGCTTGGCTCTCTTTGGGAGCGAGCATTGTTTTACGCAGCACGCCGATAAACAACAGCAGTGGAGGAACTTTCATGCTACGCAATGTTCTCGTTGGTGCAATCTCAGTTGCAGCACTCACGCTCTCGACGATCGCTTTCGCACAACAGGCCGGCTCCGGCACAGCCGCCGAAGCCAAGGCCATGCTCGAAAAGGCCGTCGTCAGCGTCAAGGCCGACAAGGCCAAGGCGCTCGACTTGATGCAGAAAGGCGAAGGCGGCTTCAAGGATCGCGATCTCTATGCCTTCTGCGCCAACGTGAGTGATGGCATCTTCACCGCCCATCCCACGCTGAAGGGCAAGAGCCTCAAGGATCTCAAAGACAAGAACGACAAGGCGCTCGGCGAAGAGATGATGAAGGTGGCGGCCGAGGGCAAGGTCGGAGAGGTGAGCTACATGTGGCCGCGGCCCGGCGCCGACACCACGCCCGTGCAAAAAATGAGCTATGTCACCAAGGTTGCCGACCAGGTTTGCGCCGTCGGTTACTACAAATAAATGGCGGCTCCGTGTGCCCATGGATTCGGCACTCGGGCAGAGACTGCTAACTGTCGTTGTTTGACTTTGGGGCGCCCCGCGCAACACCCTATTGGGCCACGCGCGCCGCGCCAACCCAACCTTGTTTGATTGCGATAAATGCACCAACGAATGTTGCAATTTCGCGCGACAATTACTGATCAAATCACATCGCAGTGGCCGCTTCTGGCCCGACTCGGACTGTCGGCCAACAAGCCAGGACCAACGCGATCCGGGTCTAAGCCGACGAAGATGCCAAAATTAGCGGGGACGTCGGCTTATCGGGGTGCTTCTTCCGTGCCGCTCGCCCCGTCTGACTTCGCTGTTTGACCCCAAGCCGACGAAGCGACGGCTGTGCCGAAGTCTCTTGCAAAGCTGCTCCTGTCAGGAGGCCGCGAGCGGACTCAAAATGTCGTGCAGGGTTACGGTGATCGCAATCGTAACGCAGCCCATGGGCTGACTCCGATATTGTTGCAGAGCATAAGATCAGTGCACGGCAGCACTGAAAAACAGGAGGAGTTCAGTATGACGCGGAGCAGGATTATCGCCGTTAGTTTTGGCGACGAAAAATCAACGCTTACTCAGTGTCCCGGCCCGTGATACGTCCGATTGACCTTAGGTAGCGATCACTCGATCAGCACGGGACAACCAAGCCGATGATAAACATCTCTAACCGCCGTATCGCAGCCGTCGCCCGCGCCTGGACGTTGGGGCTTGCTTTGGCCGGGATGGCGGTGAATCCGTCGGAGGTCGCTGCAGCCGACCCCAAGACCGTTGCAGTCTTGAGCGTTCGTCTGATTAACGACAACGCCGACCTCGTTCCAACAACGAAGGAGGAAACAGCTCGGCTTCAAGTGCTGGAAAACGCCCTAAAAACCAAGCTGGAAGCCACCGGGAAGTACAAGTTCGTCACAATACCGGCGGACATGAAAGCCCGCATCGCAAAAGCCCAAAACATAGGCGAATGCGGAGGTTGCGATATTGATTTCGGCAAGGAGTTAAAAGTTGATGAGATCGCTTGGATCAACGTCCAGAAAATTTCAACGCTGATCTTGAACCTGAACGTTTACATGGCCGATGTAACATCCAGCAAAATGACCTTTGTTCACAGCGTGGATATGCGAGGCGACACGGATGAGTCGTGGGCTCGCAGCATGAACATCATTATCAAGAACTATCTGCTGCCCGAGAAGGGGCTTTAGCACTGGCGAGCAGTCGAGCAGCGCGCAGAGTGTTTATGCTTCCAGAACATGCTAATCTAGTCGGCTAGCAGTTTGAGGGTCGCGACTATGCCGAAAGATGCTGCACCGAACATCCAGCTTGAAAGCCTGTTGTCGTACGTGCAGGCGGACAACAGAGTGTCGCCACGACTGCTAGAGTGGCAGGCGCTATGGGAAAGCCTCACTAAGCAGGACGATAGTCGTTATGGGACGCGGCCAGGACTTCTGCTGGTGCTGGCAGCATCGAGTTCCAGTAACGCTGCGAAAGCAGAGAGGTTCGAAGGGCACATCCGCTGGGCAGCGCAACAGGGATATCTCGACGCTGCTGACAAATATATCAGGGCACTTTCAGATCAGGCTTGGGATCATAGTGGTCGACGCGAGCCAAATGTTCGCAGACCGTCCAGAATTCTGGTCAACCAGTCAGAAGAGTCCCTGACGGTACGGTGCCGTACGCAGCTGATGAGTCGTGCCTTCCCGAAACTGAGTTCCGACGACTGATCAGGCCGTTGTCGCGAGGCAAATGTCAGGCAGAGAATGACATAGTGAGAGCGTTTTGAAGCTGGGTCCCCGTATAGGCTTGAGTAAAAAGGACGAACCTTCGACAAACATGGATCTCTGAAGGGCGGGAATGTCATTGCCTGACGTATAGAGAACGCGGAGGGATGGTCGCGATTTGATCGCATGTTGGGTCAATTCGATTCCACCAAACACATCGTCGTTGAGACAAATGTCCGCGAACACGGCGTCAATGTGCTGGCTAGAGTTCAGGAGCAACAGCGCATCATCGACGCCGCTAGCCGAGAATGTTTGGTGACCAAAGTCAGCCACCAATATTCCTGTTAACTCGCACATTAGCACATCGTCTTCGACGATCATTGCGGCAGATGCATGCCCCCGCCTGCCATTGCGGAATCAGAGGGCGATAAAGCGGCGGCACACGCTCCGGATCGCTGGGACATGAGCTATCGCCAATTCTTGGTGACGACCGGGCCGGTCAGGCGGCGGACGCGGTCTGAGGGGTGATCGGCTTAGCGATGACCTCCAGTCCGTCGGCAAACTTCACACCCAGAATGAGTTTTGGCAACTGGGTGTGACCATCGAGGCGTCGCCAACTTTTCTGCGCGCCCTCGACGAGCTTGAAGACCATGGCGAGCGCGGTCTTGTTCGAGAGACAGCCTTATGCGCGGATGGTGCGGTGGCGCACGGTCGCGAAGGTGCTTTCGATCGGGTTCGACGTCCGCAAATGCTTCCAATGCTCGGCCGGAAAATCGTAGAACGCGAGCAGCGTTTCGCGATCCTTTTGCAGGCAATCGGCGGCCTTTTCGTATTTCAGTGCGTAGCTCTCAATGAATGCATCGAACGCTGTCACTGCGGCGGCCTTGGTCTCGGCCATCCAGATGTCCTGCAACAACCGCTTGGCTTTCGGCTGCTGGCTCTTGGGCAATTTGTTCAGGATGTTGGCGGTCTTGTGCACCCAACAGCGCTGCTCCTGC
>JANLYB010000193.1:0-22748 GCA_031365425.1 Hyphomicrobiaceae bacterium
CATGCAGGTAAAGGCCCCGGATCGGTATCGCTCGCTGCGCTCAGCGATCCCGTCCGGGGAAGCATTGTGGGGAAATGGATTTTAAGCCGGATAGCTGTGGGTTAAGCCCGGCCATGGAGTTAGGGAGAGGTTCTTACTGACGCGGCTGCGAAATCAGGCAAAACGTGGAAGGTAACGATCCTCGATCTGCGTGCGCAGGAGCGCACGCACTGGCCCGGAAAAACAGATAAGTAGCTTTCGTTGGAGACGTTTTGAACGAGCGCGCCTCTACTCGCGGAAGGCGCGGTTCATTTGGTCGGTGAACGGCTTGGTGAGATAGGACAGGACGGTGCGGTCGCCGGTCGACATGAAGACCTCTACCGGCATGCCTGCGACCAGCTTGAGATCGCCGATGGCGCGGCTGGCCTTCTCGTCCATTTCGACCATCACCGAATAGTAGCTCTGGCCGGTTTTTGGATCGAGGGTTACATCTGCTGACACCTGCACCACGCGGCCTTCGATTTCCGGGGTCTTTTTCTGTGAGAACGCCGACAGCCGCAGCCGCGCTGGCCGGCCCACAACGACCTGATCGATGTTGGCTGGCTGGATGCGTGCCTGGATCAGCAGCCCCTCCTCCTCCGGCACAATCAGCATCAACACTTCGGCAGGCGATACGACGCCGCCCACGGTGTGAATATTCAATTCGTGGACCTTGCCTGCGCGTGGCGAGCGGATATCAATCCGCGCGAGCTTGTCGTTTGCCGCCACCTGCCGCTCGCGAAGTTCGGCCATTTTCGCATCAATGGCACGCAATTCCTTCTGGGCATTCGCGCGGATGTTTTCATCGACGGACATGATCTGCACGTTGATCTCGTTGATCTGACCTTTGGCGCGGGCGATCTGCGCAACAAGGCCGCCGTGGTCGCCGCCCAAGCGCGTGCCCTCGCGTTCCAGCGCGTTGAGACGGGTTGCCGTCGTCAACTGTTTTGAAAACATTTCGCGGACGTCTTTCAGCTCTTTCTCGATGATTTTGATCTCGCCGCCTTTGGCGTCGCGCTGAGAGCTAAGGCCGCCGATCTCCTCGATGATCTGCGCGATTTTCGATTTCAACTGTTCTTTTTGACCGTCTTTGGCGGCTTTGTTTTCCTCAAACAACCGGATTTCGCCGGTAGCTGCCGCCTCGGCATCTAGGTATTTCTGGAAGAATTCATGATCCCAGGCGATTTCGGGCAGATTATCGCGCTCGGCGGTCAGGCGTGCGGCGCGGGCGATCATTTCGACGAGCTGTGAATGGATAACGCCAATTTCGGCACGGATCTGGGTCGCATCGAGCTTGGCGAGGATCTGGCCGCCTTCGACGCGATCGCCGTTCTTAACGTTTATTTGTGAGACGATGCCGCCGTAGCTGTGCTGAACCTTCTTGACATTGCGCTCGATGACGAAGGTGCCGGGTGCCACGACCGCGCCCGCCAGCTCGGCAAAATACGCCCAGCCGCCGAAGCCAAAGATCAGTATCGCCACGACGCCCGTCGCAACCGCCATGTGCCTGCCGACCGAAAAAACGCCGTTGTCCGCAGGGCCGCTGTGCTTTGCGCCGGTGTCACCGCTCATCTGCGTTCGCTTTCCGCAATAAACTTAATCAAATGTGAGGCGGGACGCGGCCTGTTGCAATTGAAATTCAGCCACGCCCTGGAGGTCCGTGGTGCGCGTGTCCCCATGATAGAATAGTTTCAATTCGCCTGAGTTGCGAAGCTTATCTGCATTTTGGATGAAGATGAATTCCGGCGTAACGTTAAGCAGACCCTTCAGAAAACCCCGGGATCAGGCGACTTTCTGGCTTTCTTGAAAGCGCCGGCTGCGGCTAAGGTGTCCGAAACGGAGGGGTTTAGTCCTGCCGTGACACCGGTCCGGCGGGCGTTCTGAATCACTTTTCAACGGCCGCCGGACCGGTATTCTCTTTTCTTTGCGCGCGGCCGCCCCACCAACCCCGCGCGCGAAAATCAATCACGAGTAAGTCAGTACTTACACGTAATTGGTGTGGTACCGGCGATCAGGGAGCACGTAAGCCGCACATGTTGACCTTACAGCCCGAAGATTGGGTTGCCATCGCGCTTTCGCTGAAGGTGGCAGCGACGGCAACGCTGTTCAGTCTTCCGCTGGGCATTGCCGTGGCTTTCGTTTTGGCGCGCGGACGCTTCTACGGGCGGACGCTGCTTGACGGGCTGGTGCACTTGCCGCTCGTACTGCCGCCGGTCGTTATCGGCTATGTCCTGCTCGTTCATTTTGGCCGCCAGGGCTTCTTCGGGTCGTTTCTCGAAGCCAAGCTCGGCCTCGTGTTTGCGTTTCGCTGGACGGGGGCGGCGCTCGCCTGCGCTGTGATGGGATTCCCGCTGATGGTGCAACCGATCCGCTTGACGATGGAGTCGATCGATGTCCGTCTTGAGCAAGCGGCCTCGACCCTGGGGGCGTCGCCGTTTTGGGTGTTTTTTACAATCACGTTGCCGCTGTCGCTGCCGGGGATCATTGCCGGGGCCGTGATGTGCTTTGCCAAGTCGCTTGGCGAGTTCGGCGCCACGATTACGTTCGTCTCTAACATTCCGGGAGAAACCCAGACGATCCCGTCGGCGATCCATTCCTACATCCAATCGCCCGGTGGCGACTCCGGGGCGTTCCAGTTGTCGCTGGTCTCGCTGATACTTGCCTTTAGCGCGCTCCTCGTCTCGCAGCTCGTGGTTCGCCGGTTCACGCGCATCAAAGACGGCAGCCTATGATCGACTTCGATTGCAGCCTCCGGCGCGGACCGTTTGATTTCGACGCGGCGTTTGCGAGCGACGCCGGGATCACGGGTCTCATCGGCCCGTCCGGCTCGGGCAAGTCTACGGTCATTCAACTTATCGCCGGATTGATCCGGCCATCGCGCGGGCGGGTTTGCGTCAACGGCACGGTGCTGTGCGATACCGCGCGCGGCGTATGGCTGCCGCCGCATAAGCGCGGCGTCGGTCTCGTGTTTCAGGACGCGCAGCTGTTTCCTCATCTCAGCGTGCATCAGAACCTGATGTATGGGCGCACTTTCACTACGCAGCCTAGGGAAACGATCAGCTTTCAATCGGTCGTCGGCGTGCTCGGCATCGGTCATCTTCTGCAGCGGCCGCCGCAGACACTGTCGGGAGGCGAGCGCCAGCGCGTGGCCATCGGACGGGCGTTGCTGACTTCCCCGCGCGTGCTTCTCATGGACGAGCCACTTGCCGCGCTGGATACAAGCCGGAAGCTCGAAATCCTGCCCTTCATCGAACGGCTGCGGGACGAATTTTCGATCCCCATTCTATACGTCTCGCATTCGGTCGAAGAGATTGCGCGTCTGGCGACGAGCGTTATCAAAATCGAAAACGGAAAGGTGACTGCGACCGGCGCGCCGGATGCGGTGCTTGGATCTGCGCCGTCGCCGAAAGCTGGCGGGCGCTTCGAGGCCGTTTCGACCATCACGGGAACATTCCAGCGCTACGACAGCGGCTTCGGGGTCAGTTTTCTCAGCCATCCGGCGGGCGGCATCGTCGTACCGGGCCGGATCGATGCGGCAGGTGCGCCGGTTCGCATTGTGATCCGCGCCACCAATGTTTCGCTCGCCATCGGACGGCCCGAGGGGGTCAGCATCCGCACCGTTCTGGCGGGGCGGATCGTGCGCATCGAGAACAGCGGCCCGTTTGCGCTGGCCGCCATCGAACTGGACGGGGGCGAGCAGATCGCCGTCTACGTGACGCGGTTTGCGGTTGCCGACCTCAAGCTTGCCGTTGGCGGCCGGGTTCATGCCCTCGTCAAGGCGGTCGCCATCGATGAACTGGGCATATCGGGGATGCAATCCGCGGGCGATGATCCTTCGCCCTAGAGGTCTTACGCCTTACTTGAGCTTGAACCGGATCGGGACGGCCAACTCGAACAGCTCGCCGGCGACGTCCGAAGGGGGAACCGGGAGCGGCTTTGCGCGCGTCAGAATGGCGAGGGCCTCCTCATCGAGCGCTGACGTATCCGAGCCCGCAATGATCCGATGCGTCAGAACATCACCTGCGCGGTTCATGGTGAAGCCAACGAGGACCTCGCCGGTTGAGCTTTTCGCTCGCGCCGCCTCCGGGTAGCGCTTGAACTTATCGATGTGCGTGACGAGTGCCTTTTGCCACGTGGCCTTTGATTTGCGCGCCGAGGGCGTGAGGCCGAGCGAGACCGCGCGCGCTTCTGCTGCAACCGGCGCGCTGACGGTGGGAGTTGAGGCCGCATCCTGGGCGGCGGCAGCGGCGGTGGCGTCGGGCTGTGGTGGCGTTGGGGGTTGTTCCTCGGTCGTTTCCGTCTTCTCCTTGCTCTCCTCTTTCGACGGCATCGGCATGGCGACCTTTGCTTGCTCCATCGAACGCTGCTCGATCTGGATGTCGTTCTTCTCCGCTTCCGGGGGAGGTTCAACCGGCGTTGCGGTAGGGCTCGCCAACTGAGGAGCGATCTCGGGCGTGGACTGCCCCGAGCGGGTTGCGACCTCTTCCGGGACTGCGGCGAGCGCCACGATGTCTATCGGTGCGGCGAGACCGTCGGCTTCGTCTTCGACCGGCGTCTCAACCGGTTGCAAGAACGCAGGGGCAATGACCGACGCATGGAGCGTGGTTGCAAACACGCCGGCGAGCATCCAGCCTCGCAACGACAGACCGCTGCTGACAGCCCTTGCGATGGCGGTCATGGGTTCAGCACCTGTGGTCCCTCGGCTGACGGGGAGCCCGTACCTTCCAAACCCACGAGCGCCACCTTGAGATAGCCGCCCACGCGCAGCTTGTTCAGAATGATCATGAGTTCGCCGTAAGCGACGGATTTGTCAGCCCGGATGAATATGCGCGTGTCCCGCTTGAGGACGGTGGCAACGTCGATGGCTTGAACGAGCGATTCCCGGGTGGCGGGCTGTTCGCCGATGGCAAGGGTCAGATCGGCCTTGATGGTGACGAACAGCGGTTTGTCGGGCCGCTTCTCGGGCTTAGCTTCCGATACCGGCAGATCGACGGGCACATCAACCGTCGAGAGGGGGGCTGCCACCATGAAGATGATGAGCAGCACCAAAATGACGTCGATGAAAGGCGTGATGTTGATGTCGGCCAGTTCGCCAAGTTCGTCGTCATCGTCGCGCCCGCGTGAAAACATTGCCATCGCGCTACTCCGCCGCTGGCCGGGCCGACCGCAGATGGTGCGCGCCAGCGCTCGTCCGATCAAGATCGCGCGAGACCAGGCGCGCGACCTCGTCGGAGGCGTCTCGCACATGGGCCCGGCAGGCTGCAACCGCGCGTGCCAACTGGTTGTACATGAGCACGGCCGGGATGGCGGCCACGAGCCCGATGGCTGTTGCCAGCAGCGCCTCGGCGATCCCAGGTGCGACGACGGCAAGGTTGGTCGTGTGCGCTTTTGAAATGCCGATGAAGCTGTTCATGATGCCCCACACGGTGCCGAACAGGCCGATGAAAGGCGCCGTCGCGCCTACGCTCGCCAGGAGGCCCGTTCCCCGCCGCATCACGCGCGCTGCTTGGGCTTCGCAACCAGCCAAGCGCGAACCGATACGCTCCTTGATGCCTGACCGTTCGGCGACATCGGCAGATAATTTCAGTTCGATCGCCGCTGCAGACACGAGGGCTGCAACGATGCTGCGCTGATCGGTCAGCTGGCTTGCTGCGCCTGCCAGCGAGCGTTCCGACGACAGCACATCGCGCCCTCGCCGCAACGAACGCGACGTGGCCCACAACTCATAGGTCTTGGCGAACCAGACGGTCCACGTCGCCAGCGACGCCACGAGCAATCCGATCATGACCGCCTTCACAACGACGTCGGCAGACAGGAACATGCCCCAGGGCGAGAGTTCGTGGGGCAACGCTGGTTTCGCCTCCGTTGCCGATTTGGCAGGCATCGTTACGGATGCTTCGGACGCGGGAGGCGTTGCCGCCGCCTCTTGTGCGGCCGCCGTCATCGCGGGGGCGGCGAGCACGATGGCCACCAAGGCGAGACCAAGCAGGCCCACGAAATGGCGGCGCACAAGACGGAAAGCAGTAGCGGTCATTGAGGGTTTGATCCTGTCATCGTGGTTTTTACGCATCGGCACAACGGCGGATGAGATTGTGATAGATGCCGGTCAGCCGCACCGTCAGATCGGCGTCGAGGCCCTTCTCGGCGGCCACGTCCTGGATGGCCTGATCCAAATCGAACAGCACGGTCCGGTCGGCTTCATCGCGCACCATGCTTTGCAGCCAGAAAAACGACACCACGCGCTGGCCGCGTGTGATAGGCGCCACCCTGTGCAAACTCGCCGATGAATAAACGACAAGGTCGCCTGCGGGCAGTTTAACCTCGTGCGCACCGTAGTTGGTCTCGATCGTCAGCTCGCCGCCGTCGTACTCCTCGGGTTCCGCCAGAAACAGCGTGCAGGACAGATCGGTCCGGATTCTGATGCCGGTTCCGGGAATACCCCGGATGGCATTGTCAACGTGAATGCCGAAGCTCTGGCCCGCGCCATAGCGGCTGAACAACGGCGGAATAATCCGCAGCGGAACGGCGGCCGATAGAAAGAGGTTGCTGCGAGACAACGCATCGAGCACCTCGTCTCCTAGTTCGCTGGCGACAGGACAATCGGCAGCGAGCTGCTGATTGTCCTTGACCGCGGCTGACTGTGATCCAGCCGTGCCGCGCCCGTCTACCCACGCGCCGTCTTCCATGCGCGCGCGGCACCGGGCAACTTGCGCTTTGCTCAGGACTTGGGGAATGCAGACCAGCACGCTCGCTCCGTTGGTACACTGGGTTCAATCAGAACTTCGCTTGGAGCGTCACATAGCCGGCGCGGCCCGGTGCGACGTAAACGAAGGGTGTTCCGCTGCGATACAGCGCATCGTAGTAAAGTTCGTTTGTCAGATTGATGCCCTGGAACTGAAGCGACAGCGTCTTGTTGAGCTGGAACTCGGCGTTGGCGTCGAAGCGCCAGAACTCGCGGATGAAATTCCCGTTGGCCGCGAGCGTGCCGCCGTTGATCTGGCCGCGATACGTCACCTGTCCACCGACCGACATCCAATCTGTCAGCTTATACTTGGCGAGCAGGTTGAAGCTCTCGTGCGCGATGTTAGCAAACCTCTTACCAACGTCGGCTGGATTGATCGATTTGAGCGTTTCAGAGTCCATCCATACCGCGCCACCATAGAGGCTGAGTGCGGTGGTCACGTTGCCGCCGAGCCCGAGTTCGACGCCGCGAATGCGATAACTGCCGCTCGAATAGACGTTGACGTTGTCGCCAACTTTCGTTTCGCGGGCATTGTCTTTATCGGTCTGGAAGACTGACGCCGTTGCCATGATATGGCGATTGAACAATTCCCACTTGGTGCCGAATTCCAAACTCGTGTTTTGTTCCGGATCAAGCAGTTGGTTTCCAGCCGAAATGCCGCCGTAGGATTGGCCGTTACCGTCAAGTTCGTTGCCGACGGGATTGCTCGATGTACCGTAGGCTGCGTAGATGCTGCCGTTCGGCAGCGGCTTATAGGTGATGCCGACATTGTAGTTTAGCAGCAGATCGCTGCGCGCCAGACGAGTCGTTGTGCCGTTGGCATTCTTCTGGGTGTAGCTCAGATCGTAATCATCGAGGCGGATGCCGCCGGTGAAAATCCACTGCGGCGAAAACTTGATCGTATCGAGGATGTAGGCGCTCTTGGTATCGACGAGCACGTCGGCTGTATTTCCGGAGCGCGTGGGCGACCCCGAAAATCCGATACTGGCTGTATTGGGATTGAGCAAGGGTACCACGAGCGTTCCAACGGGGACGCCCGGCGGAGGATTGAAGGCTTCCGAGGCCAACCCGGTATAGCTGTCGCGTAAGATGTCTTCGCGGCTGATTTCAAATCCGGTGACTATGATGTGATTGCCGCCGAGCGCATGGAACTTCGTCGTCAGATCCGTCTGATTGGCGACGATTTCGTTCTCCTGATACCGGCTCTTGGGACGCGATTGCACGGTCCAGTTAGCCGGATCGAGACCCACGCGTGTCACAGCTTCCGGAGCCGAGGCGATGTAGTCGATGGTCGAGAAGCCATAGCGGAGCTTGCTGGTCAACGTGGCGTTATCGAAGACCTTTGCTTCGACCCCGGTCGTGACGATGTCCTGCTGACCCTTCTGGAAGTCACGCGCAACGTAGCCGTAATAGTTGGAGCGCTTCACGCCTGGGATGTCGGTGAACGGGCGATGGTTCACGCTATCCCAAGGCACGCCCCAGTCGGGCAACTGATCCAGGTTGAGATGGAAGTAGTCGACCGTCAGTTTGAACGACTGCGTCGGCTTCCAAACGGCTGTGAGCGCACCGCCCCAGCGGTCGTCGAAAACTTCGTCGCGGCCTGCCACGTTGGCGTTCTGCCACATGCCGTTGACGCGGACACTCAACTCATTGTTGATAACTTTGTTGACGTCGACGGTGCCACGACGCGTGTTGTCGGTGCCCAGGGTCGTCGTCACGGTCGTGAAGTCCTGACCCGCCGGCTGCTTGGTCACGATATTGACTGCGCCACCCGACGTTCCGCGTCCTCCGATGGTCGCGCTCGGGCCCTTGAGGATTTCGATCTGCTCGGTGTTGAAGTTTTCCCGGATGGGTGTGCCAGGGTCGCGGATGCCGTTGATGTAGGCATCGTTACGGGCGTCGAATCCGCGAATGTAGAGGCGGTCACCGAACGGATTACCGCCTTCGCCCGTGCCGAGCGTCACGCCGGGCGTCGTGCGCGCCAGTTCACGTACGGAGGTCGCGCCCTTGTCCTCAAGGACTTCCTTGGAAATTGTCGTCACGCTGCGCGGCGTATCGAGCAATGGCTCGGTGAGCTTGGTTTGAGCGGACCGGTCAACCTTATAGGCTGCCGATGGGTCGGCATACGGATTGGCACCAGGCGCTCCGGTCGCGGTGGCGTCGAGCGGTGCAACGGCCGCCGCCGGTGGTGGCGATACCGCGGGTGCGGGTGCTGTCGCCTGACTGGGAGACTGAGCTGGCTTTACTGCCGCGACGGGCTTCTTTTTGGCTGGAGCCTCGACGGTCAGAGCCGGGAGCTGCTCTGCTGCCGGATTGGATGGCGCGGTCACCGCTGGGCTAACGGGCGGGCTCGCATTTGCTGGCGGCGACGGCAGCTGCGGCAGCACCGGCGTCGTGGGCTGAGGCTGTTGCGTCCCCTGCGTCGTCTGGGCTGTCTGCGCGATAACGCCCGTAGGATTTGCAACGGCAATACAGGCGGCAGCGACCAGGCCGGCACGGCCTGCGTCCTTGCGCCGTTCGATGATCGCTGGCGCAGATCGCGACCGCAGCGTTGCGGGTACTTTTATTGAACTCATGACTACCATTCCCCAAGCGCGGACATGTCCGCATTTCCCAAATTCAATGATGGGCGCTTGAGTGGCTGGGTGGCTGGTAGCGGCCTGGCTGCCTGAACGCCGCTTGCTTGTTACAAACCATACAATGATTGTCAACAATAAGACGCAACGGGACGTGACCTGCTACTTCGTCAAGATCAGCTTGCCGTTCGACGTGATCCTTAGCTTGTAGTCCTGGCCTTCGTGCTCGATGACGGTCTCACGTGCGCCGCCGAGCAGGTCTTCCAGACGCCAGCGCCGCACCTTCACATCCTCGCCGGCAGCGGGCCCGATCTGATCTTGCTTCTTGCTCATGCGATGATTTCTGCCACTATATTTGTGATCGGCCTGCGGCGGTTGCGTTCGCGTCAACGGACTCTCACCGGCCAAAATGTAAAACATGACGGCGAAAGTACACTTTCTAGCGTATTCCTGCCTTAACAACATGAATATGGTTGTCAACAATTATCCAGACGTGCTTGGTAGCGGCCAAACCGGCTGCCTCGCGCAACAGCGGCAGCGATCACGGGAGAGTTTCGATCATGCGACTGACCAAGCAGACCAGCCATGCGATCAGAATACTCATCGATTGCGCGCGCGACCCCGGCCGCTCGATCAAAGTTGCCGAAATCGCGGAGCGCCTGGAGATCACGCCGCAGAACGTGTTCAAGATCGTCCACATCCTTTCACATGCGGGCTTCCTACGGGCGACACGAGGTCGCAATGGTGGCGTGCGGCTTGCGATGGAAGCTTGCGATATCCGGGTTGGGGACGTGGTTCGCGCGACGGAGGTGACCCATATCGAGGTCGAGAACGATCCACCTTCGGGCGCACGCTCCAAGCCTCAAGTGCAACCCATCAATTCACTGTTCGATAGCGCGCTCGGAGCGTTCATTTCCGTTCTGGATCAACACACTCTCGCCGACATGGCGCGATCTGCCACGGCGACGGCGGCGGCCGAAACGCTGCCCCGCAGGATCAAGCGTCCTAGCGCTGGCACAGGTTCGCGGCGGCTTGTACCGGCTGCCACCAAGCCGCCGGTGCGATAACCACGGGTTTGAATGCGACCCCCCCGGCTGGCGATTTTAGAATTATTCTAACAACTTGAAACTAATGGATTTTTTGTTGACAAGTTGCGCTGCCGTATCCTTTGCTGGTTCTCGTCGTCACTAGAATCGAAATCCATGCGAGGGCCTTGAACCCTCGACAGAGGAACAGTCGAATGAGCATCAAAGCGGTTGCCACGCCCAGTGGCCGTACATTCCCCAATATTGTCAGGCGCGGACCTGAACGGCTTGTCGGAATAGGGTTCCGCTGCTGGATCGCGGGATACAAAACCGGCGACATCAAGAGCTGGGAATTTGCCTGGGATCTTTACGCCAGGGAACTTGGCGCATGCCGTGCGCGCGTCGCCGTCGGCGAACTGGGATGCTGGGTGCGCAAGATCCAAGACGTCGCCGGCCGGGAGATCATGACGATGCCGGCCGAGTGCGCCGGGTTCTGCCGCGACGAGTGCGTTGCCATCTCGATGATTGCGGCGAGCCAGCACAAAGTCTGTCCGGCGCTCAAGGCGTGTGCGTTCGCATTGATCGGCTGCAGCGAAGTCGAAAGCCTCATGACGGCCACGGATCAGTTTGCATTGACCCTCAATGCACTTAACCAGCGGCTTGACGCGGCCTCTATCTGTTCGGCGGCCCCTTTCGTTTCCTCGCCCAACACGACGCGCCATTGAGCCTTAGGGCTGCTCATCTGTGTTCACTCTTGAAGGCGTCCGACCGCCATTGAAAAATGAGCAGGGCCGCCTGGGTCCGGTTGGTACAGCCCAATACTCTCATGATAGCCGAGACGTGAGCCTTGATCGTCGCTTGCGACCGCTTGAGCACATAGGCGATCGTCTTGTTGGAATGACCGTGGCTCAGCAGAAGCACCACCTTCATCTGCTGGTCCGACAAACCCTCAAGACGCTCGTCGAGCTTCACCTGCTCTGGCGTCCTCATCAAAAGCGAGGCCGGCAGTTGAGCCGTCGCGTAATCCAGCGAGCGGCGATCGCCATGGGTGATCGTTACGGACATACAGACTTACTCCTATGATGATCCGACCTCGACCCCGGACGTGAGTTCGAGAGCGCGCACAAGCGCGGAATGATCCCAGCCTGCTCCGCCTTGCGAGACGCAGGTGCTGAAGAGCTGCTGCGTGGAGGCGGTGTTGGGCAGCGCCATGCCGAGCGAGCGGGCGCTCGACAGGGCGAGGTTCAAGTCCTTCTGGTGCAACTCGATGCGGAAGCCTGGATTGAAGGTGCGCTTGATCATGCGCTCGCCGTGCACTTCGAGGATTCGCGACGTGGCGAGGCCGCCCATCAGGGCCTGACGGACTTTAGCTGGATCGGCTCCGGCCTTGGCGGCGAATACCAAGCCTTCGGCGACGGCCTCGATGGTGAGCGCGACGATGATCTGATTGGCGACCTTGGCTGTCTGGCCGTCGCCGTTGCCGCCGACGAGGGTGATATTTTTTCCCATCGCTTCCAACAACGGTTTAGCTGCGTCGAATGCTGCCTGCGACCCGCCAACCATGATGGTCAACGATGCCGCCTTCGCGCCGACTTCGCCGCCAGACACCGGAGCATCGAGGTAGGCGCAGCCCAGGTCCGCGATACGTTTCGCGAATTTTTTGGTCTCGATGGGAGAAATCGAGCTCATGTCGATGACGGTCTTACCCTTCGACAAGCCTTCCGCGACGCCGCCTTTGCCAAACAAGACGAGTTCGACGTCGGGCGTGTCGGGAAGCATCGTGATGATGACATCGGCATCGCGCGCCACGCCGGCTGCGGTTTCGCACGCCACGCCTCCGGCGGCGATCAGGTCCGCAGGTACGGCGCTGCGCGACTTTAAGAAAACCTGATGGCCCGCTTTGATCAAATGCCCGGCCATGGGGCCGCCCATAATTCCAAGGCCGATGAATCCTATCTTGCTCATAGTGTTTCCTTCAATGTTTCTGCCGCCGGGCGGCGTGTTGTTCAGTACGTGCCGGACTTGGCTGCGGGCGTTGCAGCTCTATTGAGGCCCGCGCGCATTTTTTGGGTGATGTCTTGGGCACCGGCCGCCATCAGACGGGCATCAGAGCCGATGGTGACGAGCTGGAACCCCTTGGCGATCCGCTTCAAGGCCGCTTCCGTCGAGCCATTGTGGATACACGCGACGATGCCATGCTCTTTGGCTTTGGCGAGAATCAAGTCGATCGCTTCGGCAACCGGCTTGTCGACGTCGTCGAACGTCGGTGTGCAACCCAGCGAGAGCGAGAGGTCAGCGGGTCCGATGTAGACGGCATCGAGGCCCTTGACCGACATGATCTCATCCAGGTTATCCAGCGATTTGACGGTTTCGATCTGCGCCATGGTCACGATGGTCTCGTTGGCGTGCGCGGGGTAGTCGGCCCCGGCATAGAGCAAGGCGCGGACCGGGCCAAAACTGCGGCCGCCCATAGGCGCATAGTGACTGGCATGGACGAACTTTTCGGCGTCTTCACGCGAGTTGATCATCGGGCAAATGACGCCGTACGATCCCGCATCCAGCACCTTCATGATGATGCCGGGGTCGAGCCAGGGCACCCGCGCGATAGGCACGGTGGCGGTTGTCGATATTGCGGTGAACATGGCGACCGCCGACCCGTAATCGGTCACGCCGTGCTGGAGATCGACGGTGAGACTGTCCCAGCCCTGATGTGACATGACTTCGGCGGAGAACGAGCTGGGGATGGCGAGCCAGCCATTGACGACTGCTCCGCCGGCTTTCCAGATCGACCTAATTTTGTTTTCGCGCATGACGTGTCCGTCCTTGGTTGGCGTTGCTGTTTTACTGTTGCGGTTAGCGGACGAGGCAGGGCCTCTTGGGATCGAACTTCCAATTGGGGATCAGGAACTGCATTGCTGCAGCGTCGTCGCGCGCACCCAGACCATGAGTTTTGTAGAGTTCGTGCGCTTTGCCGATTTCCACCATATCGATCTCGACGCCGAGACCATGACGGCCGGGAACCTTGACCAAGCCGCCCTTGATCTGCAGCGGTTCTTTGGTCAGGCGCTGGCCATCTTGCCAGATCCAGTGCGTATCAATCGCGGTGATCCTGCCCGGTGCGGCGGCTGCCACTTGGGTGAACATGGCAAGCGAGATGTCGAAGTGGTTGTTGGAGTGCGAACCCCACGTGAGGCCCCACTCGTTGCACATCTGCGCAACGCGCACCGAGCCCTGCATCGTCCAAAAGTGGGGATCAGCAAGCGGGATATCGACCGATTGGAGTTGGATCGCATGTCCCATCTCGCGCCAATCGGTGGCGATCATGTTGGTGGCGGTCGGCAGCCCGGTTGCGCGACGGAACTCGGCCATGACTTCGCGCCCTGAGAACCCGCGCTCTGGACCGCAGGGATCTTCAGCGTAGGCGAGGATGTGCCCTTGGCCACGGCAGAGGCGGATGGCTTCTTCCAGCGACCAGGCACCGTTTGGATCGAGCGTGATGCGCGCTTTGGGGAAGCGCTGCTTTAGCGCGGTGACAGCCGCGATTTCTTCTTCGCCGGGCAGGGCCCCGCCTTTCAATTTGAAATCATTGAAGCCATACCGCTCGTGTGCGGCCTCGCCTAACCGGACGACTGCTTCTGGAGTGAGGGCAACCTCGTGGCGGAGGCGGCACCAATCGCTCTTGGCGTTGGGCTCCTCATTGTAGGCAAGGCTCGTCTTGCGCCGGTCGCCGACATAAAACAGATATCCCAGCATCTCCACCGCGTCGCGCTGCTGGCCTTCGCCCAACAGAGCCGCGACGGGCACTTCGAGATGCTGACCCAGAAGATCGAGGAGGGCCGCTTCGACTGCGGTGACCGCATGAATAGTGATGCGGAGATCGAAGGTCTGGTTGCCGCGGCCTGCTGCATCGCGATCGGCAAATTGGCGCCGCATGTTGTTGAGGATCGCCTGATAGTTCCCTATCGGCTTGCCGGCCACGAGGTCACGTGCATCTTCGAGGGTTCCCCGGATGCGTTCGCCGCCCGGCACTTCGCCGACGCCCATGTGCCCCTAGTTGTCGGTGAGGATCACGATGTTTCTGGTAAAGAACGGTCCATGTGCACCCGATAAGTTGAGCAGCATGCCGTCGCGTCCGGCAACCGGCACGACGCGCATTTCAGTGATTACGGGTGTCGACGACATCTTCGACATGACAAATCTCCCTGATGACGCGAGGGTCTAATGCCCCGCTTGCGGCAGCAGAATATCCTGGAGACTATTCTAAGTCTAAGTCCATTAGAGCATCGATTAATACCAATTAGACATCGATAAAGCGAGCGCCTTTAAAGCCTGCATCGTCGTCAATCAATTCAAAAAGCGCATTGATTAATACACTCTCTGATTTGGACGCTGCATTATCTCTCCGGTACTATTGCCGCCAAGAACCACGTCCGGCGCTCGGCATAGGCCAAGCGACCCATAAAAGACTACAGGGAGAAACCATGACAACAGCTGCCTCAGGTGCAGAAGCCAAACCGACACGAGCCCGTTTTGGGATCGTCGCCATGCTCTTCTTAGTCACCATCATCAACTACGCCGACCGGGCCACGCTCTCGATCGCAGGACCGGCTGTCTCCAAGGAGTTGGGGCTCGATGCCATCTCGATGGGGTACGTATTCTCTGCTTTCGCTTGGTCCTACGTCCTGGCCCAAATTCCAGGCGGGTGGCTACTCGACAAGTACGGGTCGAAATGGATTTACGCGATCAGCATTTTTACCTGGTCCCTCTTCACCCTTTTGCAAGGCATGACGGGCTTCCTCACTGGCGCAGCCGCAGTCACAGCCCTCTTTGCGCTACGCCTTCTCGTCGGCCTCGCCGAAGCACCATCATTTCCTGCAAACGCCCGTATCGTGGCGGCGTGGTTTCCTGGTCCTGAACGCGGCACGGCCTCTGCCTTCTTCAATTCCGGGCAGTACTTCGCGACCGTCTTGTTCTCGCCCATCATGGGCTGGATCGCGTTCCACTACGGCTGGCGCTACATTTTCTTCTTCATGGGCAGCCTTGGCATTCTCGTGAGCTTGTTATGGCTCAAGACTATTTATGGCCCCAAAGACCATCCCTCGATTAATGCCGCCGAACTCGCCTATATCGAAGCTGGCGGCGCACTCACCAACATGGATGAAAAGAAGGCCCCAAGCGAAGGCGCAAAGTGGTCCGACATTTGGCAACTACTGAGCAATCGCATGCTGCTGGGTGTTTACATCGGCCAGTACTGCATCACCACGCTCACCTATTTCTTCCTGACTTGGTTTCCGGTCTACCTCGTCAAGGAGCGCGGCTTGACCATCCTCCAGGCCGGCTTCATCGCAACGCTGCCTGCGCTGTGCGGTTTTGCGGGCGGCATCCTCGGCGGCGTGATTTCCGACTACATCTTGCGCAAAACCAACTCGTTGACGCTCGCCCGTAAGATTCCCATCGTCGGCGGCATGCTGATCTCGATGACGATCATCGCCTGCAACTACGTGCAAAGCCAAGAGATGGTGATCTTCTTCATGGCGCTCGCATTCTTCGGCAAAGGCATCGGCGCACTGGGCTGGGCCGTCGTGTCGGATACCTCGCCGAAGGAACTGAGCGGATTGTCGGGCGGCTTGTTCAACACATTCGGCAATACGGCCGGCATCACGACGCCCATCGTGATCGGCTACATCCTGAGCGCCACCGGAAACTTCCAAGGCGCGCTGGTCTTCGTCGGACTCAACGCACTCGTCGCGGTGCTCTGCTACCTGCTCGTCGTCGGTAAGATCCAGCGTGTCGTCCTCAAGCGCGAGCCAAATAACGTCCCTCTGTTTACTTGATCCTGTGAGGGGCGGGCGGCTTGGCCGCCCGTCCGTTTTTTCTGATCCATAGCCGCATCACCACTGCCCGACGTCGATGCATTCTATCAATGCAAAATTGGTATTAATCAATACTGACTCCGAATTGGACTTGAATTGTTTCATTTCATAACTTCGGCGCGAGGTTGTGATCACGTTTGCTAACGCTCACGCGGAGAAATGCCATGACGGCCAAGATCGCCCTCGTCACCGGATCTGGAAGTGGAATTGGACGGGCGGCGGCGCTCTGCCTGCTCAATGCCGGCTTTCACGTCTGCCTGACCGGACGGCGCCGCGAACCGCTGGAAGAAACCGCAGCGATGGCGAGCGGAGGCGAGGCGCTGATTGTGCCGGCCGATGTGACCGATCCGCAATCGGTGGCCGCACTTTTCCAAGCCATCCACGCGCGTTTTGGCCGGATCGATGTGCTGTTCAACAATGCCGGCGGGAATGTGCCTTCAACCAACTTTGGCGACCTCACCTGGGAACAGTGGAACACGGTCGTTTCCGTCAACTTGAACGGCATGTTCCTGTGCGCAAACGCTGCGTTCCGTATGATGCGCGATCAAGCGCCGCGCGGCGGCCGCATCATCAACAACGGTTCGATCTCGGTCTTCAAGCCGCGCCCGGGTTCGGCACCCTATACCGCGACCAAGCACGCGGTTACCGGTCTGACGCAGGCGATTGCACTCGACGGGCGCCGGTTCGACGTCGCGTGCGGTCAGATCAATATCGGAAACGCTGCCACGCCGATGACAGCCCGGATGGCCAAAGGCGTCATCCAGGCCGACGGAACGATGGCGGTCGAGCCTACCATGAATGTCCAGAACGTTGGTGAAGCCGTCACGTACATGGCGTCTCTGCCGCTTGATGCCAACGTCTTGGAGATGACGGTGATGGCAACGAAAATGCCTTTTGCGGGTCGAGGTTGATTGCACGCTCTTGCTAAGCCCGCGCGCTGGCCAGCCGGGCCGTCATTTTTCTCAGGGAATACGAATTTACGAATTGCAGCAAACACGTTCTGACCGGGAAAATAATTCCGGCCGAAATAATAGGGAGTAAGCCTATGTCTGACACGAAATTTGCAAAGGGCACGACACGTCGCGATGTCCTGAAGGCTGGCCTTGCCGTGGCAGCCATGCCGTTCTCTGGACTGATTTCACAAACAGCCGCAGCTCAGGACCGTCCGATCACAAAAGTCCTGGATTTTTCGACTGCCGCCGATATCGCCAAGGCTGAGCAGGAAGGCGAGTTCTTATTCTACACCCATGACAGCGAGCCAGCCGCCGCGGGCATCCTGGAAGCCTTCAGCAAGGACTTCCCGAAGATCAAGGGTAAGTACCTTCGCGCGCAGAACGGCGCTCTGTTTTCTAAGATTCTCGCGGAACGGTCCGCAGGCCGCTTCAACGTCGACGTCATCCAGTTCTCCGAACCGGGAACGGCCATGGATTTCCAGAAGCGCGGCGGTTACGCGCGTTACGTCTCGCCCGAGTCCGGTGCGTACGCGCCGGAGCAGCTGAGTTCACCGGTGGGCGACTACTTCCACTGCGGCACCACCTTTGCCGGCATTACTTACAATACCGAGAAGGTCAAACCGGAAGACGCGCCGAAGGAATGGAAGGATTTGCTCCATCCCCGCTGGCTCAACGCCATGAGCGTGAAGCAATCGAGTTCGGGTTTGCAATTCGTGCAGTGGTACGAACTGCGCCGCCTGTACGGCGATGCGTTCTGGAAGGAATTCGCCAAGCAGCGCCCGCGGGGTTTTGACTCTCGCGTTCAGCTGTTCGACCGGCTCGCCAAGGGCGACGACAAGATCTGCGGGCTTGGCGAATACACGGGCTATCTGCTGCACAAGGAAAAAGGCGCTCCCATTGCCTTCGTGGCTCCTGCCGACGGGATGCCCGCCGGTGACCTGCTCGCCGGCATCGTCGACAAGGGCCCCCATCCCGAGGCTTCGCGCCTCTTCATCGACTGGATGATGTCGTTGCGCGGCCAGACCCACTATCAGAACAATCCGTTCCTCTATTACGGCTCCTATCGCAAAGACGCACCCGAGATGCCCGGCGGCAAGCGGTTGCGCGATTTCAAGCTGCTGAAACCGGCCGATATGGCTGGCTACATGGCAAGCCGCGAGACGTTCACCAAAGAGTGGAACGCCATGCTCGGACTGTGAGGGGCCGCCCGCTCGCCATTGTGCTTGGCAAGGGGAAACTCCGCCCGTGAGATGTCCGGCACGGCCCGCGCGTTGGGCCGTGCCCACTGTCTCACAAGAGGTCACACTGAAATCTAGAAAGACTAAAACGCTATGATTTCAACCAAAGCCGCCGTTGCCTCCCGCCCATGGCCCTTTTCGATATCGCGACTGCTGTCAGGGCAAAACTTCGCCATGATGGCGGTGATTGGGCTCTTGGCGCTGTTCGTGCTGTACCCCGTCTACTATTTGGTACAGGCGTCTCTCGATGTCGGCCTAGCCGAGGCCCGTCCGCCGACGGCCTATGGGTTGGATAACTACGCTGCTCTCGGCCGCTATTCCGAGATCATGCTCAACACGCTGTACGTCACCTTCGCGGCAACCGTCATGGCGCTCGTGTTCGGGTTTCTCACGGCCTGGATTTTGAGCCGCACCAACGTGCCGTTTCAGCGAACGCTCGAACAGTTGATGGCGGTTCCATATTATGTGACGCCGCTGCTGGGCGCGTTCGCCTGGAGCTTACTTGGGGCGCCGGAAAGCGGGTTCATCAATCAGATCTGGCGCAGCTTTGGCGGCGAAGGCCCGCTTCTTGATATCACGTCGCCGATGGGAATTGCCTGGGTGATGGCGCTTTTCGAAGGATCGGTTGCCTTCGTGATGATCGGGGCGGTGATGAAGTCCATGGACCCGTCCCTGGAAGAGGCCTCTCAGATCATGGGGGCGGGACGGTTCCGCACTATGATGCGGGTCACGCTGCCGCTCGTTGCCCCCGGCGTGCTCGGCGCTGCCATCTTCGTTTTCGCGGAGATGCTGGGATCGTTTTCTGCCGCCCTGGTGCTCGGCACACCGGCACGATTTTACGTGATTACGACCGCCATCTACCAACTGGTGTCGCAATATCCGCCGCGCATTCCGCTAGCGGCCGCCATGGGCGTATCGCTGTTCGCCGTCATGTTCGTCATGCTCTACTTCTACCGCCGAATCACCTCTGGCCGCAGCTACGTCACTATTTCCGGCAAAGCCTTCCGTCCCAGGGTGATGGACGTCGGCTGGTTCCGGTGGGTGCTGTTTGCGGTATGCGCCGCTTATGTCGTGCTATCGGTGGTGCTCCCGGTCGCCACACTGCTGTTCGCGTCGCTGCAGAAACTGGCCGTGGCGTTCCCCAAGGCCGACAACTTCACGCTCGAGCATTTCCATCAGGCTTTCTCGCTCAACGCGGTCCGTTCGGCGATGACGAACAGTCTGATGCTTGGCGCGCTGACTGCCACGATCGGCGTTGCGATTACGGGCCTGCTGTCGTGGCTGATCCAGCGAAGCCGGCTGCCAGGAAGTGGCGTGCTGGAATATATCGTCATGTTTCCGCAGGCGGTGCCCCGCCTTGTTTTCGCGTTCGGCATGATGTGGGCTTGGATCGTTTTCCCGATCCCGATCTATGGCACGTTCTGGGTGCTTCTGATTGCCTACCTCACCGTGTTTCTGCCGCTTGGCGTGCGCACGATTTCGAGTGTGATCATGCAGCTGGACCGCAGTCTGGACGAATGCGGGCAAGTCTGTGGCGCGTCGTGGGCCTACCGGATGCGCACAATCACCATGCCGCTGCTGAGACCCGGACTGCTTGCGGCCTGGCTGCTGATCTTCGTTGCGAGCGTGCGTGAGCTTGGTGCGTCGATCCTGTTGATGGGACCCAATTCCAAGGTGCTGACGCCGGCGATTGTTGAATCGTGGTTCTCCTCGAGTTCCGAACTGACCGCGGCTATGGCGCTGATCCAGACCTTCGTGGTCGGGCTAGCGATGATGATTTTCATGATGGTGACCCGCCGCGCCGGCAGGGTGGGAGGCTGAGAGATGCAAAGCGAAGCGCAGATTGAAATTAACGTCGAAGACCTGCAGATCAGCTACGGGCCGGTAAAAGTCGTGGGCCCGGTCAGTTTCACGGTGACGCGCGGCGAGCAGTTGACGCTGCTCGGGCCGTCCGGCTGCGGGAAGACGTCGACGCTCAGGGCCATTGCAGGCCTGGAAAAGCCCAGCGGCGGGGCGATCCGTATCGGATCGAAGACGATGTACGACGGCGCCAAGGGGATCAACCTGCCCGCCGAGCAGCGCGGTCTATCGATGGTGTTCCAATCGTACGCGATCTGGCCGCACATGACGGTGTTCGAAAACGTCGCCTACGGGTTGCGCGTGCGCAATACAGACGCCGCCGAATTGAAGCAGAAGGTGCATTACGCGCTCGATCTCGTACAGATGGGGCAGTACGCGGATCGCAATGCCTCGCAACTTTCCGGGGGGCAGCAACAACGCGTCGCCGTCGCGCGCGCCTGTGCGTTCGGGGCGACCGTGCTGCTGTTTGACGAACCGCTGTCCAATCTCGACGCCAAACTGCGGGCCGAGATGCGGATTGAGCTGCGCGAGCTGCAACGCCGCTTAAAAGTCACGTCGGTCTACGTCACGCATGACCTTGAAGAAGCGCTTGCGATGTCGGACCAGATCATCGTCATGCGTGGCGGACACATCGAGCAACGCGGCAGCCCGAGCGAAATCTACAATTATCCCCGTACGGCCTTCGTCGCCGATTTCGTCGGCTCGGCCAATTTGATCAGCGGCCGGCTGCGCCCTGAGCTTTCGGGCAACGGGCTGGTGGCGCTCGATTCATCGGGCGGCCATCTCATCTATGGAACCACTCACGGCCGCACGCCGGCAGCAGACCCCGTGATGTCTGTGCGCACGGTCCATTTACATCTGGCGGCGGCACCACCCGCTGCGAATGGACCCGACGGGAGGAATGTCTGGCCGGTCACCGTGCAGCGGTCGATCTTTCTTGGTGACATGACCCAACTGCATGTGGACTGGGGTGGCCGCGAAGTCGTCATCCGTCAGACCGCCAGTAAGCAATGGCAGGCGGGCCAGCAGGCCTACCTCTCTGCGGCCCCGGAGCATTGTGTCCTGCTAGAAGCCGGTTAGTATCCTTCCGGCTTTGATTGAATCAAGGCTTCCCCTCTACTCCAAGGCCGGGCGTGACCCGGCCATCCAGGAGCCGCGCGGACGGGTCTGAGTTCTTGGCACTGGATGGCCGCCTCCCTCGAGCGTAGCTCGGCCCTTGGCCGAGACGGCGGCCATGGAGTGATTGGGGCGCTTAAATTTAAACCGGAAAAAGTCTAACTGCGCGAAGCCAAACCGTCAGGTCCGTCAATGTGGCAGCGTATTGCGCTCGATCTGCAGCAAGCGCTCGCGGTGGAAGGTGTAAATGCCGGCTGCCGCGATGATGCCAAATCCGAGCAATGAAAACGTGTCGGGCAGATGCCCCCATACGCCGTATCCCAGCAGGAGAGCCCAGATCATTGCGGCATAGCGGAACGGTGCCACGACAGAGAGCGCGGCCGAGCGAATGGCCGAGATGGTGCAGAACTGGCCGGTCAGAATAAACAATCCTGCACCGATCAACATGGCGAGTTCGCGGATGCCGGGGACCGACCAAGCCTGGATGAGCGCCCCAGCTAAGGCGGCCAGCGTTACGGTTGAAGCCGAGATCACCATCACCACCGGGATCGGCACGGTGACTGGGATCTTGCGGGTCGATATTTCGCGCGTGGTCGCAAGCAGCACCGCTGCGACCGCGGCGAGCGCCCACCAGTCAAATGCGGACGTTCCTGGTTTGATGATCAGCAATCCACCAACCAGCCCCACCGCAACGGCCGACCAGCGGTGCCAACCGACCTTCTCGCCCAAAAACAACGCGGAGCCAGCCGTCAACGACAAGGTTTGCAGCTGGTTGATGCCCATGATGTCGGCAAACTGCATGCGGCCGAGTGCGGATTGAAACATCAGCGACGTGCCCGCATCCGCTGCAGCGCGCAGTGCCATCGGCCCGACGAGCGCCTTGCGCCATTGACGCCATGAACCGGTCCATGCTGCGGCCATTGCCGCAACGGAAGCCGCAACGAGGCTGCGCACGAACATTGTTTCCGTGGTCGGCAGCACTGCGGCGGAGAGCTTCATCAAGGTGTCGCCGAGGCAGAACATAAGCGTCGCGGCGACCATGAAACCGATGCCTCGTGCCGGGTTGGTTGGGCGGCGGCTGGCCCCGGAAGACGGGGTTGGTTCCCGTTGAAATTCGATATTGGCGTCCGGCATTTGGGGTCTTTCCGCTCAGCCGGTAGGGGCCGCTTCCTCTCGCCGTCGTCTAGACCTGCAGGCATCTGTTTGCCTAAGAGCCTGTCCGGATAGACTTCATGCCATTTCACGGCCCTAGCCCGAGCCGATCCGCCAGAAGCGCACCGGAGGCCGTAGCCGTAGCTACGGCCGAGGATCGCGACGCCGCGGGCGGCCGGGATCGGGCCGCCTGCG
>JANLYB010000303.1:0-2928 GCA_031365425.1 Hyphomicrobiaceae bacterium
GCACCGCCAAAACCGCGCGCCTCATGAGCCACATCTACGAACCGTTCGCCGAAATCCACCCCGCCGACGCCAAAGCCGCCAACCTCGAACACGGTCAGCTCGTCACCGTGCGCAGTCCCCACGGCTCGGTCGTCGTCCGCGCCGACATAACCGAACGCCAGCGCCGCGGCTCCGTCTTCGTCCCCATGCACTGGACCGATCAACTCGCCAGCAGTGCCCGCATCGACACCGTCGTCGAAAGTGCCGTCGACCCCATCTCCGGCCAGCCCGAACTCAAACACACCCCGGTTGCTATTCAGCCCTTCGCGGCAACCTTCTATGGCCTGCTCGTCACCGCGCAAAAACCAGCCCTCGACGCCCCCTACTGGGCCATGACGCCAGTCAAAGGCGGCTGGCGCACCGAAATAGCTTGGACAGCTTGCCCCGCCGATTGGCCAGCCGTTGCATCCCGGTTGCTACAACCCGCCCCCCTTCTGCAACTGGATGGCTCAGCACCCGCCCTCGTCTCCTACCGCGACAACGCCTGCGGCCAGTATCGCGTCGCAGCCTTCGACGGCGAGCGGCTCACCGGCGCACTCTTCGTGGCGCACTCAGCCCTGACCATCGGCCGCCCCTGGGTCGCGGGACAGTTGACGGCTTCCTTTGCCACCTCTGCTCAGAAACAACGCCTGCTTGCCGGACGCTCAGCCACGGCCACCGCCGACCACGGAACCATCGTCTGCGCCTGCTTCGACATCGGCGCAAACCAGATCGCCGCCGCCGCCACCCACGGCGGTTGCACCACGGTCGACGCGATCGGCGCATGCCTCAAAGCCGGCACCAACTGCGGTTCCTGCCGCTCCGAAATCAAACGCATCCTCGACGCCACCGCCGCCACCAAGCCGCTCGCGCTGACAGGTTAAACCCCTCAACGTCATCCCAGCGTCATCGCTTGCGATGCTGGGCATCGGCGGCTGGAATCCAGTCAACTATAGCCATTAATGCGCGCCGGCGCAGGCCGCATCCATGGCCTGCTTCTGTTCAAGCGACGTTGGCTGATTGCGTCCCGCCTGGTAGTCCACGTGCCGCTGCGCACACGTGTCGGCAAGCGTCGGCTTCGGGGCATGCTCGGTTACCTCGACGGAGCGCTGCTTCTTGCGCGCAACCGACGACGTCTCAAGCACCTTCTCGGGCGCCGAACTGCACCCGCCCACCAAGGCGACAACCCCGGCCAAGCCCGCGGCCACTAATGCCTTCGATATGTTCGTCATAGCTTTGTCTCGTTTTCGCTTGAAGCCCGAGACGCGAAAACAAGCTACTCCCTCAGGGCAAATCCAACAGCGCAACTGCATCTGATTTGCGCCCCGCTGTCATCCCCAAAACCGCCGCATCCGCACCATCCCCCATTGCCCGTGGCTCAATCACGCCAAACCGTCTACACCGTTGACGGTCCATATCGCCCCCATCCGCCGGTCTTGAGGAAACGCACATGATCAACGACGCGATCCCAAGTTTCCTGCTGGCGTTTTCGGCCTTGTTTTCAATCGTAAATCCGTTTGGCGGCGCGATTATCTATAGCCAGGTGACCGCCGACCGCAGCCACGCCGATCGCGTCGCACTCGCATGGCGCATCGCGGCCTATGCCGCCATCGTCATGCTGACCGCACTTTGGGCGGGCGCGCCAATCCTGAGTTTCTTCGGCATCAGCCTCGCCGCCCTGCGCATTGCGGGCGGCCTCGTCGTTGCAGCCCGCGCCTGGGAACTGTTGCTCGGCCCCGAACAGCAGGAGGACCGCAAGCAGGAACAGGCCGCCCCCGCCAGCACGACCGCCGATGTCGCGTTCTTTCCGCTGACCATGCCCTTCACCACCGGTCCAGGAACCATCTCCGTCGCCATCGCGCTCAGCGCAAACGGGCCGGTCGTCGGCGGCACGAACGCCTCGTTCTTCGTCGGTGCTTCGCTCGCAGCCATCGCCGTCGCTTTGTCAGTAGGTACCTGCTACGCCTCAGCCGATCGCCTCGTCGCACTGCTCGGCAAGACCAGATCGCGCGTTGTTTCGCGGCTGGCGGCCTTCATCCTGCTTTGCGTCGGCGTGCAGATTTTGTTGTTGGGCGTCCAAGACGCCGTCCGCGCCTTTGGGCTGCCGCGGGTCTAAGGCCGCGCGCCGGCAAAAGAGGATGGAGGCTCGACCCCGGAGTTGAACCGAAGATACTGAGCGTTGCACCGCTCATGCGTGACCGATCCGCCATCGAGCCATCCTGCACCAAGGTATGCGGCAAAAATCGTTGCAAACAGGTTAAGCTGAGGCCAGCCTTCGCACTATCGCCCGAAGGGCAGGGGACTGGAGACGACTAAGGCAGCGTGCGCCGCCCCGCCGGAGCGCGATCAGCGCGTGAGGCATAAAGTGGTGGAGCCGAGGGGAACACTCGTCGAGCCGCCGCATAGACGAGATCGGCGACCGAGACCGGACGCGGTAGATAGTAGACCGTGCTGCGCGCGAGGTTCAGCGCCTTGGCCTGCCGCGTGACCGGCAGATCGTGCTCCCGGTCGATCATCGTTTTGCGCTCGGCAATCCCGCTTTGGCCGATAGTTAACGGGAAATATCGTGACCTGTTGGCCCGGAACCACATTGACATCGATCAACACTGGTGCCCACGATGCTCCGGTAACATCCATTTGCGTCAGTTGCTGTCCACCAGACAGAAGTCCGATTTTATCGTTGATATTTTTCTTTGCCGAGTAACCCGAAGCGGGAGCTCCAATCATGAGTATCGCTCGCAGTATTGTTGCAGGGGTAGGCATTCTCGCATTTGGCTTCGCCCCGGCCTTCGCTCAACAGATCACGGGCGTTCCGGGTTCGCCCGGCGCCACTACGACCATCGACGGGAAACGAATACCTCCCCCGCAACCGAATTTCGGCGGGGTGATCAAGGAAAAGGCGTCGGAGTC
>JANLYB010000313.1:0-4893 GCA_031365425.1 Hyphomicrobiaceae bacterium
GTCCGCGATGACGACAACACTGCGCCTGCTCTCGAAGAAACAAGTGAAAGACCTCGTCCTCTACAGCTTCGCTCACATTGACCGTCTCGAGAAGGCAGGCCTATTCCCCAAAAGGGTACGGCTGAGCTCATACCGGACGGGCAGAGTGGGGTACCTTGAGAGCGAGATCCTGGCCTGGATTGAAGCGAGACTGGCCACACGCAGCGCTCTCTAAACGGAGCGGGCCTCCGGGGTCCAAGCCGGAGGCTTTTTCATGGGAGCCTGATGGCCTTTCGCAGGGCCTTTCCTGGGGCCTCTCTCAAAGG
Source organism: Hyphomicrobiaceae bacterium (assembly GCA_031365425.1). Lineage (GTDB taxonomy): Bacteria > Pseudomonadota > Alphaproteobacteria > Rhizobiales > Hyphomicrobiaceae > JANXVY01. Next base: position 306 of record JANLYB010000313.1, read on the forward strand.
CCGTGCTCCGCGCCAGGAGCATCATCGCCATAGCTCCTCATGTCACACCATACCTGCTCGATTTTGCCTCTTTGGTCCGCCCTGACTGATATTGCTTTTTCTACAATCCCAGGCCTACCCTAAAGGGAGTCCCCCACTCAACCGGCAGCTGCGGTCCGCTAACCGTCGATTTGGAGGACTAGAACGTATTGCCAACTCTACATACTGAGCATCGTCTTTTTGGGGAGTGCAAAATGGGTATCGAAAAACTGCAGCCAAAACCTGGCGTTACGTGCCCCCATTGCAATGGGAAAGGTCAGCTCCCCAACGGCACCGCGTGCCCGCCCTGCAAAGGAATCGGCACTGTTCGAGGTTGATTGATCGTCCACACACAAAAATCGTCGAACGACCGCGCGATGCTAGACTTGAGCAATGACAGAACTCGAACGACGCATCAGCAGTCCGGGCGATCACTACAAACGTTTGATGGCGTCGGTCCCGCGCACGACGGTTTCCCTGTACCGGCGCGAACGTATCGCGCGCATCCAACGCCGGATTGCTCGCCACCATCTTCTTTTAAGACCGCGGCAGCGTCTGCCGGGGTTCAAGCGGCCAAGCGGATTGGCTGCGGGATGAAGTAGGCAATTCCCGGTGAAGAGCACCATGGCATTTTGCGACGGTGGAAGTTCCCACGCGGGCGGTGGTGGGGGAAATGAAGGGGGTTGCACATCTAGAGCGAAACTTCGCTCACGCCAAGCCAGAAAGCGGATCGTGGCCCGCCGTAATCGGCGGCGGTAACGGGGTAGTGGCGGCGCTCCGACACGCGTTGTCTCGACCCGTCGTTGGAACGTTCTCGCACCTATGGCAAGGACGAGCGTGCCAAAGCTCATCCCGGACGGGAAACCGTTTGCCATCCGAGACGGGAATCGTTGGCGCTTCATTCTCGGCAAAGAGATCGACCGCGGTACCGAGCCACTGTCGACCGGCCAAGCCCGCCGCTCGATCCGTCAGAAATTCGAGCACTACTTCGAACTGACCGCCGGGACCATTCATATAAAAGAGGGGGCCGCACCGAAGATCGAGCGACCCCAAATGGCCGGGCGGCCGGTAAAGACCAGCGCCGGTATCACCGGTCCCTCCGCAGTCGCTGGCGCTTGTGCCAGACGAGCGGACCACGACCTATGAAATCGTACCATGGTGGGCCAACTCCCATCGATCAGGGGCAGGAATGGATTACCGAATCTCATCCCACCAGCTGGGTTCACCGACAGCGTCTCGCGCGGATCTCTCCGCTCTCGAATTCGACCTCTTATGGATCGAAAACGCTGAGGCGGTCCCGTCACGACAATTGATAGAAATCAAAGTCTCAAAAATTTGATGTCTCGCCTCATTTGGCTTCATTGCTTCTTCGCTCATTTCCACGCCGCCAAATAGCCCTGCGCATAGCGAAGCCTTCGCGAAACGGCGAGGGGTCGTCATCGTGCGTTCTCCCAGGTTGTTTTTTTGGCGCCGCTTTTTGCGCTTTAGTCGCTGACGTAGTTCGAAATAGGACGAGGTTCCGTCTCGAAGGTGATTCAAGTTGATCGGACCCATCGCGCCGGTGCGGCGGCAGCTGCGCGGTTGGGCTGTTGTTGCCGTCCGCGTCAACGACGTGGCCGAGCGGCTACGCAATGGATCGAGCACCATCCGGCAGAAGAAGATAGGGAGGCCGGTTCGGTTCGAGTTGACAGACCAGACTCGGATGTCGATTGACTCAGGCTCTTCCTTTTCGTGCTTGGAAAGCGCTCGCTTCGGATGAGACAGTAGATTTCCCCTGACGCGCGACGTGCGTGCAGTGTACTTCTCGTAACCAGCTCTATATGGTTGATCTGCATCTGGCCTCGCTCAACAGTGCGGGTGATTTGTATGATCATCAAAATATGCGGTGGCTATGAGCAAATATTTTGCCGCGTTTGTACTGATGAAACTTTAATTGAACGAGCCACTGCAGCTTCCGTCCAGACAGCGGGCAGCGCTGCGCCTGCTATTGGTCTTAGGCAAACGAAGTTGGACGTTATGAGGTACTCATGGGGTGGGTGTGGAAGGTTTTTGTCGATGATTGGCCTGATCCGGGGCCCAACAAGCGGTTCGTGGTCGGCTTGGTCTATCCGTTGGCACCTCTCATGGTCATATTGGTCGGCGGTGTCGTTTGGTATGCAGTTCGGCTTGAGCTTGAAATATCGCCTCCAATACTGCCAGTCGATTCACCGCCAAGCCTTCTAATTCTCACCCTGGCGTCTCTAGGGTGGTGTCTATTCGCGCTCTACAAAGTTAGCTCCTGGGACTGATGATTACTCATTCAACCATTTCAGGCACAGCGATCCTGAGCATTGCCAGTCATCCTGGGCATGGTTGAATAGCAACGACGACGCGACGGACCTTCAAAGCTAGTTGAGGGGGGAACCGCTTGGGAACTGACGGGCGCGTCGTCGCTGGTTGCATCAACTGTGGAATGTGGACTTGGTTCCTTGGAAAGCTGCCTCCCAACCTTACTGCAATCGCTGGCTCAGCTGGGCTGAAGCTCATGCGGCCAATGGTGTGCGGCGGCCCGCGTAGTAGCCACGGTAAACGCACCAACTGCAAACGTGGAGAGAGCGTTAATTTGGCATTTTGCCCTTCTTGCAGTCCGCGCGGAACTTTTTCCGAGTTGCTCCGTGAAGCTGGCGCTTGTCAGCTTCAGCCGAACACGCAATGGACTTTTCTGAACGAACTTTGCTCGTCACCCTCGGTGCTTTAGTCTTAGGCATTGATTTTGCCGTGGAGGTGCCAGTCGACGGCGTTTGAGGCGTCGTGGTGGATTGCGCCATCGCCGAGCCAGAAAGCACGGCAAGGGACAAAACGGTTGCTGCAATTAGTTTCAACTTCATCGTGATTCTCCGGTTAAACCAGCTTGAGCTGATGGAGCCGGATTATTCGTTCTAAACTGAACCTGTGATGAATAGGTCTGGTCGCGCACCGCCCCATGCTATGGGGCATCGGGGGACGCTGCGGGCGACGATCTACTGCACATAAGGGGCTCTATCGCCCAGTTGCTTAAGATCAGGATCCGACTTGTTAAATCCGATGGTGTCGGCGATGCTGTGAAGTACCCAATTCCCCAGCCGCTTACGATAGCGCACAAACAGCCATGAACGATGGAATTGGCAATTGAGGCGCTCTTTGGTGATGTAGGTCGTCGGTCCGGCATCGATCACGGTCATACCAAGTTGGCGGGCTTCTTTGAGGTGGATCATCCAATTGAGAAAAAAGAGACCATGGTCTGGGCCTTCCGGATAGACCATTCCCGTATAAGTCTCGGTGATTTCCCTGGGGCCTCGCAGGACGAGTGCGAACCCGATCAACTGTTCTTCGAACCAATAAAGACGCAGATAAGCTTTGCCGCGCATCTGTTCCAACACGGAGCGATAATAGCCGCGCGGCACTTGGCTAAATGCTTCGAAATCAATCTTGGCGCGGGACGTCGTCGCGGTCCGCATCCGGTGGAGGTCGTCCTCGATTCCGTCGACGTTGGTGCGTATCTCCATCCGGAGACCTTTTGCCTTCTTCAGTTTGCGACGCATGTTGCTGCGCATATTGGCTGAAAGTGATTGGATGTAGGCTTCATCTGTCGGCGGCACCCAGAGGGATGTGAGCGGGAGGGCCTCAATCGGTGCGTAGCCGGCCATTTGAAATGAGGGGTCAAGCAAGCTACGTTCACTGTCCGAGATGTTCTTTGCAATCAGTGTCCCGATGCCGTTCTGCTTGGCATAGCCATCGAGCACATCCAGGATGAGCGTCGTCGCTCGACGCCGGGCTTCGGCATCGAGGTCTGGATCGAAGACGAGCGCCACCTCTTCCCAGTACGGCGAACCCAAGCCAACGATAGGTAACGACATGGCGTTTGGGAACCACCGGCCAGCAGCCGCGGCAGCGTTCCGCGCCATTCCCTCAAGCAGTATGGTGACGGGGATCGTCGTCTCGAATGCAGGCACCCCGGCGATCAAGCGATCACCAGCGAACACCGCGACAGCAAACACCTTGAAATCAGATGACCCCGATAGCTCGCACGCCCGGAAATAATCGAAACCTCGACAGGCCGAGGCAAATAGACGGTCCCAGCCGTTTCTGTCGGTAGAGGCCATGCTGGGCAATATGCGTGCCGACCACGCTAAATAGTTGCCGTGCACGCTGAATTCGACGTCGGACGAGAGTTGAGGAGAACTGTGTCCAATCATACCTGCGTTCCAGGCTGCTACTGCTGCTGTTACCGACCGACATCTTGCGCACAAAATTTCTGCGCCCCAACCTTCGATCTCGACAACGAATTCCGACCGATATCGCGCTGAGAGCCGCAGTTGTCGTCCAACGGAAAAACGCCCCGCTCACATTAAGAAGCCCACAAAACACTAAAACCGCTTGAGTAAATTCAACTTATTTATTGTCGGCCATCAAAGGCGTAATGCGGCGGATGGCAACGCGCCGGTTGGCCCGTTCAGCTTCTTGAGTTGGCACTTTCAAATACTGCTCTCCATAACCTTGCGTCACGAGGTTCTCGGCTGGGACGCGAAACACGCCCGTCAGGATTTCAGCC
>JANLYB010000350.1:0-17188 GCA_031365425.1 Hyphomicrobiaceae bacterium
CTGCGCGAGCGTGGTTCGATTACGCGAGAGGTCATTGAAACTCGGTTGTCCGCCGCTGGCATTAAGCCAGCGAACCTCCTCGAGGTTCAGTCCCGCGAAGCCGTACGCGAGGCGGTCGCAGCTGGCTTTGGCATCGGGGTCATTTTCGACACGGAGTTCAGGCCTGAGGCCCTGTTAAAAAGGCTTGTCGTGACCGGAACGGACCTCGCCGTCGGCGAATATGCCGCTTGCCGGACCGAGAGGAGGCGCCTGCCACTCGTTCGCGGCTTCTTCGAGACGGTAGAGGAGTGGGTCTCACCGGGTTAGGACCTGTGCATCACACCATCCGCATTATGGCCAGTGCAGCGACGATGAGCGTACAGGCAATGATGCGTGAAGCCTGCAGCGGTTCCTTAAGCCAAAGGAACGCGATCAGCGCGGCGAACAGCACGGAACTCTCCCGGACTGCAGCAACGAGCGGAATCGGCGCAACAGTCATTGCCCAGATCGCGATCCAGTAAGAACCCAGCGCAAGCCCGCCACCAGCCGCGCCCTGCAGCCAGTAAGGACGCATCGTATCTAGTGCCAGTTTGCCGCGGCGCAGGACGACATAGGCGAAGAGCGGCAGTGCATCTACGACGAATAGGGCGGCCGAATAGGCATGCGGGTCGTTGGCCACGCGGGCGCCCAAACCATCGACAACCGTGTAGCCGCTGATCATCACTGCGGCGAGCACAGCAAAGCCTAGCGCGACAGGGTCGAAGGGGCTGCCGCGGCGGCGGCCGAGCAGCGAGATCAGCATTATCCCGAGACCGAGAAGCGCGATGGCGGCAATCTGCAATGGGACGAGATGTTCGCCGAAGAAGGCGACGCTGACCGCCGCCGTCAAAAGCGGCGCGCTGCCACGCGCCAGCGGGTAGATCTGACTCATCTCCGCGCGCCTGTAAGCTTCCGCCAGTCCGATGTAGTACCCAAGGTGGAACATCAGCGAGCCAGCAAGCCAGGGCCAGGCCTCGACGCGCGGCAAACCTGTCACCACCAGCAGTGGCAATGCGAATAGCCCCGCGGTCAGAGAGATCAAGGTCATCGCCAGGAGGGGTTCAATCCTTAGCTTAACAAACGCATTCCAGCCTGCATGCATCGCGGCGGCTGCCAGAACCGTGAAGAATATGCCCAGACTCATCGAGTGCCTTCCTGCGTTGATACCGGCCAAAGCAGTGCCGTCTCGGTCGGCCATGGCCCCAATCGGGTCTGCCAAACGAACCCACCCCAAGTGCTCCCCGCGCAGGTGGCGAACCGTTTCCGCAGGTCGGAGCGAGCTGGACGCACAATTTTCAAGTTTGAAGACACGGTCTAGGGCCAGATTGTATAGCTTCGCCAGAAGGGCTTCGAGTGCAGCGAGGTCGCCGTGGGCATTGGCGGTGATACCTAAGCGCACGCTTGTGCTGCGTGTTTCAGATTTTGCGTAAGGTCACTGCACACAGCGACGCGGCGGGTATACCGATTGTCGGAGTATTGCCAGCGAAAATTAAGGAAGCAGGCCATGTGATGCCGAGGCCATAGTGGCAAGATTGCGGAATTGGCATCGAATCGCCGCCTGAAAAAACCGACCATATCCGGGTTATTTTCGTGCTTTTCCAAGCCGGTCAAGCAGGTCGGGCTATTCGGTATCGATCAAGAAGCTCTTCGCTGAACCAGTGACGGCACTCGGCAGGGCCTCTGCTTCGTCCTTGAGAAGCACGCCGGAATACCCGCGCCGCTTCGCTTCGGTCATGAGGTACAAAAGCTTGTGGGCCGCAATCTCATGGCTCAGTCCGGCGGCCCGGACGTTGGAGATGCAATTGCGGGATTCGTCCGTCACCCCGACGCACGGTTTGAACGTCATGTAGATGCCCATGCTGTCAGGTGAACTCAATCCCGGACGCTCTCCGATGAGGACTACGACCAAGTCGGCGCCGAGGAGACCGCCGACCTCGTCGCCGACCGCAACCCGCGCCTCAGTCACGACGGCGATCGGCCCAACACGCCAGCCCGTTGCCCGGATAGAAGGCAACAATTTTTCGAGGAAAATTGCGGCGTTCTCTTCGATGGCGAGCGCCGACAATCCGTCGCCTATGACGAAAACCACATCGTACCGTTCCGCAGGGCTTGGCCGATCCTTCAATTTCTCGCGCGCTGCTTCGCTCAATAGGCGGCCCTTGTCCGGCCGCTGCAGATAGACCGGGCGGCTTTCTGCAGCGCTTTGCAGCACGACTACATCGTGTCCAAGTGGGTGTAGCGTCCGCTGCAATGCCGTGGCGTTCAACTCATGATGGACCGCGTTACGGGCGCGCGCGTGCGCGAGTTGGAACTCGAGATGCGGTTTAGTCGGCAAGCTCGTGCCACATCGCCCAAGTGCAATGCGTGCCGACGTGAGCTGGCGCAATTGACTCCAGGGGTTCTTGACGATGGTGGAACTGGGATCCTTCGACATGGCGAACCACTCATTGCAAATGCGATAGAGCGCGTTGAAACGCTTTGGGCAAGCCGTCGCCGAGTTTTAGTTCGCCGCCTTTGCCGAAGATGCCAGCCCCAACAAGCCACTCCTCAAATTCCGGCGACGGTTTCAAGCCCAAGACCTTGCGAGCGTAGAGGGCATCGTGAAACGACGTCGTCTGATAATTTAGCATGATGTCGTCCGAGCCTGGAACCCCCATGATAAACGTGACGCCAGCGACTCCCAGCATCGTCAAAAGAACGTCCATGTCGTTCTGGTCAGCTTCGGCATGATTGGTGTAGCAGATATCGCAACCCATCGGCACGCCGAGCAGCTTTCCGCAGAAGTGATCTTCGAGGCCTGCCCGGATAATCTGCTTGCCGTCGTAAAGGTATTCTGGCCCGATGAATCCGACGACGGTATTAACGAGCAAGGGTTTAAATCTTCGCGCAACGGCATAGGAGCGCGCCTCGATAGTCTGTTGATCTACCCCATGGTGGGAGTTGGCTGAGAGCGCGCTACCCTGACCGGTTTCAAAATACATGACATTATTGCCGACCGTTCCGCGCTGCAGCCCGAGCGCGGCCTCATATCCTTCCCGAAGCGTCGCAAGGTTAATTCCAAAGCTCTTATTCGCCGCTTCCGTTCCAGCAATCGATTGAAAGACGAGATCCACGGGGGCACCGCGGTTGATGGCTTCGATGCTGGTTGTAACATGGGTCAGCACGCAAGATTGCGTTGGAATATTATAGCGGACAATCACCTCATTCAGCATCTCGATCAGCGTCGTCACTGCCGCGATGCTATCCGTAGCTGGGTTTATGCCGATGACAGCATCGCCGTTTCCGTACATCAGTCCGTCGACAATACTGGCCGCAATGCCGGACGGATCGTCGGTGGGATGATTGGGCTGCAAGCGTGTCGACAGTCTCCCTTTCAGGCCAATCGTGTTACGGAATTTGGTGACGACTCGACACTTTTTCGCGATCAGTACCAAATCCTGCACGCGGCAGATTTTTGAAGCGGCGGCGACGATCTCGGGAGTCAATCCAGGCGCGAGCGCCGCCAACGATCGTTCCGTTGCCGCATCCGATAGTAACCATTCGCGAAATCCACCGACAGTCAGATGCGACACAGGCGCGAAGGCCTTGGCATCATGGTCGTCGATTATGAGACGTGTAACCTCATCGTTATCATAGGGAACGACGTGCTCGATCAGGAACGTCTTAAGCGGCACATCTGCCAAGGCCATTTGAGCCGCGACGCGTTCCTCGTCGTCGCCCGCAGCGACGCCTGCGAGATAGTCGCCCGACCGGGCAGGACTGGACTTCGCGAGCAACTCTTTCACGCTCGCAAAGGCGTACACCTTTCCTGCAACCGTGTGCTTGAAACTCAACATGACTTTACCCCGACCTGTCAGACCTGCGTACAAACAGTCCTTTAGTGGTTTTCGAGACAATGCATTTAGCAACTTCTGACCCATAGACGCGAGCTACATCAATTCAATGAGCTGACTTCGGTCGCAATACTCTGGAGCCGACGTTTTTCGCTGTCATGCTCGTGCGAGAAACGACAACCGCAACAGCCCAGGTCGCTCCAGTCGCTGCCAAAGCAGGCAGTCGCATTTCGGCAGCTTTGGAGAGGTAAGCAGACCCGGCTGCCCAAAGGAAAATTGGTGTCCTCGGATCGGGATTGTCGAAACGGTCGAACGGCTTGGCGCTCGCTGCTCATCATCAGGGGCAATCGGCACAGGCAGACGGGCTTGCCGGGCGCCTGAAACCCACGCTGTAGGCGGGGCATCTACCTTTTCCGGTGGCTCTATCGGACGCGACCCCCCTTTAGGAGCAACAAAAACCAACGCCGCAAACGCACCCGCCCACAACCAGAGCGGCTCGAGTTCGGGTTCGGAATGGCGGAAAGGGGTATACACACGCCAGCAATCCCGCGAGCATCCCAATCGCGAGTAGTTGCGCTATGGCCGCCATGCTGCCCCCGATCGTGATCCGTTAGCGGACAATCACATGGTGGCGTAAGTCGGGCAACCGGGCGCGCAAAGCAGCCCGGTGCATAAGCTGCATCGACTCAATGAACAGATTGCCTAAGCAATTCGGTTGGGCGTCTGCAAACAGTCTGCAAAAATAGATGTCTGTAGTCGGAGGATCACACCCAAGCAGGCGAGCAATTTCGCTCTACATAGCCCGTATTCATTGGTGAGGGAGATTGGCGCACCCGAAGAGATTCGAACTCCTGACCCTCAGATTCGTAGTCTGATGCTCTATCCAGCTGAGCTACGGGTGCACGCGAGGTGGCAGTACTAACCAGTCCTTCGCCCAGACGCAAGCGCGAACATGCACGGCGCGACTGCGTCGCACATTATGTCCGATCGACCGTCTTGTGGCATCAATGCCCCAGCGCGCGATCGGGAATCTCAAGCCGGAATGCAGCCCCTTTTTGCGTATCCAGCAGCCGCAATAAACCGCCATGAGCCGCCGCAAGTTCCGCCGAAATGGCAAGCCCCAAACCAGATCCGCCCTTTCGGTTGGAACTTTGAAAAGCCTGGAACAGATTGCCCCGCGCCCGCTGTGGCACACCCGGTCCGGTATCGGAGACGTCAACGATCACTCGCCGGTTTTCCCGCCGCGCTTTCACGGTAATAACGCCCGGTTTGCGCTTCCCAGCGCTCCGCTCTGCGTCCGCTTCAGCCTCAGCCTGCGTCTCAAGCGCCTGCACGGCATTGCGCACCAGATTCGAGATGATGCGATACAGCGGCTCAGGATCGGCGTCGATCCTCAGCTTGTCGTCAAAATCGAGCACCCAATCGATGGAGCCCTCACGGGGCAATCCAAGTCCGTCGCCGACCTCCTCGACGAGCGGATGCAGTAAAATCAACTCACGCCGCGGCTGGTGCTCCTCAGACTTCCCATAACGCAGAGTATCGTTGCAGAAGTTGATCGCACGATCGAGCGAAGCAATAATCTTAGGGGCAAATCGCTGCACAGTCGGGTCGGGCAGCGACGTCAGCCGGTCCGAAATGACCTGCGCCGATGACAGCATATTGCGCAGATCGTGATTGATCTTGCTGACCGCGAGCCCGAGCTGTGCCAGCCGCGACTTCTGAGCAAGCAATTGCGACAACTGACGTTGCATCTGCTCAAGTTCACGCTCTGCCGTTCCGACCTCATCCCAGCGCGCCGACGGCACGATAATCCGGCCGGCGTCCTCCGGGTTCTGACTGAACGACTGCATATTGCGCGACAGTCGCAGGATCGGTCGTACCACCAGGTAATAAAGCGAGAGGTAAACGAGCCCTGCCGACATCAGCGAAATCAGCAACGAGAGCCAGAAAACATTGCGGCTCTGCTCCCACATCGCAGCCTTGAGCGGCGCTTCCGGCATCACGATCTCGATGAGATCGTCAGGCTCATCGCCAATCTTGCCGAGCACACGGATCGTACGCCCCTCCCGGGCAAACAATTCGCCCAGCGTGTCGCCATATAGCCGCGCCTGCGCGATCAAATTGGATACAAATCCGGCCGGCGACTGCCGCAGGTCATAGTGCTCGTCGATCTTCATGTCATTGTCGACCGGCAGCACAAGCCGCCGCTGACCGTTGTGGCGCGACGCCACGGCCTTCACCTGCGCCGTCCGCAGCAATTCGGCTCGCAACGACGACGGCACCGTCCCGCCGGGATACCCTTCGGCAGCGAGTGCGGCCAACTGCGCAGCCGTCAACCGCTCCTCCAGCCACGTCTGCCGGAACGTCGCCAGCGTCGGCACGAAGATCGCCATTTCGGCGGTCATCACAAAAACGGCCGTCAACAACAGCAGCCGCATCGGCAAAGCGAACAAAAACGCGGGGACTTTTACAGACGGCCAAGCAAACCGCGACGCCTTGGCAGACGCCGATTTCAGGGCATACTTCACCGCTTGCGGATCAAAGAGCGCTGACGGACGCTCGCCCGCCGGGCGCTTGCTGTCGTTGTCCGCTTCGTGCGCCACCGTGCTTTCACCTCGCTTCGATACTCTGAAACCATACTATCCTAGTTTGGTGAGAAATTTGACCCACCGGCGGCTGATAGCGTTACCCACGGACACCGCAGACCGTTGCGACGAAACCGTGGCGCTGATCTCCCCAAGCGAGGGGAACGGCATGATGACATCGCCCATATCCTCCAAGCTGAGACCTTTGGAAATCGCCAAGGCCCATACACCGATCAGTTCCGACGCCGACCGTGAAACGATGCCGGCACCGACGATCTTTCCGCTTCGATCGGCGATCACCTTGATATGGCCCGTGGGCATCCGGTTTGCCAGGGCCCGCGCATTTTCACGCAGCGGCCAGCGAAAAACCTGGATCGACGAATAGGCGTTGCGAGCCTCGGCTTCCGGCAGTCCCACGGTCGCCAATTCGGGGTCGGTATGGATCGACGCCGGAATAAGCCGCGGATTGACCCGGTTGGCCGACCTGAACAGCAGCGTATTGACGAGCAATCCTGCATGATATTCCGCCCGCTGCGTCGAGTGCGGCAGCCCCGTTACGTCGCCTATGGCAAACACGCGCCGGTTGCTCGTGCGTAGAAACGCATTGACTTTGATACCCTGCTCGGTGACCGCAATTTTGGCTGTCTCCAGCCCGATGTCGGCAATCACAGGCTGACGCCCGCACGCCAGCAGCACATGCGATCCCTCGACCTTTGAGCGCACGCCGTCGGCCACGACATCAAAACGCAACCGTTCGGCTGCACCCTCAACCTTGGCGACCTTGGCATCCTCAACGAGGACAACGCCCTCGGCCGTCAGCCGCGCCTTGACGACCGAAGCGAGCTCGGGATCGAACCGCTGCAACACCTTTGCTTGCTCAATCAGCGTAACCCGCGACCCTAGCCGCCGGTAGGCCTGCGCATACTCAAAGCCCGTCGCCCCGCCGCCCACAATAATGAGATGATCGATCGAACCCCGCGCGTTCTGGATCGTATCGGTCGTATGATAGGCGACGTTCGCCAGCCCCGGAATGGCGGGCACGACGGGTGACGATCCGGTTGCGATCACAAATCGCCGCGCCGTGATCGTGTGCTCACCCGCGACCACCGTTTTGGCATCGACAAAACGCCCGGCTGCCTGAACGACGCGCACGCCGAGGCCAGTCATCCGTTCCACTGAAGCATTCGGCGCGCTTTTCTCCATAATGTCTGCAATCTGCGCCTGCACCGCAGCCCAGTCGATGTTCGGCTCGAACGGCGCGATCCCGAACGGCCCGGCACTGCGGAACGCATGCGCCCGGTCGGCGGAGGCGAGCAGAGCCGCAACCGGCACCGCCCCGTAGTTGAGCGACGTGCCGCCCATCTTGTGCTTCTCGATCAGAACGACCTTTTGCCCATACGCGGCCGCGCTCGCCGCCAGTGCTAGCCCGCCCGGCCCAGCGCCCAGAATGCACAAATCGGTAACGATGGGTTCCCGCTCGATAGGGCCAGCATTGGTGCTCGCAGCCGGATTGGACATCAGCATAGTGAAAGCTCCCTGGGATGTGTCCTACCGGGCAGACTTGCGCTGCCGGCGGCCAGCATCACTTTCGAAAATGATACACGCAAACCGCGCTTGGAACCTTTTAGACTACGGCTTGGAATTGCGCCTCATCCGCTGCCAGACACGCGGCGCGGCGTCCGCAATCGCCGGAACCAAAGCAAGAAACGCTAGCGCGACAAAGGCCGCCAGCATCTCCTTCGTCAAGAGGGAACCCACATTGAGATCGTAGGCGCAATGTCCACGAACGGCCGGTTGCCGCGCGAGGCATTGCGAATACATGGCATTTTGCGTTTGGATCGCCTGCCCAAGCCCGGCGCCTGCTGTGGACAAAGCAATCCGCGACGGCACAAGACCCACAAAGGTCCCAAGGGCAAAGGTCGAAAACGACACCCCGATAAGGCTCGGCACCACGTTGAGCACCGCAAACGGCAACCCCGGCGTCAACCGCAAGAACAGCATGTAACCAAGCGCATGCCGCTTAAATCCGGCCCTGAATTTCGCAAACACCGGATTGGGCAAAGCCGCCAGCCTCTGCCCGAGCGCCGTTCGCACGATCCAGAAGGCCACCATCGCCGCCAGCATGGACGCAAACAGCGACAGCGGAATCCCCACGCCAGCACCAAAAAACAACCCGCTGGCCACCACCAGCAGTGCACTCCCCGGCAGGATCAGCGCCCCCAGCACCGCATAAGCTGCAACGTACATTAACGCCGCCTGGGCGGTATTGCCTGCGACATACGTCTTGAGCAGCTCGTAATGACGCCCGATTGTCTTGAACGACACCTCGTCCAGAACCGCCTCGACCGCAAACCACAGTCCGGCCATGACGCCCAACCCGGCCAGCGCCGCGAGCGGGATCACCCAAACCGGCAGGTTTGGCAGCAACCGGCGGGATTTATCCGGCCTGTTCTGGTTAGCCAATGGATCCGGGCTCATCGAAATGTTGTATCGTCCGTGATAATCAAACAGCGGCCTCACATCACATTCGGCCAGTCGCGAATTGACTTTAGCGTCCAGCCCTCTTATACCCGCCCTTCTTCTATGATCATGGCGTTTATAAGGGGCCGTTTTGCCCGGCTTGGCCTGTGATCGAAGGTATTTTAGGTCAGGTCACGCGACAGCTGTACGCGCAGTCATTGCGCGCTTTCAAGCTCAACGGGGCACAGCTGTCAGAGCACGGAGACGAACGTGAAACGTACGTATCAACCCAGCCGCCTCGTGCGCAAGCGCCGCCACGGCTTCCGTAAGCGTATGCAGACGCCAGGTGGCGTTCGCGTTCTCGCTCGCCGTCGCGCCAAGGGTCGCAAGCGTCTATCGGCCTGAGGCCGTTTCGAACGCACGAGTGGGCCTAATGCCGCGGATACCATACTGTTACCGTGGAGCCCGAAGGTCGAACGAGTGCCCGATCGCCGAACGAGTGAACGCCGGACGTTTCAAACGCTCAAGAAACGAGCGGAGTTTCAGCGTGTCCGCGGTGGTGGGCGCGCAACATCGGCTGCCTTCGTTCTCGAAGGAAAGCAGCGTCCGCAGTCTGGCCCGCTCGTTCCTACAGCGTCCGGGCTTCTTAAGCCAAACCCGGCGTCTCGATCGTCCCGCTTATACTCGCTGAGCGGCCCTCGTTTCGGCTTCACCATCACCAAAAAGATCGGCAACGCTGTCATCCGCAATAAGATCCGCAGGCGGCTTCGTGCAGCGCTGGTAGAAATTTCGCCTCTCGTCGCACGCCCCGACACTGACTATGTCCTCGTCGCACGCCGTCCTGCAGCCGACCAGAATTTTGCAAGCTTGGTCGCCGACTTGAAAACGGCGTTCGAACGGGTCCACACAATTAGCCCAAAAGCCCCGCATTCAAAAAAGCCGGCCCCGCAAGCCTCAGAGCATCGCCCGACTGACCAAAAGGGTGTGACAGAAGAGTTATCGCGTCCGTGCCCCAGATCTGCGACAAGCACGCAACAAAACAAGTCCAGCCGAGACTGATATGAAGAACCGCCAGCCTGAAAATCAAAACAACATTTGGATGGCGCTCTTGCTGTCCATGGCCGTATTTCTGGCCTGGCAGTACTTCTATGCCGAGCCGCGCATGCGCGAGGAGCGCGAGCGCCAGCGCGTCGAAAAGCTCGCCAAAGTGGACGCCGAAAAGGCCGCATCCAGCGCCGCCGGCACCGTGCTTGCGCCAACGACCGGCAATCCCACGGAGACGACGCGCACCAGTGTCGTGCGCGCGGCAAACCGCGAAGCAGCCATTGCTCTTAGCTCCCGCATTCCCGTCGACACGCCCTCCCTCAAGGGCTCCATCGGCCTCAAGGGCGGACGCATCGACGATCTTTCCCTCGTGAAGTTCCACGAAAAGGTTGATCCCAAAAGCCCCAACATCGTCCTGTTCGAGCCAACGGAATCGCCGCAGGCCTACTTCGCCGACTACGGCTGGACCAATGAAAGCGCGGCCAAGACGCCGTTGCCCGACGGCCAGACAGTTTGGACCAGCCAAGGCGCACAATCGCTGACCACAACGGCCCCCGTCGTCCTCACCTGGGATAACGGCCAAGGCCTGACCTTCAAGCGCACGATCTCGGTCGATGCCGACTACATGTTCAAGATCTCCGATGAGGTCGAAAACAAGTCCGGCGCTCCGGTCACATTAAAGCCCTACGGCCGCATCTTCCGCGACGCCAAAACCAACGACCAAGCCAACTACGTCCTCCACGAAGGCCTCGTCGGTTACGTTGGCGATTCAGGCCTTCAGGAATACGCCTACGCGTCATTCGCCAAGGAAGATGCCAAGCACACCGGCATCCGCAAGGCCCTCAAAGATCAGGTCGGCGGTTGGTTCGGAGTTACCGACAAATACTGGGCCGCAGCCCTGGTCCCCAATCAGACCGGCAAATACACCGCCATCTTCTCGGTCGACCAGAAGCGTAGCGCCACCGAAACCGACCAGTTCGAAACCCGCTTCGAATATCCGCCAATCACGGTTGCTCCGGGTGCGACGGGCGAAAGCGCAAGCCAGCTCTATGCCGGTGCCAAACAGGTCAGCCTGATCGAGAAATACGAAGACAAACTCGGCATCAAAAAATTCAACCTGATGATCGACTGGGGCTGGTTCTACTTCATCACCAAGCCGCTGTTCCACATCATGGAGAACATCAACAAATACACCAACAATTTCGGTGTCACGATCATCCTGATCACGTTCCTGCTGAAGGGCCTGTTCTTCCCGCTCGCCAACAAGTCATATGAATCGATGGCGAAGATGAAGAAGCTTCAGCCCGAGATGGAAAAGCTGAAAGAGCGCTTCAAGGACGACAAGGAGCGCCAGTCCAAAGAACTGATGGCGCTCTATCAGAAGGAAAAGATCAACCCGCTTGCGGGCTGTCTGCCGATCCTGTTGCAGATCCCCGTATTCTTCGGCCTGTACAAGGTCTTGTACGGCACCATCGACATGCGTCACGCGCCCTTCTTCGGCTGGATCAAGGACCTGTCCGCACCCGACCCGACGACCATGTTCAACCTGTTCGGCTTGTTGCCTTTCGACGTGCCGCAGTTCCTGATGATCGGCGTGTGGCCGCTCATCATGGGAATCACCATGTGGCTGCAGATGCAGATGAACCCGCCGCAGCCCGACCCCGTGCAACAACAGGTTTTCGCCTGGATGCCCGTCATGTTTACCTTCATGATGGCGAGCTTCCCAGCCGGTCTCGTCATCTATTGGGCCGTCAACAACACCCTGACCATCGCCCAGCAGGCCGTCATCAATAAGCGGCTCGGCGTCGAACTCCATATCAAGGACAACCTTGCCCGCCAGTGGTCGGACATCAAAGGCTTCATCGCCGGACTCCGCGGAGTCGAAACTAAACCTAAAGTCACAGACAAGACCAAGGCCGACCAAAAGGCCAAACCTTGACCGATCTGACCGGCTTCTCGCCCGAACTGTTGGCTGCGGGCGAGAGGCTCGCGGTCCGCCCTTGGACGTTCGTCAAGAGCGTCGTCGCCCTCGATCACCTGCCCGAAGGCAACCGCATCGAGATCGCCTTCGCCGGACGCTCCAACGTCGGCAAATCAAGCCTGCTCAATGCGCTGATTGCCAACAAGGGTTTGGCACGCACCTCGAATACGCCCGGCCGCACACAGGAACTCAACTATTTCCGCCCCGACAACGGCGACATGTACCTCGTCGATATGCCGGGCTACGGTTTCGCCAAAGCGCCCAAAGACAAAGTCGACGCTTGGACCCGTCTGGTTCAGGACTACCTCAAGGGCCGTCAGACCCTTGCCCGCGTGTTCCTATTGATCGACAGCCGCCACGGCATCAAAGCGGTCGATGAAACGATCATGGAAATGCTCGACACCGCCGCCGTCTCCTATCAGATCGTGCTGACCAAAGCCGACAAACTCAACCCCTACGAACTGGCTGACATACTGGCTGCAACCGGCGCGCTCGCAAGCAAACACCCAGCCTCTTACCCCATCACGCTTGCGACCTCGTCTGAAGTTGGCACCGGCATCGCCGAACTCCGCGCCCAGATGGCCATGATCCTCGACGAGCGCGGCAAACCCGTCCGTTAAATCACATCCCTACTTCAACGCCTTCATCACTTCGGCAATCCAGGGCTCCAAAACGCCCGCCCCGTACGTGGCAATCACTCCGCCGATCACCGCAATCACGATCCACCCGGCGAGCTTCGCCAACGCCCGCCCATAGTTCGACCCGACCCGCACAGTGATGATCTGCTCTGGCAGCACCGTAATGATCGCCGGTCCATCCAGCGACGGGACTCGCGCCGACACGACCAGCTGCAACCGCCTGGGCCCAGCATTGAGCGGCGTCACCATCCACCGCCAGCTCACGGAATCGCTCGTGCCAAAACCGGCCTCGATCTCAGGCCACTGCGTCTCGGGCGTGACCGGATCAATCATGAACCGTCCATCCGGCGCGCGCAGCTTGACCGACAAACAACCCGTCTCGCCGCCACGTGGGGAATTGTCCGGCAACCCCTCGATCAAACCGAGAAACTCGGCTTTGCTTAGCCGCACATCAACCGCCGACGCTACGTGTGCCCGCATTTTGCGCGGAATGCCCTCGCCCATCTGACCCGCAGACGCCCGGTCGGCAGACTTGCGCCGCCGCGCCCTAGGCGCAGACTGTCCTCCCGCCGGGCCACCTGCCTCGACCGGCACCTGCGGCGGACCGCCAGCCTCCACGTATCCCGCAGAACCATCCCCCGCATCGCTCCATTGCGGCGGAGGGTCCTGATGCGGCCACGATGGATCGTAACTCTCAGACCCGCTTCCGTTGCGATACCCCGCTTGCCGGCCCTCGGCCTGCCCAAACCCGTGTCCGTCAGGTCCCGGCTCATTCGGCCATGGCAAAGGCGGCGAGGGAGGCGGCGGGAAATGATCGCCGAATGCCGGTTCCGTGCGCCCGCCGGCCGGATGATGCCCGCGCAGATCAGGGCCCGGCCAACCAGGCTGGGTCTCATACGGCTCTGCGACATGGGTTGCATGCTCAAATCCGGCCTGAGCGGCTGGCAAGGGCGGCGGCAACGACGGAGCTCCATCGTGCTGATCCTTCCATGCCGGCGACACTGGCGCAGGCCAACGCGAACCCATTTGAGGCTGCGCATACCGGCTTGGCGGCGGAGGCGGCACCGACGCCATCGGCGGCAACATCGGCGGCATCGGCATCGGCAATTCGGGAGCCGCCTGCTCAGGCGGCGCATACTGGTCAGCCTCGGCAAAATCCCTCGCACCAGGATCGGACGCATCGCCATAGCCTTGCTCGTCCGAGGCTTGATAAGCCGGATCATCGTGCGCTTGACCATACCCGGCGGCATCACCTTCCGCCCGCGTGACGTCGAAATCAGCAACGAATTCAGACGTATCGGCTACCGCTTCGGACGTTCGGACCGCAGGCGGCCACGCCGGCGGCGTCACCGGCAATTCCGCAACCGGCGGCACGACAGGCACAACAACCGGATCGGGTCGCGGCGCAACCGGCGGTAACCCAGGCGCTGCCCGCGTCTGTACCCGAGCCCGCGCGTTGGCAAGAATATCCCCGGCATCCGGCTTTGCCGTCACTGGCGTCGCAGCCAGCGCCCGCTGCAGCGCTTTGATCGCCTCTTCAAATGTTAGCCCCTGCGACCGCAGCATATGTGCCGCCGACGACCGGCCATCGCCAACGATAGCCGCCAGCACGATGGCGCCGTTGATCTCCCGCCGCCGTCCTTGGCTTGCCGCCGCGGCAGCCGCCTCTAAGATCCGTTTGAGGTCGCCAGCCAACGAAATCGACCCAGCTTGCCCGCCGCCCTGCAACCCGCCCAGATACAGCGACACGTCGGCCTTGAGCAGCGCCATATCGACATGGCTCGCTTCGAGGACTTGGGCCGCGTCGTCGTCCTCGGTCAGCGCCAGCAACAGATGCTCGAGCGCAACTTCCCCATGCTGCTGAGCCTGCGCATAATCGGCAGCCCGCGCAAGTGTCGCACCCAACCCCTGCGACATCGGAATTCGTCTCAAATCTTCGGCGAAGCCCGCCATAAACGCGTCTCTCCAATATTTCTGGCGAATCCTTTGGCAGGATACCCCATACGGCATCCCAAGGCACGTCCCCGCCGCATTAGCCTAACGACACATTATGTGGGAATTCCGTTGTGAGACCCCGCCGAGCCGATATAACTCCTCCGACCCCGCGCCCACCGGCGATAAGGCGCGCTGTATGAACGGAGACCAAACGGTGAAAAACGACAAGGATCACAGCCAGAAAGAGGCCCAGCCCACCGAGGTATCGGCCCACGTACAGGCCCGCATTCTTGCCGAAGCATTGCCCCATCTCATCCGCTACGACGAACAGACCGTCATCATCAAATTCGGCGGCAACGCGATGGGCGACGACGCCCTCGCCGACGCTTTCGCCCAAGACATCGTTTACCTCAAACAATCCGGCGTCAATCCAATCGTCGTCCACGGCGGTGGCCCCCAGATCGCGGCCATGCTCAAGAAGCTCGAGATCAAATCCGATTTCGTCCAGGGCCTGCGCGTCACCGACAAGCCGACCGTGGAAGTCGTCGAAATGGTCCTCGCCGGCGCCATCAACAAGCAGATCGTCTCCGCCATCAATCGCCAGGGCGGCAAGGCCGTGGGGATCTGCGGCAAGGACGCCAACCTGATGCTCGCCAAGCGCATCACCCATCTGCCCGACCCCGACTCGAACCTCCTCAAAGCCATCGACATCGGCTACGTCGGTGACCCCGTCGAAGTGAACCCGCATATCGTCGACGTCCTGTCGAAATCCGACCTCATCCCCGTCATCGCCCCCGTCGCCATGAGCCGCGAAGGCGACACGCTCAACGTCAACGCCGACACCTTCGCCAGCGCGCTCGCCGCCCGCATGAAGGCCAAGCGCCTGCTCCTGCTGACCGACGTCGAAGGCGTTCTCGACAAAAATAAAAAACTCCTCAAGCGCCTGACCGTCGATGAAGCACGCGCCCTCATCAAAGACGGCACCATCAACGGCGGCATGATCCCCAAAATCGAAGGTTGCATCGAAGTCGTCGAAGCCGGCGTCGAGGCCGTCGTCATCATCGACGGTCGCGTGCCCCACTGCGTCCTGCTCGAACTCTTCACCGAACACGGCGTCGGCACCCTCGTCGGTCACAAAATCAAGCCAACAAAAAAGTCCACCTGAGCATGGCGCTCCCACCCAAGGCTATGCCTCTAGCAGACAGCGCAGCTGGCCGAAGCGCCGAAGAGGCGCCGGCGCGAGCGCAGGACTCGAAAGTTTCGGCTCCCTTCGAGCCGGAACTTTCGCAGCAAAAGAGCTTCGATCACGTCGACACCTGGGTTTTCGACCTCGACAACACGCTCTACCCATCCGAATGCAACCTTTTCGCCCAGGTCGATCAGCGCATGGGCGCGTTCGTCGCCAAATACTTAGGCTGTCCCGAACCGTACGCCCGCCACTTGCAGAAATCCTATTACCGCCAGTTCGGCACCACCCTATCCGGGCTCATGCGCATTCACAAAATGGAGCCCAAAGCCTTCCTCGACTACGTCCACGACATCGACCTGAGCGTCGTCCCGCCATCACCGGAACTGCGCGCCTCCATCCAAGCGCTGCCGGGCCGCAAACTCATCTTCACCAACGGCACAGTGGGCCACGCTGAACGTGTCGCCGAACGCATCGGCATCCTCGACCTATTCGACGGCATTTGCGACATCGTCGCCTGCGACTACCAGCCCAAACCCGGCGCGGACGCTTTCAACACCTTCGTCAAACGCCACGAGGTCGTCTCAGGCCGCGCCGCCATGTTCGAAGACATGCCGCAAAACCTCGAAATCCCTCACGTCCTCGGCATGACGACAGTCCTCATCCGCTCGACCTACATCGACCACCCCGCCCAAGCCAAAGCCCGCGCCTGGGTAACACCCCCCGACCACATCCACCACATCGCCGACGACCTGACCGCGTTCCTGACCGCGATCAAACCTGGCCTAATCCAATAACCATCCTCCACAATCCGCCTTGAATTCGTCCGCATCCTTGCGTAAACACCCGTCATCCACAGCTCCATAAAGGGAGGCCACGATGTCGACGACGATCCACCTCCCGGGCCACCCCCGCGAAATTTGACGCAACGCGTCCGGAACTTAGCCCGGACCTGACGGCGTCGAGACGCGCCACCCAAAATCCAACCCCGTTTGATCTGTCGCGTGAGTCCACACTCGCGCATCCGTTTTGGATATCGGCATGCAATCCCAATTCGTCGTGGCGCTTCCGAGCGTCAACCGCCGTACGACGGCGCGCGCTCGCTCTTGGACCGCCGCCTCGCCCGCTACTGCTCAAGACTCCAGCCCAAGGTCCGCGCCCTCGCCTTGACTGTTGAATGATGAAACAAAACACCAATCCCTCCGCAGCCTTCCAGCCCGGAGCTATAGAGAGTGAGGGAGACGGATCAGGCCCTGGGTTTCCCCAGCGGTCTCGCCATTTTCGTATTACGGAGATGTGGACCGATGCTGCGTTTCCGCAGCAAGCCCTGATCCGTGTTTCGCGAAGCGGCTAAGATACCTGCCAGACCATCTTAACCCGGCAGTCGCAAACCAAATTGCTGCATTCAAAGCCCCGGCCAGCTGATGGGTTGCGGGACTCCTCGCAAAACCCCTATTTCCCAGTAAAAGCAGCTCTAGAACCAGCCCTCGTGAAATAAGGTGATCCCA
>JANLYB010000362.1:0-10719 GCA_031365425.1 Hyphomicrobiaceae bacterium
AGGCCCATCACTTCCCACTTACCGCCCTCCCCTTGTCATCGCCGGACTTGCTTGCCGTCGGACTTGATCCGTGGGGCCCGGCGCTCCATCCCCCAACAGGCGCAGCACAGCAAGATCAAGACCCCGCCCAAGCCACAGCCAAGGCACAAAAAGACTGGAGGTCTGGAGGCTGCGCCTCCAGTGGGGCGTGGGGCTAGTCCCACTGCTTGCGCAGCAAGCACCAATCCCTCCGCAGCCCGCCGGGCTCGGAGCTTTCAATAGTGAGGGTACGCGGGAGAGGTCCATGGACGGTTGAATGCTGTTCTTACCGCCCGGCGGCCCCGCCGTTTTGTTAGTATGGGGATCTTGAGGCCGTTGCTGCGCGAGCCCCGAAGGAACAAGACCAGCACACCTCTCCCGCGAATAAGTGCGGTGACCGCAAAGCCGTCCAACTGATCCGCGTCCGGACGTCGTAGACTGAACTACTGCAATGCAATCCGGGTCGCTGATGGATGACCGAATACCGCACCTATTCCCGCCTCCACCCGGATAACCCAGCTCGTCAGCCGTGACCCTCGCGTGGTGCGATAAAGCCAATCTCTCATGGACTTCAGGGGCGGGGATAACTTTCTTCACCTCCTCTCCCCGTCCTTCACAGGGAGAGGGTTAGGGTGAGGGGCGGCGGCAAAACGAGCGTGAGGGGCGGCAGCGAGGGTGAATGGAAGCAGCTTAGAAAGCGTCACCGGCTAAGCCGACAAAAACCGGCCCACCATCGGCACGAGCACGAACGCCGCAAATCCAGCCGTCGCCAAAATAAGCACAAATACGAACCGAAAATACTGCCCAGCAAACTCGATCTGATCAACCTCATCGCGCTCACTATCCGGTGGCGGAAACTGCGCGTCGAAACGCGCCGGAACGGTATAACGCACAAGCCTGGCGTCGGGCGGCTTGGTTCCTGTGTCTTTCGGCCTGCGAACCCGCGGCACACTCGAAGGGCTGTCGGACATAAGATCCTCTCCCCGAATAAAGACTAAAGTCTAACATCTTGTATGCGCAAGCGCGACAAAATTCTCAGCCTTCATGCCAACGCCTGAAATCCCGCAAACAAGCCAACAACTTAATACAACAGACTTCGCGCCGTAGAATTGTCAGCCCCCACACCGTCTGCTACCGCGTGTGGAACAGACTTTCCCTCAGGCAACAAGTGGAACGGCAAATGCGGCAGCGTTGGAAACCGGCAATCGCTGCGAGCGCCGCCGTCGCAATGGGGCTTGGCCTGAACAACTGCGCGAACCAGTCCGACGACTTAACGAAAATCGAAAACCACAAAGCCGCCATTACCAAAATTCCCGTTGAGGTCGTCAACAAATGCGCGGCCAACCTGAACGTCAAACCGTTTGGGGACACCGGCACGCAAACCTGGAAATTTCTTGAGCCCGTGGTGCCCGACGACAGGATAGCTTGCCTCCTTACGCCGAACTTCAGCTCACCTCTGCTACCTCGAACTGCCTATTACTCGGCGCGTATCGAGCAGGTGTCAGGTTCTCCTGGCAAGGCAGGAACCCAAACGCTTTACTGGTGCCAAATCCGGATCCATCCGGACACGAACAAGGTGGTGCTCATCGGGCATCAGGCTGGCTTTACGCTTACCGGGCGCACCAACGTTTTCAGCGGGGATACTGTCGAACTGGCAAAGAGGTGCGGTCTGCCGTTGGAAAGAGTGAAAACCCTCATTGATAAGGGTATCGATGCTTTGCTGCCACCAAAGCCATCCACCCCTCCATCGCTGGAGCGGCCTAAGGCGGATTCCCGATAGTCAAGTGGTCCAAATAACAGGGTCTAGGGGACGAGCCCCCCCTGGCCTTCACGTCCCTTACTCCGCCGCCACCTTCTGCGCCGCGTGGTACGCGTCGATCCGCGCCTCGATGACAGGCCGGAAATTGCGGATGAGCCCCTGAACCGGCCACGCTGCCGCTTCGCCCAACGCGCATATCGTATGCCCCTCGATCTGCTTGGTCACATCAAACAGCAGATCGATCTCGCGCTTTTCGGCCTGCCCCTTGGCCATCCGCTCCAGCACGCGCCACATCCAGCCCGTGCCTTCGCGGCACGGCGTGCACTGGCCGCAGCTTTCGTGCTTGTAGAAATACGCAAGCCGCGCGAACGCCTTGATGACGTCGGTCGACTTATCCATGACGATAATAGCCGCCGTCCCCATGCCCGACTTGAGCTTGGACAACGCATCGAAATCCATCGTCAGGTCCTGGCAATCCGCTTCCGGAATGAGCGGCATCGACGACCCGCCCGGAATGATCGCAAGCAGGTTGTCCCACCCGCCGCGAATCCCGCCGCAATGACGCTCGACGAGTTCGCGGAACGGAATGCCCATTTCCTCCTCGACCACGCACGGCTCGTTCACATGGCCGGAGATCTGGAACAGCTTGGTGCCGGTGTTGTTGGGCTTGCCGAGCGCTGCAAACCACGCTCCGCCGCGCCGCAGAATATCGGGCACCACCGCGATGCTCTCGACGTTGTTGACTGTCGTCGGCGCGCCCCACAGACCGACGTTGGCCGGGAACGGCGGCTTCAAACGCGGCTGGCCCTTTTTGCCCTCGATGCTTTCGAGCATCGCGGTTTCTTCGCCGCAGATATACGCGCCCGCGCCGTGATGAATGAAGAAGTCAAAATCCCAGCCGTGGATGTTGCCGGTTCCGATCAGCTTGGCCGCATACGCCTCGTCGATCGCAGCCTGCAGACGTTCCCGTTCGCGGATGTACTCGCCGCGAATGTAGATGTACGAGACATGCGCCCGCATCGCGAACGAGGCGAGCAGCGCGCCCTCGATCAGCAGATGCGGATCGTGCCGCATGATCTCGCGATCCTTGCACGAACCCGGTTCGCTCTCGTCGGCATTGATGACGAGATACGACGGCCGCGCATCCGCCTTGGGCATAAAGCTCCACTTCAGACCGGTCGGGAAGCCCGCACCGCCGCGCCCGCGCAACCCCGAAGCCTTCACCTCGTTGATGATGGCATCATGGCCCTTATCGATGAAGCTCTTGGTGTTGTCCCAAGCCCCCCGCGCCCGCGCACCTTTCAGGCTTGCATCATGGAAGCCGTAGAGATTCTGAAAGATCCGGTCTTTGTCAGCAAGCATATCAGCAGTTCCCAAAATCTTAAGTCGCGCCGTCGTGCCGGGGGAAGCCCTTTTCGAGCATCAAGCTCGTCACTCTAGCCAAAGCGATAGCCCCCTGACCACCACTTCGTTTGTACATCGCCACATCACCGAGTCTGCTGCGACCAGGCCAGCAAACCCGCCCCGCCGCCAAGCGCTATGGCCCAGAACAGACTAGTATCGAACGACGCTTTCAGCACCACATATTGCAGCACAAAGAAAAACCCCGCCGCCGTCACGGTCTTCAATGCGATATCGATCAGCTGCGCCCGGCTCATTTCGCCCCAACCGGCGTCTTGAGCGTGGTCGGCCCGCTCTTGGGGCACGAGGCCGTGCGCCCGATCTGCGAACCAGGCTTCGGCGGCGTACCCTTGGCGAAGTCCTCAAGCATCTTTTCAAGAATTTCCGGCGTCAGATCCTCGTAGGTATCCTTGAAAATCTGCACCATCGGCGCGTTGGCGCACGATCCCAGGCACTCGA
The DNA here is from genome assembly GCA_031365425.1 of Hyphomicrobiaceae bacterium. Taxonomy (GTDB): domain Bacteria; phylum Pseudomonadota; class Alphaproteobacteria; order Rhizobiales; family Hyphomicrobiaceae; genus JANXVY01. Next base: position 3,638 of record JANLYB010000362.1, read on the forward strand.
CCTCTTCCCACGAAAACTTGCCGTCCCCCGACAGCTCATGGCTATGCTCGGCGATCTTGTGCTTGCAGACGTCGATCAGCTTGTCCGCCCCGCGCAGCAGACACGGCGTCGTGCCGCATACTTGAACGTGCGCCGCCGTGCCGACCGGAGACAACTGGAACATCGTATAGAACGTCGCGATTTCGTAGACGCGAATGTAGGCCATGCCCAGCATATCGGCGACAGTGCGGATAGCAGGCTCCGTGCACCAGCCCTCCTGCTCCTGCGCGCGCCACAACAGCAAAATCACCGCAGACGCCTGCTTTCCAGCCGGGTACTTGGTGATCGTCGCATTAGCCCAGGCCAGATTTTCCGGCGAAAAAGCAAAATGGCTCGGCTGCTCGGGATGCAAGCGGCGGTTCGACATCGTTGAAGGCTCCGAAGGCGTTGAGCGCGACGCACAACCCGCCGCGTCCTTGTCCCTACCTTGGATGCGCCCCGCAAGCAAGAAACCCGGCCACCACACCCGCCCGACCGCTGCTAAAGACGAATAGTTTGACCACCCTCTGACCAAAGCCACCGCCACTTGAGCGGCCATCCTTATGGCCGAAGCGCCGAAGCGGCGCCGGGCCGAGGCCCGGACTCAAACGATTGGCCTCCTTCAGGTCAAGCCTTTGAAAGCAAGAAAAGCGGTCAAAGGCCGCCGGCGCTCATGCGCCGCGCTCGCCTCTCGGGGCGAGCGTAACAGCATCAGGGCCGTGCCGGCTGCTCGATCCCCGGCTTCTTCAGCAGTTCCCGCGGATTCTCAATGATATTCGCCGCCCGGTCGTAGCCAAACAGCGACCCTAGCCACCCCAGCAGCAGCAGCCCTGTCGCCAATGGCGCTAAAAACAGCGACAACTGCGACCCGACCCGCAGCAAGCTCGTCCACACGAGCCACAGGACGAACCCGAGCCCCACGATCATCCACCCGCGTGCATCGCCCACGGACGCCGCAAACAACACCCCGACCACGAGCGACACCAACCCAATCATGATCGGCACCGCCGGCAGATCCGCATGAAACGCGCCCATCGGCCAGCTGTTGCGCACGGCGAAAAGCCGGTATGTCGAGAGGCTGAGACCAAAACCAAAGGCCATCATAGCAAGATAGGAGAGGTTATCGAACACAGCTTAGGCTCCTGGACACGGCAGATGTGAAAACCAGTTTGATGAAATACTCCTAGTAGCCTAACCTTTTTTAAGCCACTCTGTTTGCCCAGTGCGGTTAAGACCTATCTGCCTTCCCGGACTTCAGCCTTGCTGTCGCAACACGGCACCAATAGATCCAAAACACAACACCGCGCGTTCAACCGAGGAGCAACGTTTTTTTCTCAGCCCATTTGATATAAATGTTAGCCGGACCTGAGCAAAACGAAGCTCATTTTTGAGCCCGGCGCTCTGGTATCATTGATATTTCAGCTCGATCAAACCATTTAGCTAAGACATCGTCTCACGTGACTTTGCTGACAACAATACATTGCGAAAGCAGTTATTCTAATCCGTTGGGTTGTCGCCACTTGTACACAACCTAGTTATGTGGCGCGTATTTGACCTCATCGGCGAAGGTCCGGCGGCACACTGAGAGGCAATTGCTGGTCCACAAAAGAACAAAAAAAGGACATTGAAGTGCACATCTATAAGAATGAACGGATTGCCCTCTTCATCGACGGCGCCAATCTTTATGCCACTGCCAAGTCGCTCGGCTTCGACATCGACTACAAGCGTTTGCTGAATGTCTTCCGCAACGAGGGCAACTTAATCCGTGCCCTGTATTACACCGCCCTCGCCGAGGACCAGGAATACTCGTCGATCCGCCCGTTGATCGATTGGCTCGACTACAACGGCTACACCATGGTCACCAAGCCGACCAAGGAGTTCACCGACGCTACCGGCCGTCGCAAGGTCAAGGGCAACATGGACATCGAGCTGGCTGTCGATGCGATGCGTCTGGCCGATAATCTCGACCACATCGTCCTGTTCTCCGGCGACGGCGACTTCCGCAGCCTCGTTGCCGCGCTACAGCAAAAGGGCAAGCGCGTCAGCGTCATTTCCACGCTTCAAACTCAGCCGCCGATGGTTGCCGACGAACTTCGCCGCCAAGCCGACCAATTTGTCGACATCGCCGACCTCGAGCAAAAGATCTGCCGTGACCCCGGCCAGCAGCGCCCGCAGCGCGAACCCAGCCGGGCCTATTCGTCGCGCTCCGCACCGCAGGCGTCACGCGACATCAATTTACAAGACATCGAGGAAATCTGACGGACATCCGGCATGTCAGTCGCCCGCCAGTCTGAATTCCGTCCCGAACCGGAGGCCTCGTGCGACCTGTGCCCACGCCTCTACGACTTCTTGGCCGCCACCCGCGCGCTTGAGCCCTCGTGGCACAACGCGCCGGTCGCTTCTTTTGGCACCGCGTCCGCCCGCCTTTTGATCGTCGGCCTGGCCCCCGGCTTGCGTGGCGCCAACCGCACGGGCCGCCCGTTCACTGGCGACTATGCTGGCGAACTCCTGTATGGCACCCTTCTCGACTTGGGTTTCGCCACCGGCACCTATGACGCCAGCCCCAGCGACGGCCTCACCCTGAACGACGCCATGATCACCAACGCGGTCCGCTGTGTGCCGCCTGAAAACAAGCCAACCCCAGCCGAAGTCAACACCTGCCGCACGTTTCTCGGCAATCGCATCGCGGCCCAGTCAAACCTCAAAGCCATCGTCGCCCTGGGCCGCATCGCCCACGACAGCACCGTCGTCGCCTTAGGCCACAAGCGCAGCGCCTTCCCGTTCGGCCACGCCGTCCGCCATGACATCAAGCCCGGCCTCGCCCTCTTCGACAGCTACCACTGCTCGCGCTACAACACGAGCACCCGCGTCCTGACCCCCGAAATGTTCCGCTCCGTCTTCACCTCGGTCAAAGCGTACCTGGATACGCCCGTTCCCTTGTAGGTTGGGTTGAGTAATTAAAAAACCCAACAACTTTCCTGGTCCCACGTTGAGTTTCGCCGGGGGGTCTCACCCCAACCTTATCTGTCGGAATCGTGCAAGAATGCGGGTGCCGGACCGGAGATCGTCTCTCCATGGCGACGGACGCAGTAAGGCCTAAAGCGCTAGAGTCTTTCCGGCATTGATTGAATGAAAGCCTCCCCCAACTCCATGGCCGGGCGTGACCCGGCCATCCAGGAGCGGCACGGATGAGTCTGAGTTTGTTGCCCTGGATGGCCGCCTCCCCCGAGCGTAGCTCGGCCCTTGGCCAAGACGGCGGCCATGGAGTGAATGGGGCGCTTTAATCTAAAATCTAACAACACGGCTGCTACCAGTGAAGCGATCAAAACCCGCTGCTGAAGATGTTGCTGAGGAAGTTGAAGGGTTTGGCGGCTTCGGATTTGGCAGCGACGCGGGTGGCACGGGTTGCGGCCGAGGCGACAACTTCGTTGGGGTCGACGGGGGCGAGGTGGTCGCGGCCTTTGATGATTTCGGTCCAGCGGCCTTCGAGCGCTTGGATGATGCGGCGTTCATGCCCATAGGGGTCGCGGAAGGTAACGAGCTGTCCGGTGTCATCCACGGACGCCGTGAAATAGGTGATGTGGACCGGAACCTTGCGGGTCAGTTCGACGGCGTTGTCGAGCGGGCCGGACTTGATCAGTTCGTCGATCTTGGCAGCGTCGTAGCCCTTGTCGGCGTTGAGGAGGACTTCGGCGAGTTTGGCCGGGTTGCGGACGCGCATACAGCCGTGGCTGTACGTGCGCTGCGTGGCGGCGAACAGGTGTTTGTCCTGAGTGTCGTGCATGTAGACGGTGTGCGGGTTGGGGAAGCTGAACTTGATGTTGCCCAAGATCGCGTGGTTGCCCGGCGGCTGGATGACTTCGTAATTGCGGATGTCGGCCTTGGACCAATTCACCGAATTGGTGGGGACGACCTCTCCTTCCTTGGTTTCGATCCTCAGGCCGAACTGGGCCATCAGGCCACCGCTGCCTTTGCTCATGAGGCTCGGCCAGATTTCGCGGACCTTGATGGACTCGGGAATTTTCCACTTGGGGCGGAACACGATCCGGCGCATGGGGCGGGAGAAGATCGGCGTCTGCTTGCTGATCAGACCGGCCACGATGCGTTCGGTGTGAACCTGCTGGCCGTTCGCGAGAACGCGCAGGGTGTATTCTGGGATGTTGTTCCAGACGTAGAGGTCGCCCATGTCGGCAGGCATCCAGCGCCATTGTTCCATGTTGGCGAGCACGCGCTTGGCTTCGGGCGAGAAGTTGCGGAAGGGGTTGGTTGCGGTGGCCGTGCCGCCTTTGCGTGTTGATTTGCCTTGGCTGGCAGCTTTGGGGCTGGCAGTTTTGGGCTCGCCGCGCAGGGAGAGGTATTTCTGGCGGAGCTTTTCGAATTGCGGGTGCTGGGGGTGGAGGGCGCGCAGCGTCGCGCCGGCGTCTTCGGTGGTGGCGAGGGCGGCAAGGGTCAGCTTGGGGTCTTGGAGCTGGGGGGCGCGGTCGAGATAGGAGCTAAGTTCCTGGGCCGGGTGCATGATGCGGCCGCCGCGGGCGAAGCGGGCGTATTTGATGGCGGCAAGCGTAAGGGCCGTCTCGGTGGCGGCGAGTGTGTCAGGATTGGAGGCGTCGCCGAGGGATTGGGGCGGGGCGAAGTCGGCGGGGTCAAGGCCCCAGTCGGCGGACTTGGCGAATTCGTTCAAGAGTGCGTCGGCGCGGGCGTTGAAGTGGCCATCGGTCAGCCAGAGCGGCGCTCCGGCACGGGCGGCGTAGAAGGCGGTGATGGCGGCGCGCTCTTCGGCCTCGCGTTCGGTCAGGCCGTTGGGGGCGACCTCAAGGATTTGGCGGACGGCGGCGGCCAAGGGGCTGGCTGGGGCGGCTTGCAATTGCTGGCCTGTAGCCATGACTTCGGGCGGCGCGCCGGTGTCGATGGCGGCGGGGGCCGCTGCGCGGGCGTCTTCGGCGGGGACGGCGGCGTGGTCTTCGGCGCTTGCCGCATCCGATTGCGACAATGTGGGCGACTGGGACCACGCGGGGCTGTGGGCTGCGAGCGTCAATGCCAGCAAAGAGAGGCCGAAAGCGTGGCGCGTGCGCATGGGATACCTTTGTGCGGTGTGTGTCGCTTGTTGGAAGGAATCGATGCGTGATTCGGCGGGTGGGGGCAAACCTGGGCGGGATTGGGCTGTGGGGATCGCAAGGCAGCGCGCGCAAAATAGCGGTTGTCTTGGGTGGGCATCATCCGGTCGAACAAAACTGCCCCCTACAGCGCGCCCTTCCGGCTCTGCATCATCATGTATGTATCGCTGGACGCTTCCGCTACCTGGAACCACATGAAATTTTCCCGCCTTATTTCCTTCATAGCCTCATAAACGCGCTTGAAATCCGCATTCTTGGCCGAAATCTCATCATAAACCGTATTTGCCGCCGCAAAACACGCATCAATCGTTTCAACCGAAAACGTCCGCAATTCCGCGCCGCCTTTCACCAACCGCCGCAAGGCCGCAGCGTTTTGCATATCATACCGCGCCGTCATAACCGTATTAGCATGCGACGACGCCGCTTTTACAATGGCCTGATATGCCTTCGGCAGTCCATTCCATTGATCCAGATTGATGAAGAAGTGCAGCATTGCCTGACCTTCCCACCAGCCGGGATAATAATAATACTTGGCGACATTCTGAAACCCGAGCTTCTCGTCGTCATACGGCCCGACCCATTCGACCGCATCCAGCGCGCCTTTTTCCAACGCGCCGTAAATCTCGCCACCCGGCAACTGCACAGGCGACGCCCCGAGCCGCGAGATCACCGCCCCGCCAAACCCGCCAATCCGGATCTTCAACCCGCGATAATCTTCCGGCCCCTTTATTTCCTTGCTATACCATCCTCCCATTTGCGCACCGGTATTGCCGCCGGGCAGCCCATGAATCTTATACTTCTTATAAAAATCGTTCATCAAATCGATACCGCCGCCTTCATACATCCAGGCGTTCATCATCCGGCAATTAAGCCCGAACGGCACCGTCGTCCCAAACGCAAATGTCGGGTCTTTGCCCCAATAATAATACGACGCCGTATGCGCGCATTCGACCGTTCCATTCGTCACCGCATCCATCGCCTGCAACCCGGGAACGACTTCACCCGGCGCAAAAACCTGGATTTGAAATCTCCCCTCGGTCATATCCGAAACGTATTTAGCAAACACCTCGCCCGCGCCAAAAATCGTATCGAGTGACTTTGGAAAACTCGACGTCATCCGCCATTTGATTGCGGGCAGTCCCTGAGCAATCGCCGGCGCACAAACACCAGCCCCCGCCACGCCCGCCGCAACGCCAGCAATCACGCCCCGCCGATTGACCTCACGTTCCATCGCCCCAGCCCCCATCCCGGATTTTCATGCGCTATAGGTCAAGCCGGTCACCAGCCCCGTGTCAATCGCTCGTCGCTGCCCTTATCGCATAGCGAACGGATCGCAAATCCATTACCAAGACCCATTCGATATAAGGACGCCGCCCTTGAAAGAATTCACCATCCGCCCCACGCCCGACGATGCGCGGCTATCCTCGACGGTGCCCGGCATCGATCACGAGGGCCGCGCCGTTGAGACCGTCGTCGTCACCGAACGCCCGCTGACGCTCTACCTCAACGCCCGCGAAATCGTGACCATGATGACCATCGGCGACCATCCCGATTTGCTCGCCGTCGGCTACCTGCTCAACCAGAACATGCTGCGCGCCGACGATGAAATCACCGCCATCGACTACGACGACGACATAGACACCATCGTCGTCCGCACGGCCCGCAAAACCGACTACGAAGACAAGCTGAAAAAGAAAACGCAGACCTCCGGCTGCGCCCAGGGCACCGTATTCGGCGACCTGATGGAAGAATTTGCAGCAACTAAGTTGAACCCGCGCGCCCGCCTTAAAACCTCCGGCCTCTACGCTCTGACCAAAAAAATCAACACCGAACCGAGCCTCTACCTGAAGGCCGGCGCGATCCATGGCTGCGTCCTCTGCAAAGGCGATAAGCCATTGCTGTATATGGAGGATGTCGGCCGCCATAATGCCGTTGACAAGATCGCTGGTT
>JANLYB010000363.1:0-27477 GCA_031365425.1 Hyphomicrobiaceae bacterium
GGCTGCCGTACCGCGCAAGGATGCGGCGTTCATGGGCCGCGTCCTGGATCGCGAACTGCGCCGGGAATGGGCGCACCGGATGCTGGATCACGACGGTCATGGCGATGAGCCGGGCGGGATCGAGCGCTGGCTCGTGCTGACTGATGGGCTTGGGCTGGATCGCAGTCAGGTGCAGTCGATGCGGCAGGCGTTGCCGGCGACGCGGTTTGCAGTTGAAGCGTACGTCACGTTCGTGCGCGAGCAACCTCTGACGGTTGCGGTCGCCTCGTCGCTCACGGAACTATTTGCGCCCAAGATCCACAAAGAGCGGATTTCGGGCATGCTTGAAGGCTATGATTTCATCGACGATAACGTGATGGCGTACTTCAAGCGCCGGCTGACGCAAGCACCGCGCGACAGCGACTTTGCGCTCGCCTATGTGCTGGCGAACGCCAAGACGCGGGAGGAGCAGGAAGCCTGCGTCGATGCGGTTCGGTTCAAGTGCAACGTGCTATGGGTGCAGCAGGATGCGCTTCAGCATGCCTACGTCGAGGGCAATATTCCGCCTGGCGCATTCCGTCCTGAAACGGATGCCGGAGCGATCGAGCGGCGCCCACCATTGACCCACGGCTGAGGAAAAACGACATGGCAGAGACGACTCCGCGGTCACGGGCACTTGCAACGCCGGAGGCAAAGCCTGCGCTGCCCAAGCATATCAAGATGCGGCACGACGCCGGACGGGGGCGGTGGATCCTGCTCGCGCCGGAGCGGGTGTTCGAGCCAGACGATACTGCTGTCGAAGTGTTGAAGCTATGTGATGGCGAACGCACCGTCCACGACATCGCGTTGCAGCTCGCCAGCGACTACAATGCGCCGGTATCAGAGATCGAGGGTGACATCGTGCAGATGGTGCAGGACCTCGCCGACAAGGGAGTGTTGCGCCTATGAACGAGATCACGCCGATCGCGCCGGCCTCCACCTCCGGCTCAGCGACTGACGCCAGCTGCAGCATTCGTGCCCCCATGGGGCTACTCGCCGAGCTGACCCATCGCTGCCCGCTGCAGTGTCCGTATTGCTCCAATCCGCTGGAAATGGACCGGGCAAACACCGAGCTTTCGACGGCGGAATGGCAGCGGGTGTTTGCGCAGGCTGCCGGTCTCGGAATTCTGCAGTTGCATCTATCGGGCGGCGAACCCACGGCGCGCAAGGATCTCGAAGAACTGGTTGCAACGGCGTCGAAGGTTGGGATGTATTCCAACCTCATTACGGCGGGCGTATTGCTGTCGGAGGCCCGGCTTAAGGCGCTCTATGACAATGGGCTCGATCACCTGCAGCTTTCGGTGCAAGACGTCGACGAGGTCAATGCCGAACGGATTTCGGCTTACAAGGGCGGGCTTGCCAAGAAGCGCGAGCTGTGCGGCTGGGTCAACAAACTCGGCATGCCGCTGACCATCAATGCGCCGATCCACAGGGCGAACATCGAAAACCTGCCGGCCATTATCCAATTCGCAGCCGATATGGGCGCGGGCCGCCTCGAAGTGGCGCACGTTCAATATTATGCGTGGGCGCTCAAAAACCGCGCGGCTCTGATGCCGACCAAAGATCAGGTGATGAAGACCGTCGATATCGTTGCGGCGGCACGCGAAAAGTACAAAGGCGTGATGGTGTTCGACTTCGTCGTGCCCGACTATTACGCCAAATTCCCCAAGCCCTGCATGGGCGGCTGGGGCCGCGGCTCTATGAACGTCACGCCGGCAGGAAAAGTGCTGCCGTGTCACATCGCTGAAAGCATCCCGGGCCTCGAATTCGACAACGTGCGCGACAAGTCGCTGTCCGACATCTGGATCAACGGCCAAGCATTCCAGAAATACCGCGGCACGTCGTGGATGAAAGATCCCTGCAAAACCTGTGAGCGCCGCGAGATCGACTGGGGCGGCTGCCGTTGCCAGGCCATGCTCATGACCGGCGATCCTACCAATGTCGATCCGGCTTGCTCGCTGTCTCCCCGCCATGCCGAGTTCGTGGCACTTGCCAGCGTCGAGTCCCACGACACACACCCGCCTGCCTTCGTCTATCGCCGGATCGGAACCGAAACGGCAGACAAATCGATGACCGGCGAACTCGACGCAGACTGAAGACAAACTCGTCCGTTGGCTGGCAACAGTTTTGCATCAGCTCCCGTTCACAAATCATGGTCTATTCCCGACGTGTGCAGCTTTGTCACAGCTTTGGGCTGTCGGCCCGCATGATAGGAAACGAATCCAGCTCGGCTCGACGGCCGGAGTGGAATTCAAGGGAGTGAATCAATGAAAAAGACGATTTTGGCGCTCGCGCTCGTTGCCGGTCTTCCGGTGGCTGCACAGGCGCAGGACGCCGATGCCGGAAAGTCCGTATTTAACGTCTGCAAGGCCTGCCACGGCGTGGGCGAAGGTGCGAAGAACCAGGTTGGCCCCGTTCTGAACGGCGTCATCGGCCGCAAAGCCGGCACCGCCGAAGGCTTCAATTATTCTGAACCCATGAAGGCTTCCGGCCTGACTTGGGACGAAGCGACCATTGCTGGTTACCTCGCCGATCCCAAGGGCAAGGTTCCGGGCAACAAGATGGTGTTCGCCGGCCTTAAGGACGAGCAGAAGGTCAAAGACCTCGTTGCGTTCTTGAAGCAGTACGACAAAGACGGCAAAGCCGCCGCGAAGTGATCTGCGAGGTTCATCCCTCTTGATATTCGAACCGCCGGGCCGCCCCCGGCGGTTTTTTTGCGCTACAGCGCTACGACGTCGCCGTGAGGGATGCGGGCCAGCCAATCGGCGACACTGTGCCCTTTGATGACGAGATCGGGTGCCACGTCGAGCAAGGGCCGGAGCACGAAAGCGCGCGCAGTCATGTGCGGGTGGGGCAGGATCAAAGCGGGATCGTTCAGCGTCAGGTCGCGGTAAACGAGGATGTCGAGGTCGATGACGCGGGGGCCCCATTTGATGGTGCGTTCGCGGCCAAGCTTCTGTTCGACGCTCTGGCAGCGGGCGAGCAAGTCGTAGACGGCTAAATCAGTCGCAACCGAGACGGCGGCGTTGACGAACCATTCCTGATCGGTGACGCCCCAGGGCGCGGTGCGGTAGTTCGCCGAGCGCTTGACGGCGCGAACCGTTCCATCCGCCGTCAGCGCGTCTATTGCTGCTGCGATATGGCCAGCCTTGTCGCCGATATTGGAGCCCAGCGCAACGATGGCGTCGAACGGGGACGGGTTGGTCTTGGACGCAGCGTTCATTTATCGTGCTTGATGTAGGCAAAGCGGGGATCGGTGGTGGGCGTGCCTTCAAGCGCTGAGCCGGTTTCCTTGGCCGGTTGCCATCCGACAACCTCCTCGATCTTAGTGGCAAGCTCCAGATCTTTCATGGTGATGCCCTTGGCGGAGTGAGTGACCAGCCGCACCTCGACCCAGGCATAAGACGCCGTAAGATCGGGGTGATGCCACGCCGCTTCCGCCAAATGACCGACGGTATTGATCACCATAAGGGTGCTCTTCCAGCCCGCCGTTTTGTAGGTCCGGCGGATCATCCCATCCTCCAAATGCCACTTGGGGAGGTGGCCTTGGAGCCATGCCTGGACATCGGCATCGGGCATCGGCACTTCACGGGTTGCCATTCGCGGTTTCCTCTGCTCTGGTCGCGGTGCTAGGATTTTATCCCGTCACCCGATCCGGCTTATCGCCAGCTCCAATTCCTCGCACCCAATTCCTCGCACCAAGACAAAGACATGTCCAACATCATTCCGACCATTGCCGACGTGACTGGAAAAGCAGCGCCCGACGCGATCCACATCAAGTTGCCCGAGGATACGAAGCCAAAGTCATTCCGCAAAGTGCTGGTACGCGCGCCCGCCCGGCTGCATCTGGGGTTCTTGGATCCGTCGGGTTCGCTGGGACGGCGCTATGGCAGCCTTGGGCTTGCGATCGATGCGCCCAAGACAAAACTGTCGATTGCGATGGCGTCCTCGTTTTCGGCTCATGGGCCCGAAGCCGAGCGGGCGCTGCTGGCGGCCCACCGCTTCGGCGCAGCGTTCGCCCCCGATCTCAAGTTTTGCGTCGAGGTGGAGCGCGCGATCCCGCCTCATGCGGGGCTGGGTTCGGGTACGCAGCTAGCACTTGCCGTCGGCGCCGGCGTCTTGATGCTGGCCGGTGAGGTTCGCCCGGCGCCGGAAATCGGTGCACTGGCCGAGCGGGGCGCACGCTCCTCGATCGGTATCGGCGCGTTCGAAACCGGCGGGTTTATCGTCGATGCAGGCAAGGCAATTGCGCCGGGGCAAGCTGGCCATCCGCCGCCAATCCTGATGCGGGCGGTCTTCCCGGAAGACTGGCGCTGCATCCTCATTCTCGATGACAAAACAGAGGGTGTGCATGGCGACCGGGAGACGGCTGCGTTTGCCAGCTTACCCGCGTTTCCGACATCGTCGGCGGCGCATATCTGTCAGCTCGTGCTAATGCAGTTGACGCCTGCATTGCATGAACAAGACATCTCTGCATTCGGCGCAGCGCTCACCGAAATTCAGGAAATCGTGGGTGCGCACTTTGCCGCCGCGCAGGGTGGATCAGCGTGGTCCAGCCCGGCTGTAGGGCGGATGGCGGGCAAGCTGAAAGCGGCTGGCGCGGTCGGAATTGGACAGAGTTCGTGGGGACCTACAGGTTTTGCCTTCACCCGGGACGAAACCGTGGCGAAAAGCCTCTATCATTCTTTCGTAGGAGAGGCTAAGGCCGACGGGCTGAAGCTGCTCATCGTCCGCGGGCGCAACGCCGGGGCCAGCGTCGAGAGCATTTTCAGCTAGCAAACCTTCTCCCAGCTGACGCACCGCCGGAGCCCCCCATGAGCGACGCTATCCCTATCCTGCATATGCTTTCCCCCCAGAAGCACATGAGCCCTTTCGACGTGAACATGGCGTCGGATGCTGGCTTCAAAACCATTGTCCCCTACATTAATGTGACGGTTGATGAAGTGACAGGACTGGTGCAGGACGCCATTTTCTCGCGTCCGCCGCAGGACGGAGTCCGCACGGGTATGTTTATCGGCGGCAAGGATGCGATTCTTGCCCTCGATATGATGGAGGCCGCCCGCAAGGCGATGGTGCCGCCGTTTCAGGTGTCGGTGTTTGCCGACCCGGCCGGTTCGTTCACGACGGCAGCCGCCATGGTCGCCTGCGTCGAGCGCGTCCTCAAAAATAAGTTCAATCGCACGCTCAAGGGCACGCGGATCGCGGTTTTCGGCGCGACCGGCGTCGTCGGCTTTGCGTCGTCGATCATTGCAGCGCTGGAAGGCGCGCAGGTTCAACTCGTCGCTCATCGCGGCGTCGAACGCGTCATCAAGAATGCGGCCATCTCTAAGGAACGGTTCGGCGTCGATTTGCAGGCCGTGAACGGCGAAACCGAAGATCAGAAGCGCGACATTATCGCCAATGCGGAAGTTATCTTTGCCGCTGCGGCCGCCGGTGTCCGCATCGTATCGGCAGAGCATAAAGCGCTGGCCAAGCACCTGCTCGTGGCGGCCGACGTGAACGCCGTGCCGCCTCCGGGCGTCGACGGCATGGACCTATTCATGGATGGCGCGCCGTTGCCGGGCTCCGCAGCTCTTGGCGTCGGTCCGCTCGCTATCGGCGACATCAAATACAAGACGGAATCGGGCCTGTTTAAGCGCATGATCGCATCGAAAGAGCCCTTGCATCTCGACTTCCGCGATGCATTCCAGTTGGCGCGCGGGCTTGTGGCTTGACGTTCAAGTGAAGTGAAGGCCAGGGGGCTCGCCCCCTGGACCCCATGCCTTTTTTCTTCTTATCTCGAAGGTTTCGTCATGAATTCGGCAGTGCCCCAACCTAGCGTCAACGCGCGTGCGGCCAAGATCGTCGAGACACTAGTGGCGGATGCTTCGGCCCTGCGCTGTTCTGTGTCGACGGGCGGCGCTGGTGAACGGGTCATCGATCTCGGCGCAAATGTACCGGGCGGATTGGAGGCCGGACGGCGGTTAGGCGAAGTCTGCATGGGCGGCCTGGGCACCGTTCAACTCTCGACCGCGACCGGTAATACCAACTGGCCGCTCGGCGTCGTGGTCCATTCGACCAATCCAGTCCTCGCGTGTCTCGGTAGCCAATACGCTGGCTGGACCATCCAGGATAACGACACCGGCTTCTTCGCTCTCGGCTCCGGCCCCGCCCGCGCCCTCTCGCGCGTCGAAGACCTCTACAAGGAACTGGGCTACGCCGACCACCACAATCGCGGTGCACTCGTGATCGAAGGCGACAAATCCCCGCCCGAAGCCGTGATCCGTAACGTCTCGGCGGCCTGCGGGATTAACGCCAGCGACCTGACAGTGTTGTATGCGCCGACGGGGTCACTCGCCGGAACGGTGCAGATTGCAGCGCGCGTGCTGGAAGTGGCGCTTCATAAGGCGCACACGCTGCACTTCCCGCTGGAGCACATCGTCGATGGCGTGGGCACTGCGCCGATTGCGCCGCCCATCCCGGATTTCATTCAGGCCATGGGCCGCACCAACGACGCCATCATCTACGGCGGGCGGGTTCAGCTTTATGTGCGTGGAACGGACGAGGCCGCGCAGAAGCTCGCCAACGAATTGCCGAGCCGGGGTTCGTCGGCCTATGGGCGCCCGTTTGCGGAAATCTTCGCCGCGGTGAACGGCGACTTCTACAAGATCGATCCGATGCTGTTTTCCCCGGCTGCCGTGACGGTCTCGAACCTCGACACCGGCCGCTCATTTCACGGCGGGGCGCTCGCGCCCGAGATCGTGGAAGCGAGCTTTAGGTAAACAGCGGCATTCGTGAAAATCGCGCTATTCGTGGACGAAGGGAACGGCGACTGGCATTCGCGCCGGTTGGAGCGAGCGTTCCGGGCGCGGGGCGTGGATGTCGTTACGACGTCGCTCAAATATTGCGCGTTCGATACGGCCAGCCCCCTGGGGCTGCGCATTCCTGGATTTGACGAAGCGTTGCCCGATGGCGTGTTCGTGCGCTCGATTTCGCATGGGTCGCTGGAGCAGATCACGTTCCGGCTGGGGATCTTGCACGCGCTGCGGGAAAGCGGCGTCCGGGTGTGGAACGATGCGCGCGCGATCGAGCGGTGCGTCGACAAATCGACGGCGACGTTTTTCTTTCAGCGCGCGGGATTGCCCGTACCTCCGACATTGACGGTCGAGGGGGAAGCACCCGCCAAGGCGGCGTTCGTGAGCCGGACTGCGCCGGTCGTCGTCAAGCCATTGTTCGGCGCACAGGGTGTAGGCTTGACGCTCGCCAAGACGATTGGCGAGTTGCCGCCGGGTGCAGATGTCGGCGACGTCTATTATATGCAAAGCTTCATTCCGCCGAATGGGGCGGAGTATCATGAGGACTGGCGCGTGTTTGTTTCTGGAGGCCAGGTGATTTCGGCCATGTCGCGGCGGTCGCAATCATGGATTACCAACGTGGCGCAGGGTGCGCAGCCAACGCCGCACGAGCCGGATGCGGCGATGGCGGAATTGGCGCTGGCGGCCGCCCAGGCGCTTGGCGCTGACTATGCCGGCGTCGATCTGATCCGGCCGGAGGACGGCACGTTGCTAGTGCTGGAGGTGAACTCCAATCCGGCGTGGCGCGGGCTGCAAAGCGTGACGGAGATTGATATTGCCGCGCGGATGGCTACGGATTTTCTGGCGGCCCTCGATAAGAAAGACACCTGATGCCTGCGCTGATTAAAGCTGCCAGCATTGCCGAAGCCTTCATTGCCGCCTGCCAGGCTGAGCTTTCGAGCCTCAAGCCCGGCAACGTCCATGATTTCGCCGATGGTCACCGGATGGATACCGCGATGTTTGCAGCGAGCGCGGTGGCGGCAGCACCGTTTATCGCCAAGCCCGAGTTGAGTGTGGGCGCACGGATCGAAGCGGCAGTTTCGGCAAGTGTGGCCGCGGCGGGCTGCAATACCAATTTGGGAATCATCTTGCTGTGCGCGCCGCTCGCATGTGCCGCACAGGTGGGCGAGGGACCATTGCGGGTCCACATCGACGACATACTCGATCGCCTGACAGTCGCCGACGCTCAGGCGGTTTACCGCGCAATCAACATCGCCAAGCCTGCAGGGCTTGGGACGGCTACGGCGCATGACGTTAATGAGGTCCCTAAGGTTACCCTGCTTGAGGCAATGACGGCGGCACGTGATCATGACCGGATTGCGAATGCCTACGCCAACGACTTCGCCGACATTTTCGATTTTGCTTTACCCGCGCTGACGACGGCGCGGCTCTCAGCCACGTCACCCGACCGGGCCATCACAACCCTGCATATGTGCCTGCTTGATCAGTTCCCCGACACCCATATCGCGCGAAAATACGGGCCCGATATCGCTCACGAGGTGCAGATCGAAGCCCACCGGCTGCGGCCACTCTACCTACCAGCGCTCAACGAGGAGGGGTTTGCACGTCTGCTGAATTTTGACGCAGATCTCAAGCAGCGCGGGCTAAATCCGGGGACCACTGCGGATTTTGTGGTGGCAACCTTGTTTGCAGATCAACTTTTGACACGAAATCGGACAGCAAAATCGTCCTAAACCCCCTTGCTTCCAGCTAGAGGCTTGGCGTACGACATGTTCGGCGTAACTGCCGCTACCTGGCCAACCAACTCGTCACACGCGCGGTTCAATCGCGGATGCGGCGGGGTCTGCCAACTGGGATAGCCTGTCACGAGCACTAACCGCGTTGTAGGATATCCTGTGGCGTAAGGTTGCTCATGTATATTAGACCTTGGGAGAAAACGTAATGGCCTCGATTAACAAAGTAATGGTCGGCGAATCGCTCGTTGGCGACGGCAACGAAGTTGCCCACATCGACCTCATCATCGGACCCCGCGGCAGCGCTGCTGAAGTTGCTTTCTGCAACAGCTTGACCAACAACAAGGACGGCTTCACGTCGCTCCTCGCTGTGATCGCTCCGAACCTGGCCTGCAAGCCCAACACGATCCTGTACAACAAGGTCACCATCAAGAACGCCACCCAGGCTGTCCAGATGTTCGGCCCCGCCCAGTACGGCGTCGCCAAAGCCGTTCAGGACTCGGTCGCTGAAGGCATCATCCCCGCTGCTGAAGCCGATGATCTCTACATCTGCGTCGGCGTGTTCATCCATTGGGAAGCCAAGGACGACGCGAAGATCCAGGACTACAACTATAAGGCCACGAAGGAAGCCCTCGCCCGCGCCATCACCGGCAAGCCGACGGCCGCCGAAGCGACCGCTGCACGCAACACCGCTTCGCACCCCTTCGCTGCGAAGTCCTGACTAGCTAGCCGGCCGATCCCGCCCGTTGATGACAGACCCCCGCTCAGTGCGGCGGAACTGAAACTGATGGCCCTGCAATTGTCAGGGAAGTGGCAGGGATAGGTCAGCCAGATAGTCGCACTGCACGTTGGTTGCTATGCGAGCCGTTCGTGCCCCGAATGGCTGATTTCGGCCGGTGGTCTCTCAGAGATCACCGGCCGTTATCGTTTGGGCGTGCAGCGCGGTGGAAATGAGTGCGCCTGTCGCGCCAGCCTGACGGGCGGCTTCGAGGTGTGCGGGGGAGGCGATGCCGCCAGCAGCGTAGACGTGGCCAGTGGGGTGGCGTTGCTTTATGGCCTTGAACGTTGCGAGGTCTGGGCCCTTGGCGGCGCCAACCTGAGCAAGCGTCATGGCGATGACGCGATCTGGCCAGCACTGGCATTCTGCAAGAATATCTGGATCACCCCAAAAGCCATCTGCCCGATGGTCGAGCGATAGGATAAGCCGATCCGACGCCAAGCGCTTGAAGCTGTCCATCTGGCTAGGCACAAGTCCCATCTCACTTCCGACCACGACAGAAGTGCGTGGGAACCGGATCAACTGCGCAACATCAGCCTCGTTCCACGCGCCATTGTCGACCCAAAACTGGGCTGCGGGGTTGCCGGTCAGCAACTGTTCGATCAGCGTAAGGTTGGCCCCTCGGCCTTCGATGCCATCGAGGTCGGCGACGTAGATGACGGGGAATGGATGGAGTGCCATAAGACCGCGGACGGCGGTGTTTGGGTCACAAC
This sequence comes from Hyphomicrobiaceae bacterium, assembly GCA_031365425.1. Lineage (GTDB taxonomy): Bacteria > Pseudomonadota > Alphaproteobacteria > Rhizobiales > Hyphomicrobiaceae > JANXVY01. The sequence goes on from JANLYB010000363.1 coordinate 10,037, forward strand.
CGTCGAATAGGGGTGAGACGATGGGCTTGTAGTTTGCCCGGTCACCCGCCACCGCACGAACCACCACGCCGTGACGGATGTCGATCACGGGAATAACGAGCACGCGATTTTCTCCTGAGGGACTTCCTAATTATGCTCTATCGCAAACTTGGCCGCACCGGAATCGACGTCTCCCTTATCGGCCTCGGCACCATGACCTTCGGGCAGCAGAATACGCAAGACGAGGGTTTCGCGCAGATGGACCATGCGCTCGACCAGGGCATCAATTTTTTCGATACGTCCGAATTGTACTCGATCCCGCCCAAGCCGGAGACCGCTGGGTCGACCGAACGCATCATTGGCAACTGGTTTGCGGCGCGGGGCAACCGCGACAAGGTCATTCTCGCCACCAAGGCGGTAGGACGATCCATCATGACGTGGTTTCGCAAGGACGGGTCGCCAGGCCGCATCACGCGGGCTCAGTTGACGGAGGCACTCGACGGCAGCTTGGCGCGGCTGCAGACGGACTACATCGACTTGTATCAACTGCACTGGCCAGATCGCGCCACGCCATTTGGAGCCAACCCTACGCGATACGTCAAGGCGGACTTCGACGGCGACGGTGCGCCGATGCACGAAACGCTGGGGATATTGCAGGACTTCGTTACGGCGGGAAAGATCCGACACATCGGGGTGTCAAACGAGAGCGCCTGGGGCGTCATGAGGTTTATCGGCGAGTCCAATGCCCGCAAATTGCCTCGGGTGCAATCGGTCCAGAATGCGTACAACTTGCTGAACCGGACGTTCGATGTCGCGCTGGCTGAAGTCTCGATGCGCGAGCGCGTGAGTCTCATTGCCTATTCACCGCTGGCGCAGGGATTTTTGACCGGCAAGTATCTGGATGGCGGGCGGCCGCCCGGAGCGCGGTCGACGCTGTTTGATCGGGGGCAGCGCTATGAGCTTGCCGGTACAAACGAGGCGGTGAAGGCGTATCTGGGGGTTGCCAAACAGTTCGGGCTCGATCCGTGTCAGATGGCCATTGCGTTCGTCAACGCGCAACCGTTCGTGGCGGTAAACCTGATCGGGGCGACGACCATGGAGCAGCTCAAGAGCGACATTTCAGCGGTTGATCTGACGCTTTCGCCGGAGGTGATGGCAGCCCTCGATGCGGTTCATCAGTTGCATGGCAACCCTGCACCGTGAGGACGCTATGGCGCTAACGGCTGGCTACGATGTGGGCGGGGCGCATCTCAAGGTCGCGCTTCTCGACGAAGGCGCGATCGTTCATGCGCGCCAGATACCATGTCCGTTGTGGCGCGGGGTCGATCAGCTCGATGTGGCGCTCGCCCAGGCGTTGGAGGTTACCCGGGGGGCCCAGCGCCATGCGGTGACGATGACCGGCGAACTCGCGGACGTTTTTCCCGACCGGTATACGGGCGTGGTGATGCTCGTCGAGCGGCTAAAGACGGCGCTTGGCACGGAATGCCTGTTCTGGATGGGACGACGCGGGATGGGTAACGCGGCGGAGGCGGTTGCGCACACAGACCACGTGGCGTCGGCGAACTTCCTGGCGACGGGAGCGGTTTCGGCCCGATTGGCCCGCAATGGGCTGTTGGTTGATATGGGCTCGACGACGACGGACATCATCGCTCTGGCAGATGGCGTGGCGGTTGCCAAGGGCTGGTCGGATAGCGAGCGGCTGCGGACGGGGGAACTTGTCTATACGGGGCTTACGCGCACGCCCGTTATGGGCGTGACGACGCGGGGTATTTTCCAAGGGCAATCGCAAGGGCTGGCGCGCGATCCGTTTGCAACCATGGGGGACGTGCGTCGTGTGCTGGGAGAGTTGCCCGACGGGGTGGATCAGCACGGCACGAGCGATGGGCGGGGCAAGAGCGTTGCGGAGAGCCGGGCCCGGCTCGCACGGTGCTTTGGCCGCGACGTCGAACCGGGGGAAGATGCGGATTGGGCTGCAGCAGGACGTGCCATTGCGGACGTTCAGTTGGAGTCGATCCTGGAGGGATGCAGGCAGGTGGGCGCGTCGTCCGGGCGTGTTGTGACGGCAGGGATCGGGGCTGGGGTTGTGGCGCAGGTGGCGACCCAGCTCGGATTGCCGGTGGTGTCGTTTGGGCAGTTGATCGACGCGCCGGATGTGTGGACCGAGTGGACGACGCGGTGCGCGCCGGCCGTGAGTGTGGCGATGCTCGCAGCTGAGTGAAGTGAAGGCCAGGGGTCTCGGACCCCTGGACCCCGGGCCTTAGGCTTTCTAATGGCGCCGGTCTTTTCCTTTGCTTTTAGCCTCCGTTGAACCAGCCGACTTGGCAGAGGCAGGAGGCGAGGGTGTGCCTTCCCATTTGACGAGATCTGCAAAGCGGCTGCCCTGGGGGCCGTAACGCCCCTTGATAGTTGCGCACATGGCGTCTTTGGATGCAGTCGACCCAAGCGCCTCGTTCCACGACTTGGCGTTGAATTGCTGAAGGTATTGTTTGTTGAAGGCGGCAGTGTTCTTAGCGTTGGCAGCTTCGACCAGCGTGTGCTCCGCGGGCGTACTGGTTAGCCCGCAGTTTTTCACGCCCCAATCAATGGCGACGGCGTCTTCGCCGGAAAAGGTTTTGGCGGTCGCTGCCGCAATGGCGGGCTGCGAGGCGATGGACATCGCTATTACGACTGCAGCTGCGGTTCGCATGACGATCCCTCTGTTTGCATAAGTTTGATTTAAAACTGGTGGCGGTCAGAGCTTCCGTCGAGGGTGCGCACCGTCAGCGGGCTTTCCAGGCCGAGATTTTTTCCATGAGCCATCCCCAGGCTTCCAATTCGGCTGGGCCGGCGGTTTTGGAAATGGCGATCTTTAGGTACTCGAGTTCCGCGTCGATCTTTTCAACCGGCAGCATGTGAAGCCGTGAGGCCAGCACGGCGCATTCGATGACGGCGGCTTGGGCGCGGTTATGACCGGCCCAGGGCTCATGGCTTTCGGCGTGCCCGATGCGGCAGACGAAGCGGGGGCGTTGCGCGTCTTCGATCACGTGATCGACGGCCAGTTCCCAGTGCGAGACGCACGCGGCGAGGCGGGCGGCCTTGATTGTAGCCGCAGGGACCACGGGCCAGGATTTGCGCCCCGTGATGCATCCGGCAAAGACGCGGACGTCAGCGGTGTGGCTCACGCAGGCAAAGGGGACCGCGCGCAGATTATCCAGCGTGCGAGACGGTGCGAACGGGGCAATAATCCAGTGATCACCGTCGCCGATGAGGCCCAGCGGAGCGACGTGGACAATCCCATCTGCCGATTGGGTGGTGACGATTGTTTCAACGATCTTGGGCACGAGCGCTCCTTTCGTAGACGACGACGTATAGCGGAAAGGGTCGCGCCGCTCCAATGATGTTAGTCTTTTCTCCGAGCACAACGCTTAAAAATTAAGCAAACCCTTGCGTCCGCTCCGCAGTCTGGTATCTGGTATACCAGCAACATAGAGCACGCTTACCGTCGAGGAATTGCATTGGCCCTCACCTATTGGAATAAGCGCCGATTGAAGTCGCGTACGGAACGGGCGTTGCGGTTTCTCGGCATCGAGCGCGCGCCGGTCGGCCACCCCGAACGGATGATTTCAACCGCGGGGGGCATCGTTGCGATCTATCTGCTGATGTGGCTTGAGCGCGGTCTGCTGGGCGATGCCGGGGCCGCGATGCTCGTCGCGTCGATGGGCGCATCTGCAGTGCTGCTGTTTGCGGTGCCGCATGGGACGCTATCCCAGCCGTGGCCGGTGATCGGGGGGCATTGCGTCTCCGCGTTCGTGGGAGTGACGTGCGCGCGATATGTGAGCGAACCCATGGCCGCAGCCGCACTGGCGGTGGGACTGTCGATTGGGGCCATGCACTATCTGCGCGCGATCCACCCGCCGGGCGGAGCGACGGCGCTGACGGCGGTGATCGGTGGGCAGCAAGTGGCAGCGCTTGGATATGGGTTCGTGCTGCATCCGGTATTAGTGAACGCATCGATCATGGTGCTCGCGGCGGTCGTCATCAACGCCGGGTTCAACTGGCGGCGCTATCCAGCCGCGTGGGGACGGCCCAAGCCTGCCAATTTCACCAGTGCGCCCGACGCAATCACGCTATCGCATGCCGACTTTACGGACGCCCTGAGCCGGATCGGCACATTCGTCGACATCAGCGAAGATGAATTCATGCGCTTGCGCGAGTTGATGCGGGAGGCCGCAGACCGGCGCCATCTCGCTCCCGGCGACATCAAACTAGGACGGTCCTATTCGAATGGTGCAACGGGATCGCATTGGTGCGTGCGCATGATTGTGGATGAGCAAAAGGACAAACCCGAGGGAACGATCATCTGGCGCGCGGTGGCGGGCCGGGACCGCAACCAAACCGGGCTCAGCACGCGCAGGGATTTCGCAGCCTGGGCGGCCTATGAGGTCGTGCGGTCGGATAGCACTTGGCACCGGCCTTCGGGCGGTACCAATGAGGGCTAAGCGCTCCGCCCCAGGATCGCCGTGATGTTCTCTAAGCTGGAGAAGGAGTTTTGCCAGTACGGGGGAATGCTATGTCGATGCCCGATCCGAGCTTGTCTGCAGGAATAACGAGCTTTCCAAGTCTCGCGCGGATGGCGTCACGAGGCAACCGGCTGGCGACGATCGTGTCGGCGTTTGCGTTCGCGTTTTCGGGGGTGAGCTTTTACGAAACGGTGATGAAGCAACCGCACTTGACGGCGTATGTACCGCCGGTTCTGCATTATGGCCAGGATGGCGGCGGGGATGTCGAGCTGTTCGCCATTCCGGTGACGATTGCCAACGAAGGCGCACGGCCGGGGACTGTGCTGTCGATCGCGCTTGAAGCGGTAAATACCAAGACCAAGGTCAAGAGCAAGTTTTATGGAGCGTATTTTGGCGATCATCCCAAAGTTGCCGATCAAACGCCGCGCGCGTTTGCTCCACTGAGCATTCAGGGACGTTCGACATTTTCCGATACGATACGGTTCTATCCGGTGGGCAAGGTGCGCCCGTTCGTGCTGGAAGATGCAGGCGACGTTCAGTTCACGATGACGCTGGAGACCGTAAAGCCCGGTCAATCGGACGTGCTGTCGTGGTTCTGGCACGGGGACCCCAAACCGCTGACGTTTACCCGCCATCTGCCCTGGTATTCGTTCCAGCAATTGGGCAGCCGCCGGTTGGCAATTGCCATGAAGGATCCAAGCTGGTCGCCCGTCGAGCCCGAGCCTGCAGCAGGCGATGGCACGGCACCAGCAACTACGCCGGAAAAGTGATCGGTAACTGAACCTTAGATGAAGGGCGGGGTCAGACGGCGTTAAGGAGGGCAGGCGTACATTGATTGCAATAGTGAATTGCGATCAAGGAGTGGCCCAGATGGCCAATTTTCTTCGTTCCGCTGTCGTCGTCGTGATGTCGTTGACCGTCATGGCAGCCGGCGTGTTTGTTGTGTTCTACGGTTGAGTTCGTTCCCGCCCGCCCGTTGTCATCCTCGCGCTTGGCGCGAGGATCCATTTTCCAGCGCTTACACCGAGCAGCCTTGAGCACGGACTGACCGCCTTGCGCTTGCCTTGGCCCGCCCTTAACTAGGGCTGTCCCCGGAGGAAGCTCAACGTGCGTGCTGTCGATATCCTGCCCGATACAGCCGACGCCTTGCGCGCGGCCAATTCCTACGTCACCGATTTGATGACTCCGACCATACGGCTGGGCGTGACCGGGCTGGCGCGGTCGGGCAAGACTGTGTTCATCACCGCGCTGGTCCGCAATCTGGTGGCTGGCGGGCGGCTGCCGTATTTCGAGGCCAATGCACAGGGGCGGTTACTGCGGGCCTATCTGGAACCGCAGCCCGACGACGCTATTCCCCGCTTCGAATATGAGAACCATCTGGCGTCGCTGAGCGGCGGCGTACCGGTTTGGCCTGAAAGCACGCGGCGGATTTCGCAGCTCCGGCTGACCATCGAATATGAGCCGCGGTCGGCGCTGTGGCGTTGGCTGGGTCCTTCGCGGGTCCATATCGACATTGTCGATTATCCTGGCGAATGGCTGCTCGATCTGGCGCTGATCGATCAGACGTATGAGAGCTGGGCTGCCGAAGCGCTGGAATTGATGCGTGCACCCAAGCGAGCCGGTGCTGCGGCGGGATTCCTGGCGTTTCTCGACGGCATTGATGCGGGCTCGCCTGCCAACGAGCAGATGGCGATCCGGGGCGCAAAGTTGTATACGGCTTACCTCCAGGCGGACCGGGCGAGCGATCAAGCGCAGGCGACGCTGGGACCGGGACGGTTTTTGATGCCGGGCGACCTGGAGGGCTCGCCGCTGTTGACGTTTTTCCCGATGGTTGCACCAGCGTCCGGCGGGCAGAGCGGAACCAATTATGCGCTGATGGCGCGGCGGTACGAAAGCTACAAAACCAACGTGGTGCAGCCATTTTTTCGCGACCACTTCAGCAAACTTGACCGGCAGATCGTTCTGATCGACGTGCTGGGGGCGATCAACCGCGGCGGCGGGGCGGTGGCCGATCTTGAACGCGCACTGACGAGCGTGATGCGCGCCTTCCGGCCCGGGGCCGGAAGCTGGTTGTCGTTTCTGACCGGCGCACGCATCGATAAGCTGCTGTTTTGCGCAACCAAGGCCGATCACTTGCATCACGCCAGTCATGACCGGCTTGAAGCCATCCTGCGGCATGCGACGGAGCGGGCAAGCGGGCGGGCGAGTTCGGCAGGCGCCGGCGTCGGCGTGCTCGCGATATCGGCGGTGCGGGCGACGCGGGAAGCCGAAGTCCGCGAGGGCCGGGAGACATTTGCGGTGATCTTGGGCATGCCGTTGCCCGGCGAACGGCTCGACGGGCAGACATTCGACGGCACAACCGAGGCTGGCGTGTTTCCCGGCGACTTGCCCGCCGATCCGGCGGACGCATTTGCGACCGATGCAGCACGGGCGGGCGAGCAGGCGTTCGTGCGGTTTCGTCCGCCACGGGTGACAGCGATGCCAGGCACAACCGGCGCCGTGCTTCCCCATATCCGGCTGGACCGGGCCATCGAATTTCTGATCGGCGACAAACTCGCATGACCGAGCCTCAAAATCCCCGGCGGCCGCGCGTGTTCGCCACAAACGACCCGCATTTGGTGGTTCCACCGGAGCCGGTGATTGAACCCGCACCCATCGGGACGGACGAGCCCGGCGATGGCCCAGGCATCCGGTCGAAGGGCGCACGCGTTTCGGTGCCAACGGCGGCGGGCGTTTCGAAAGGCGTCCGCTTCGGGGCAATTTTCGTTTCGGCGCTGGTGAGTCTCGCGACGCTGGCGGCATCGATTTCGTTCATGCGGTTCGTGTCAATTGCGTTGGAGCGCGACGATTGGCTGGGGTGGACGGCGGCAGGATTGCTCGCGCTGGCCGCGCTGTCGGGCTTGGTGTTGCTTGGGCGCGAAGTGATGGGGCTGGCGCGGCTCGCACGGTTGGGGCGGCTGCGGCGGGATATGGATGCAGCGCTGGCTGCCAAGGACAGGCAAGCCGAGCGCGAAGGGCTTCTCCGGCTCAAAGCGTTGTATGCGACGCGGCCGGAGATGCGCTGGCCATTGGCGCGGCTGGCGGAGCACGAGCGCGACATTCACGATCCCGGCAGCCTCCTGGCATTGGCCGATCGCGAGTTGATGGCGCCGCTGGATACACAGGCGAGGGCGTTGGTGCTGCGGTCGGCCAAACGGGTTTCGACGGTTACTGCGCTATCGCCGTTAGCTCTAATCGCGGTCGGATATGTGCTGATCGAAAATGTCGGATTATTGCGGCGGCTGGCGGGGATTTACGGCGGACGGCCCGGCGTGATCGGATCGCTGCGCCTCGCCAAGCTCGTCGTTGCTCATATTGTGGGCACGGGCGGAGTTGCCTTGACCGACGACTTGATTGGGCAGTTTTTCGGCCAAGACGTGCTGCGCCGGTTATCCCGTCGGCTCGGCGAAGGCGCATTCAATGGCGCTCTGACAGTTCGGCTCGGTGCCGCAGCGCTCGACGTGATCCGCCCCATGCCGTTCATCGATGCCCCGCCGATACGGGCGCGCGACATCGTCAAAGAGCTATTTGTAGCGGAAGATGGGAAGAAGTAGAGCGGTGTTTCAGTGGATCGCAAAGAGGCTCGCAAGCAGAATTGTTCCGGTGGCGAAGGTGACGATTTTCAAGTAGCGATCCATGTTGCGTAAATGAAAGACGGGCCGCGACTTTTTAGGAGCTTCGTATCGTTCAGGATTCCACTCGGGACGCGCCAGCATATTGCTCTCCAGAATGTTGAGCTCAGGTCCAGCTCAACGCGTGAGCGCTGTTTTGGTTGCATGATAGTTTCAAAACATATCGACCCGCTCAGCAAAATGGCCAGCATGAGCCCGGCCATCGCAGTCAAATGACGCGTGTGGTCCCGGCCTAGAGCCCGATCATTTAAGACGGAAGCACTTCGCGTCCGTCGGGAACGTGAATCAGTCTCTCAAAACAAAGACCTAGAGCTTTTCCATGAACGGCGTCGGGTCGACCGGTTTCGAGCCCTGGCGGAGTTCGAAGTGGACCTGGGGCTGGTCGATCTGGCCGCTCTTGCCGGCCTTGGCGACGACCTGCCCGCGCTTGACCTTGTCGCCGCGCTTCGCGATCAGTTCATCGTTGTGGGCGTAGGCGGTAATCCAGCCGTTGGAATGGCGCACGAGGATCAGGTTGCCGTAGCCTTTGAGTTCGCTGCCCGAGTAGACGACTTCACCGCTTTCGGCAGCATGAACCTCCGTGCCGAGCGGCACCGAGAGATTGACGCCGTCGTTGTGAATGCCATCAGGACGCGGACCGAACGAACCGATGACTTTGCCTTTGACGGGCCAGCGAAGTTTCCCCATCGCGCCGCCAGCAGCATCGCCAGCGGTTGCGACCTGGGTTCCCTTGGCGACAGGAGCGCTTGGCGCGGCGGCGTCGGCTGAAGGCGCATCCGATTTAGCAACATCGATGGCAGCGACCTTCTTGGAATTGATAATGACGGGCTGAGCTGTTGATGGGATCGTGCTGGCGGCTTCCGACTGGACGACGGCGGCAGGCACTTTTGCCTGCGCGTCGGTGGGCGCGGCAGCCACCGACGTCTGGGCAGCAGGAGCGGCGACCGGGGATGCAGGCACCTTCAAAACGGCGCCGGGTCGGACCTTACGAACGTCGGCGATGCCATTGACCTGCTGCAGTTCGGTCATAGGAACCTTGAGTTGCAAGGCGAGCGCGTAGAGGCTATCGCCTTTTTTGACGGTGTAGCTTCCGTCGTACTTGGCGAGTACAGCGGCAGATGGCGGCGTCACGGGATGGGCGACGGGCGAAGCGGCTGCGACCGCGCCGGTCGCTTGGCCAGTGCGCGTGAGCGGCTTCTTGCTCGCGTTCTTGCCGGCCGGCAGATAGAGGGTCTGGCCCGGCTTAAGATTGGGCGAAGTCAGGCCATTGACACTCATGAGTTCGGCGACGGAGGCATGGTACTTCTTCGACAGGCCGAACAGGGTGTCGCCCTGCTTGATCTGAATGGCTTCACCACGTTCACTCGTTGCAACAGCAGGAGCCTGTGCGGCTGCCGGGGCAGCGGCAGCTTTCGGCGCTTTCGCGGCGGGCGATATCGAGGATGCTGTAGAGGGTGCGGTGGCCGGAGCCGGTTGATAGCTCGTTGCCGGAGCAGGCTCGGGGAGAGCAGCCATTTTGACGCTGCCGCCGGAATTGGTGGGCGGAGCGGTGTAGGTTTCATTGCCAGAGGCCAATGACCCAGCGCCTGCCCCCGATCGCGTCATCGACGCTGCCGGACGGGTCATCGGCGAGGACTTGTCGTTCAGGCTGAAGCTCGCCGGGCTATCCAGGCGGATAACGTCCGCGCTACAGCCCGCCAGCGCCAATCCGGCGATCACGGGAACGACGAATCCACGGCCAGCGTGGAAGAAACGGAAATTGTTTTGTCGCATTACGCACCTCTACTCCCACTTTGATTAACCCTTAACGGGTTAACGGGCCGTTAAGGCCGCGTGAGATGTGTTGCCCCTGGTGGTCCTGCTTCACGGTCTTTTCTGCGGGAGCCCAGCTTGCGGCTGAGACGCTCTCCCACGGCCTGACCGCCGTAGAACCTTTTGTCTTTGTGTATGACGTATCGGTAAGAATTGATTGTGATCCGAACACGGTGGAAAAATGTTGGCATCACGGCATTCAGGCAAATTGGACGCAATCATTAATTTTTAATGCGGCGCAGAACGTCAAGCACGACGGCGGCGGCGGTCTCGCTGGGCGACCCCGATTTCAACGCCAGCGCCGCCGGAACGCGGGCAAGCTCGGCGAGTTGAGCCGCGCGCTCGGGCGTATCGCGCATTGCGCTGTCGAGGGCGGTCGCCAATTTTTCCGGGGTGCAATCTTCCTGGAGAAATTCAGGGACGGCGCGCTCGTTGGTGATGAGGTTGGGCAGGACGCAGGTCTTGGCCTTGATAATGTGGCGGAAAGTCGAGATCACCGCGTCAACCTTGTAGGCGACGACCATCGGGGTCTGGGTGAACGCGAGTTCGAGCGTGGCCGTGCCGGAGGCGGCAAGCGCTGCGGTGGCGGATTTGAAAGCTGAGAATTTGGCGGTTTCATCATCGCCCTCAAAGATGAACGGCTTGCCGGCGTCCTTGGGCCAGGCTGCGATTTTTTGCTCGATCAGCGCCCGCACGTTCGGCATGGCAGGGATAATGACCTGGATGCCGGGGCGGCGCTGCACGAGCAGACCCACGGCTTGGCCGAAGTCGGCGAGCAGGCGCTCAACTTCGCTGCGGCGGCTGCCGGGCAAGACGAGAAGGATCGGGCGCGTCGCGTCGAGACCATACTTGGCCATAAACGGTGCGGCGTCGAGCCCCGCAAGCCAGGGTAGGCGCTCGATCAGGGGATGGCCGACGTAGGTGCACGGTGGTCCGCCAAGCTCAGTGTGGGCGGCTGGCTCGAACGGCAGAAGGGCGAGGACGTGGTCGATATAGGGTGCCATTTTCCGGGCGCGGCCAGGACGCCAGGCCCAGATGGTCGGCGACACGTAGTTGATGATTGGGATGCCGGGGCGGCGGCGGCGGATGCGCTTGGCGATCGGGTGAGTGAATTCAGGAGAATCGATGATGACCACGACGTCGGGCTGGGCAGAAATGGCGGCGTTGACGGTCTGATAGACACGCGCAACCAGCTTGGGCAAGCGCTTGAGGATGGCGAACGGACCCATCACGGCCACGTCAGCCAAGGGGAACTGCGAGATCAACCCCTGGCGTTCCATCTGGTCGCCACCGACGCCGAGGTAGCGGACGCGGCCGGGCAGTTGCGCGTTGAGGGCAGCCATGAGCTTGGCGCCAAGCGCGTCGCCCGAGTGCTCGCCAGCCACGATGAAGATGGTGTAGGCGCGAGCGCTGGCGATCACGATATGGGGCGCTGCTGCAGACGGTTTGACGGGCTCGGTCATGACGAATGCTCGGTTGAAGATAGGAGGGCAGGCGTCAGATGGACCACAAACAGACCGGCAGCATCAGCAGCACGGATGACATCGGCGTTGACGGGCTGGCGGCCGGCGACGGCAATGCCCGACAAATTGACAGCGTTGGCAGCAGCGATCGTTGCTTCGTTGACAGCGGCACCGTCGCCCAGGACTGCGACGCTGGCGCGACGGCGCAGGCGGGCGATGCCCCATTGCTGGAGGCGTTGGGTGCGCTGGAACAGGTCGCCGATGTCGCCTGCCGGTTCGAGGCCTAGAATGTGACCGCGGCTGACGACGCAGGCTCCGCCCCGGGTGAGGGCGGCAAGGCTCGCGAGGGCGGCAGCGCCCAAACGCAGGTCAGCCAATTGCGATGATCCGGGGGAATGTTTGCCGGCGGCCTCGGCGCGCGCGTTCGTCCAGCCGGTATCGGCGCGATTGCGGGGCGGCTCGTCGCCTTCGGTAAAGCCGTAGACGAAGACGTTGGCCGCGCGCGCATTGGCAAGCAGTTGGAGCCGTTGAGCGGCGAGCGATTGACCAGCGAGGACGGCGATGCCGGCAAGGCCCGCCGCTGCGGCGCGGGTGACGGTGGCGGGGCCGATGGCCGGCAGGTCAATACGCATTTCCTGGCCGGGTTTGGGCCGCTTGACCAAGACACCGCGCGGATTGGAGGCCTCGCGGGCGGCCCTGGATTGGGCGACGAGGGCGAGCATCCGGTCGGTGCCCTCGGCGGCTTCGATGGCGAGCAATTCGCCGTCGCACACGATGACCGCTTGACCGATGTCGTAGGCCCCAAGCGCTTTGACGACGGAGGATCCCAATAAAATGTCGGCCATATCGTCGGGAGTGGGGGCGGCTGCGGTCAGGCTTCCGGCGCGAACAGTCAGTGACGGCACGACGTCGGCCGGGCTGACGACCGTGAACCCCTTGGCTTCAAAGAAGCGGACAACGATGCGCAGAACGCCGTCGTCGCCGCCGGAAAAGACCAGACGGGCAACTTCAGGCAAGTTGGCAAAGAGGCCCCAATCGGGACGGAGCTTGGCGAGGTCCGGGCGGGTAACGCCGCCTACGATGACGAGGTCCTGGACTCCAGCAGCGCGAAACGTTTGGAGAATCGCGCCAATTTTGCCCAAGCCTAAGTGGACAATAGGGAACGCGGACAGGTCATCGTCAACCTCGTTGTCGATGGCGACGATCTGGACGCTGCCACCGCCCGCAGTGATCGCGCTGGCGATCTCACCGGGTAAGCTGCCGTTGCCGGCCAGGATGCCGATCGGTTTGGGTCCTAACGAGGTCACGGCGAAGCCCGGTATGACGATGCGGCCAACGGCCCGATCAGACGATTGCGCCAGTCGGCGGAGTGCATAGCGCCTTTTTGCTCGGCGCGCGGATGAAGGCGACGATTTCCTGGACGATAGGGTGCCCCTTGAACTGCTGGGCGACGTCGTCGGTGCGCTCCTGCAAGGTGCCCTCGTTGGCAAACAGGGCGCGATAGGCGCGGCGCATGTCGTGGATGTCGGAATTGGAGAAGCCGCGGCGCTTCAGGCCGACGATATTCAGCCCCGAGAGGTGGGCGCGGTTGCCGAGCGCCATACCGTAGGGGATCAGGTCATTTTCGAGGCCCGACATGCCGCCGACGAAGGAATGCGCGCCGACGCGGGCAAACTGGATAACGGCAGCGCCCCCGCCGACGATGACGAAATCGCCGACCGTGCAATGACCCGCCAGTAGCGCATTATTGGAAAAGATGACGTTGTTGCCGACGTGGCAGTCGTGGCCGACGTGAGAATTGGCTAGAAACGCGCAATTGTTGCCGATGGTCGTGGACATGCCGCCGCCTTCGGTGCCGGGGTTGATCGTCACGCCTTCGCGCAACTTGCAGCCCGAACCAATAGTCAGCGTCGAGGGCTCGCCATGATACTTCAAGTCTTGCGGCTCATGCCCGATGGAGGCGAACGGGAAAATCTGCGTGCGTGCGCCGATCACGGTGCGCCCTGCAACGGCGACGTGGCTGATCAGATCTACGCCTTCGCCAAGTTCGACGTGTTCGCCGACGGTGCAAAACGGTCCTATTTTTACGTCCGCGCCGAGCTTAGCCCCTGATGACACGAAGGCAGACGGGTGGACGATTGGATCAGCCATGCTTGCTCGCAAAAGCGCGTGCATCAGCCGTATCGGCTAGCATGGCGCTGACTTCAGCTTCTGTTACGACCTGACCGTTAACCTTGGCTTCGCCAAAGAATTTCCAAACACGGCCACGGTTACGGATCTTCTTTACGTGATAGTGCAATTGGTCGCCCGGTACCACAGGTTTGCGGAACTTTGCGCGCTCAATGCCCATGAAATATACGAGTTCGGCCTTATAGTCTTGGCCCAGGCTGTGGACGCAGAGCGCACCCGCGGTCTGAGCGAGGCCTTCGATGATGAGAACGCCCGGCATTACGGGAAACTGGGGGAAGTGGCCCTGGAAGAAGGGTTCGTTCATGGTGACATTCTTGACGCCGACGCAGCTTTCATCGCCCAGCATGTCATAGATGCGATCGACGAGCAGGAAGGGATAGCGATGGGGCAGAAGCTTCATCACGCGGCCGATGTCCGCCGTGCCGAGGACGGCGGTTTTCGGTTGGTGTGTATGCTCGTTCATGCCCGTCAAGCTCCGCCTCGAAACTGCTGTAATGACCTAGTCCTCACTGCCGCTTGAGGTGCCGTCCGATCCGTCGCCCCCCTTGCCCGGCTTTCTCCCAAGGCGTTTGATGGCGGCGATCTGACGAGCCCATTCGCGGAATGGGACCGCAGGCGTTCCGCCAACGCGGGCACCTGCAGGAGTATCTTCGTTAACGTGCGACGAACCGGCGATTTGCACGCCGGCACCGACCTTCACGTGGCCGACCACGCCGGAATGTCCGCCCATCACGATGAAATCGCCCAGCTCGCATGAGCCTGCTAATCCCACCTGACCGACGATCACCCCATGGCGACCGATAATGACGTTGTGCCCGATTTGCACGAGATTATCAATTTTTGTGCCTTCTCCGATGATCGTATCCTTAAGAGCGCCCCGATCGATGCTGGTATTTGCACCGATTTCGACGTCGTCCTGGATGATCACGCGGCCGATCTGGGGCACTTTGACGTGACCGGTGCCCGACATGGCAAAGCCGAAGCCGTCCTGGCCGATGGAGGCGCCGGAATGCAGCGTCACGCGGTCGCCGATCAGGGAATGGATAACGACGGCGTTGGGGCCGATGTAGGTGCCACGCCCGATGTGGCAGCGGTATCCAACGACGGCGCCGGCAGCGATCCGGCTGCCGCGGCCAATGACGGCTTCAGGCCCGATAATGGCACCCGGCTCAATGACAACACCGTCTTCGAGGGTGGCCGTGGGGTCGATGAGGTCGCGGCCAGAGCCTGCGGCCTTGGGCCACTTCGCGTCCGGGTAGAACAACTGGAGCGCGAGGGCGAAGGCGCGGTAGGGCGCTTTGGTGACGAGGCCCGTCGTGGTCGCGGGCAAACGGGAGGCGAAGGTCGGGTGGATGAAGCAGGCCCCGGCCTGGGTTGCTGCGAGATGAACCAGGAACTTGCGGTTGTCGACAAAGGTGACGTGATCGCGGGCAGCCTCGGTGAGCGGCCGGACGTCGGCAATTCGGGCCGTGCTGTCAGCACCGGGCGCAACCTCGCTACCCGTAGCTGTGGCGATGGCCTCCAGGGTGAAGGGGCCTGCGCGATCAAAGAAGCCGGGATGCTCCATAGGGTCTCAGTCTTTCTGGATGCGCTGCCGCGTCATGGCGGGAATCGCCAATTTCAAGATCTGTTGGTTAGCCCTTGGGGCGCGGCTTGCCTAGAGGGTTGGTGATTGCCCGATGTTTGCCACTGCGGCCCGAAGCTGAGGGGCGCTCTGCCCCTCAGACACCCCGACCAGGAACTTCGTCCCTGGACCCGCGCCTTTAAGGGTGCGTGGCGGCTACGCGACGAGGGCTCGCAGCGGACAAAGCAAAACCGGCGCCGCAGGTGATGCAGCGCCGGTTTGGAGTGATGATTGACTTAGAACTTGGTCGACGCGCCGAAGCGGAAGAACTGCTCCTTGTCGTAGTCTTCCTTCATGAGCGCCTTGGCGAAGTCGAGGCGGAGCGGACCGACCGGCGAGTTCCAGATCAAGCTGGCGCCGACCGAAGCGCGGATCGAAGAGTCGTCCTTGAGACAGAGGCCGGGACGAGCCGTCGTCTGGTTCTTGAAGGTTCCAGCGGCAATAGTTGCGCCGCAAGTATTGCTGAGGGCCGTGATACTGTCGGTCGACCCAAAGAGCGATCCGGCGTCGGCAAACACAGCGCCGCTCATACCCAGCTCATCCGGGATAAGAGGGAACGGGAAGCGAATTTCGGCATTGGCAGCCCAGAAGGTCTTGCCGCCGAGCGCATCGCCCGTTGAGACGTCACGAGGACCATAGCCGGATTTATTGAAGCCGCGGATCGTTTCGCCGCCACGGAAGAACAGGTCGGTCAGCAGTACGTCGTCACTGCCCCAGCCTTCGATATGACCCCCGGTCAATCGGCCAACCAGGGTGATCTTTTCCGTGAGTGGGTAGTAGGCGCGGCCCTCACCGGTCACACGCACATACTGCACATCGCCTCCAGCCCCTGCAAAGTCGCCGGCAACCTGGAAGAAATAACCACGCGTCGGGTTCTTGGGATGGTTACGGGCGTCATACGTCAGCGACGTACCAATGCTGGACGTCAACGATTCGCCGTCGTTGCGATTGCCAGCCTCAAGAATACCAATCGAGGCCGTATCCGTCACGTCGTAGATGCTGTTCTGAGCCAACGTGTATGACGTCTGCATCCACAGATTTTCGCTGATCGGGAAGCCGAGACGGAGGCTGCCACCGGCAGTCTTGTTCTTGAAGCCCGACGACGACGTCTGGTCGACCTGTTTGTAGAAGAGGTCGAAGCCTGCCGACAGGTTCTGGTCGAGGAATCGCGGTTCCGTAAAGCTCAAGTCAACCTGGGCCCGATCCAGCGAACCGCCGACCTTGAGGCGGAGGAACTGGCCGTTGCCGAGAAGGTTGCGCTCGGTGATGGAAACGTCGCCGATGACGCCTTCGCTAGTCGAATAACCGGCACCAAACGAGAGTTCGCCTGTGGACTGCTCGACGACTTCGACGGTCAGAGCAACGCGGTCTGCAGCGGTACCCGGCGTGCGCTTCACTTCGACGGTCTTGAAGAGACCAAGACCCTGAAGACGCTTCTTGGCGCGGTCAACGAGGAGCGGATTATAAGCGTCGCCTTCAACCAAGCGGAACTCGCGGCGGATGACGTGGTCTTTCGTACGGCTGTTGCCGACGATGTCGATGCGATCGATGTAAACGCGCGGGCCTTCATCGATCTGATAGGTGATCGAGATGGTGCGCTCGGCAGCGTTCGGCTGAGCACGGGGACGGACGCGGGCGAAAGCAAAGCCCTGCTCGGCAACGCCGAGCGTCAACTTTTCAACCGTCTTGTCCATCAGCGAGGCGTTATAAACTTCACCGGAGACGGTCAGGATTTCAGCGTTGAGCGCGTTGGTACGGACGTTAGGAAGCGCGCTTTCGATTGTGACGGCACCAAACTTATAAGGCGTGCCTTCTTCGATCGTGTAGGTGATGAAGAAGCCGGCGCCATCAGGCGCAAGTTCGGCGTTACCAGCCACGACGTTCACGTCGGCATAGCCGTTTTTCAGGTAATACTGGCGCAGCAACTCGCGGTCCAGGCTGACGCGGTCGGGGTCGTAGACACTGGTGCCCTTGAGGAAGTCGAACCAGCCAGTCTGAGTCGTCGAAACGATGTCGCGGAGTTGCTGGTCGGAGAATGCGCGGTTACCGACGAAGCTGATGCCCTTGACCTTGGTCGCACCGCCCTCGGTGATTTCATAAACGACGTTGACGCGGTTCTGCTCAAGCTCGATGAGCTTAGGCTGGACTGATGCGGCAAAGCGGCCCTGGCGGCGATAGACGTCGAGGATGCGCTGGACGTCGG
>JANLYB010000011.1:0-17529 GCA_031365425.1 Hyphomicrobiaceae bacterium
GCCGGCGATATCGATTCGATCACGCTGGTTCAGGGCGATCCCGGGGCAATCCGATGCTGAGCTGCCGTTGAAGTACTCCCGGCTCCCCGATTCTTTCTGGATTATTATCGGTGGTCGGCCTATCGTCATTCAGACGAGATCCCGCGCCGCCATTGCAGTGGATGTGGCAACGTTTCCCGATTGCAGTTGCGATTCCCGTCGTAATATCCCCTTGAATTACACTGTAGGCAAACGGCGAATAACTTTGAGGGAGCCGACCGCTCGCTGAATAGACCTGAAACTCCCTATTTATAAAGGCTCTTCGTGAGGCCATGCTTCGTCCGATGAGCAATTACATTCTCAGGTCAACGACGACCACGAAAAGCGCGCACCCTACGGCTTAGTCTCAATATTCGCTGGTTTCGGTGCCGGAACATTCGGTTTGAGAACAGGCATATTATTATCGACGCCGCCAGGAACCGGTCTATTTATTTGGGGGTCGACATTTGTGGGCGGGACGATAACGTCATCGCGTGGAGGGCCTGGAACGACCGGTTGTTCCTTCCTCGTCGCAGGCGCTGACGGCTCCGGAGGAGGCGCGGCCGGAGGTCTTTGCGCCCAAACAATCGAAGGAAGCGAAAGTAAAACGATACCTACCATTATAGCGGTTAGAAAAGCATATTTGAGAGAGTAGTACATCGCGACACCACCCCGTCACTCACGTGTGGGTTCATCAAAGCTAGCACGGCGACGCTGTTAAGTTCCGCAGTATCGGGGGGCCGATCTCGCTGTTCCGTTTCACCGCGTCGCCGCTACCTTTGCAACGGGTAGGCTGGCCAATGGTTCCAGAATCGAGGCGAGCATCCATTGCAAACTTAGTAATCTTATCAGCCTTCGCAAAAAGTCGCCCCCAGCATAGCTGGGGGCGACTGTTAGAGGCTAATCCACAGCCCGCTTAAAGGTGTCGACTCCTGGCGAACGCGCTAACGTCGGCCTCCGCGCTCGCGCCAGGCAAGGTGTATATTTTCCACCGGAGTAATGAGGTCAGCCGTGCATTTAAGCGCAGTAACTGCTGCCGTGCTAATCTTGCTAAGAGGTGTCGTGTGAACCGAAGCCAGTAGGTGTTACCAAACGACTACCCCGAGCAGCCAGGCCTGTCGTAGGGCCAGCCCGTCGTCTATCGGGGCGATGCTTCCATGGTTGTGATCGTACGATCGGAGCTGGAACTTCCGCAAACTGCTCGCGTTTTCATCAGACACGCGCGTCGGCGGGAGACCATTTGTTACAACAGGCCATCGCTACGATATTCAGGTTTGTCGCTCGGCCAAATCACCACACTGTCGCAAGTGCCGTGGCAGTCCTGGCCGCTTTGGAAGCAGTTATCCTGGCCGTCTTCATCGGCAGCGTAGCTTTCGCCTTGTGACTCCCTGTTGAGGCAACTAACCGAGTGAAATGTTATGACCATTCAAAAGCCAATCTCCAACTGCAAGCCGCCTGAGCCCCATATTCGAGCACTTGCAAGTCGGTTCCACGAGAATTGGAAGCGAAGTTACATAGCTACCAACGGCTCCAGGCCGCGGATTAAGCGGACCAGTGATCATGCATGGATTGCCAAGCATGGCGGCAGGGCAGAAGTTGATATCTCAAGCGCGGATTTCGATAGCTTGCCGTCTGATTGGCAAAAGGAAAACCGCGAGGCGGCTCAAGTTGTGCTGGCCCTCGTCGAGGATGCCGGGATGCACCGCATTCCTTTCGATGAGGCATTCATAGAAAAGGCTGCGTCGGAAGTGCATGATCAATGGCTTTATAGGATGGGGAATAATGCGCCGGAAGTACAGCGTGCTCCGTATCTGCAGTTGCCGCGCCAGGAGAAGGAAAAGGACCGCAATCAAGTCTGCGCCGCCATTACGCTCTTTCAGCGAGGGCTCGGCGACAATGAATGAGGACACAACTGGTAAACCGTTTCTGGCCGCCTTCGATGCTGCAGTCGACGCGACCTACTACGATCGCCAGAAGGAAAAATGTCTGCTCGATCGGGCTTGAGCAATCTGCTTTGCTTACTTGGAAGAGATTAGCAGTCGCGAGGTGCTACGGGTGGTCCATCGAGCCCGAGACCCCGGCGGCCACGACCGGTTCGATTCACGAGTGAGCCAAAGCGAAGCCGCCAACTAAGCTCGAACTACCTTCGAAAGCCGACGTTGTGCGAATGCTGTGTGAACGGGCGACGCTATGGCTGCGGCCGCCGACGGCAGCGCGGATCGGAAACCGACTCAACCCTTTAAGCTGCACGTGGGGCCCGATTTGCGCTCGCGGCGATTGATTGGCGCGGGGGGATCCGATAGACGCGCAAGCGCCGACCCTCGAGATGGGCATACTCTTTGCGGCTGCCAATCAAGCGTCTGAGTTCGCGACCTACGGCGACCCATCCGATCGATTCCCATTCGAGTTCGGAGCATAGTTCAACATGCATCTTGGCCAATTCACTTGCCAAGATGGTTCCGGTTCTGCCGCCTGGCGCTTGGAGCCAGTCGAGCAAGGCGCGAGCGTGCTCTGCAGGTGATCGCGATTGCATGATCGGGTGAGTTCTTCCGTCGCCCAGCGCAGTGCAACCTGCAACCTGCGCGGTCCCTAAAAACTGGCTCAATGTGGGTAAGCCGGTCGATGGCTCTCCTGCCAATGAAACTCGCCGGAGTGAGACCGGCACGAAGACAACCGCAAGTGTTCGCAAAAGCGCTGGGCGGCGGACAAGCCCCGCGAATGTAGAGCCGACCGAGATGCAGGCACATATGAGCCTTGCTGCGCACCTCAGAAATCGTGCGAGCAAAGGTGTATTCTGGTTCCATCCCGCAAACGGCGAATACCGCGGCCTCGCAACCGGTGCGAAGCTCAACCAAATGGGCGTGAAGGCGGGAACCCCTGACTTTGAGTTGTTGATCGCCGGCCGGATGTTCGGGCTCGAACTCAAATCCAGCCTGGGCCGTTTGTCACCACAGCAGCGCGCGTGCCATGCCGAAATTGAAGCAGCGGGCGGTTTTGTCCATACGGCGCACAGCGTCGATGAAGCCGTGGCCGTTCTGACCGCATGGGGCGCAATCCATCCCGCTTCTGCTGAACGTCATGTGGAGCGCGTCGAGTGATGAGCGGCCAGGTGAAATCAAAGCCAAATTTAAACGCGCCCCTTGCTAATGCAACGGGGAAGCAGCGAAGCGGCTTCAAAAAGGGACAGAGCGGAAACCCGTTGGGGAAAAAGCCGGGAACGCGAAATCGCGTCTCGCTTGCCGTTGAAGCGCTTTTGGAAGGCGAGCACGAAGCATTAACGCGGGCTGCCATCGACCGGGCCAAGACCGGGAACACCGAAGCATTACGGATCTGCCTTGAACGCATTGCCCCGGTTAGAAAAAGCCGGCACCACGCTTACGACCTTGGCGTTACGCTCGACACACTTGGTGATCTGGCTCACGCGCAGAAGCGAGTGATCGAGGGCCTTGCAAGCGGTGACTTGACTGGTGACGAAGCCGACGCCCTGAGCCGGGCAATACGAGCCAAGGCGGATCTGCTTGAGAAGACCGAGCTCGCCGTCCGTCTTGCACGACTCGAAGAGTTGATAGCCCAGGGTGCAGGGGCTGATGGGCTTCCCGCGCGAGCCGAAGCCGGTGCCATCGTAGCATGTCCGCGCTAGCCGAAGGACATCACCGAGCCTCAGCGAGGTCAATAGGCTCAGCATATAGCCGACATAAAGGTGCTGCGGCGGGTTCGAGCTCTCAAAGGCGGTCCGTTGGGCGGCCGTCCAAGGCACATACGATTCTGCGGTGTTGATCCGGCCGATTTCCGCCGCTGGATTGGTCTCGACGTACCCAAGATCCATGCCGATGCGGAAACACCGGCACACCACCGACACGAACAAATCGGCCGTGCGGTCAACCTTCACCGCGATCTTGTTCCGCAGCTTGATCAAATCGGTGCGGCGAACGTCCCCTGCCTGAAACGGGCCGATGGCCAGACCCAGATGATCGAGATGACGGGTGTAGTCGCGCTGCGTCTTGCTCCCGAGCCGGGTGTACTCTGGCGCCTTCTTGAAATCGCGGATCATGGCGGCTATCGAACCGTCCGCCAGCGCTTTGCCTGACGTGTTTTCGATTCCTGCCAAGGCCGAGGCGTACGCGGCATGAAAGGCCGCTGATCTGGGCGCCCGCGCCTTGTCGTGCTCTCGGCCTGCGAAACCGGAATCTATGAACTTCGTCGCACGCCCGAAGAATTCGTCGGACTGCCTGGTGCATTGATATCGGTCGGCGCACTTGGCGTCATCTCGACCCTCTGGCAGGTCGATGATCGCGCAACCGCACTCCTTATCGCCAAGTTCTACGACTTGCATATTGGCACCCGCCAGCCACCGGCGACAGCGCTCGCACGGGCCCAGGAATGGCTGCGAACGGCAACTAAGCAACAGCTCATTGCTTTCGCGCGACAGGCCGCCGACCGGCATTCCGTCAGCATCGCGCAATTCAACTCGCTTGAGGATACCTTGACGCGAACTATCACTCATGTTCGCTTGGGCACTGCAGTGCCAAGCGCGCGAGTGCCCGCCAAATCGACAGCGAGCAGCGATTTGTCACCGCCGTTCGCGCACCCCTACTATTGGGCAGCTTTCGTGCTCACCGGCCTTTGAAGTCCCGCCTAACAGCAAGGGCCTTCAGCGTCGGGATGCGGACGACGCTCAAACAAGGCATAGATCGCCACCACTAGGGTTAGACTCCGACTTCCGATATGCTGCTCATCACGACAGTGTTCACCAGAGAAGCGGCCCTGAATCGCGTCGTGGTCGGACATATCCGGTTTTGTATAAACGTTTCCCTGGTGTCCGCCTCAATGCAATCGCCGCGAGCAGCACCGCATAGGGTTTCCAGCAAGTAGGGGCGACCACAATCGCCGACGTCTTGCGTTACGTGAGCCCAATTCCTCGCGCCTTGGCCCAGCGTTCCAGGATTTTGCGTTCGTCGGGGCTGGCCAAGCGGTTGGCAAAGCCGCGGATTTGGACCGTCCGATGCCGGGGATCGAGTTCGATCGTCAGCCAACGCTCGGTGGTGCCGCCGACGCGGCGGCGCAGCGACCAGATCGACGCGTGTCCGGCGATGCATTTAGCTGCGTAGGTTGCAACGCAGTGGCGCATGGCCCGCGTCTCCGCCACTAGCTCAGCGGCGGACTTGAGCTGGATGACCAGAAAATGCTCGCTCTTGGCGGTCGCCTTGGTTGATGGGCTCCACGACCAGTCGGCGATCTTGGCTCCCGCCCAGGTAGCGCTGGCCTCCGTCGCAGCCGACGCACGACCCCGCGCATCGTGCTCGGCGCGGCGGTGCATGGCCTCAATGCGCGCGATCGCCTCAAGGTCGTGGTGCCACTCGTGCATCTGGCGGCGGAGCGAGTCGATCGTGCGCCCCTTGAAGCTGAACCCCGGATTGCGCCCGTGGCAGTCCGCCAGGTAGTCGCTGAGATCGTCCATTTCCTCGACCGTCGCTGGATTCGAGCAAAACAAGCGGACCACGTCGCGCCAGAAGCCGATGTGGGCGCGCCGCGTCCGCGAGATCCTGGTATGGGCGATGCGCAGCGCGACACCCGGATCGTGTGCGTACGAGCGTGCTATCGCCTGCCACAAGGCCTCGTCGAAGCTGGGGTCGCCCAGCGGATTGAGGAAGGCGTGAACCTCCTTGCGCGACAACCACTGGTTCGCGCCGGCCCGGTACAGCGAGACGCCGCCAGAAGCTGCGATGAACCAGCGCTTACGCAGCCGAACCTCGTCGGCTTCGAGCCCGGTAGCGTCGATCCAGATCTGCTCCAGATGCTGTGCAACGGGAAAGCGCACGAAGAGATGGCGCGCCGCGGCGAGACGAAGGCGCCCGGCGTCCCGAGTCTTCATCTGCGGCTTCCAGGCCAGCGGGTCGCGCACGACATCGGCCTCGAAGCCGCGCATGGCCTCTTTGATCGCCGTATGAAAATCCGGAGGTGGGCGCGTCCGCTGCGACACGAGCCGCAGCGAAGCTTCAAAGGTTTCAAGCCTGGCGCGCTCGGCTTCCTGCCGGCGCTGGATTAATGAACTTGGCATGTTCGTTCAACACGATCGGGTGACGGTCTGCCGGACGCACTGCGAGCGCCGGCACGGTTTGTGTCGTTCGCGGCAGAGTTCTCACGGCTTGTCTCCTCATCGGTTGAACGTGCTGGTGGAAACGGGTTGGTTTCTCATCATCCGAACATGGATCGGAACATTTTTCCTGCACGAGAAATGGGGCAAAATGCAGACCTTACAGCTGGCCATGCTGGAGGTAGAGGGTCGAGCGAGTGGCAAGGGCGGGTTCGTTCTCCGTTCAGAATCTGGGCTAATTGATGCGCCGTCACTTGACATCGACGGTCGAATTGGTCCGATAGCTTCCATCATCGCTCTGACGCGACGGGCCACAAGCGGCCCTCCGCCGAGCCGGATGATCTGACGTGTGGTGTTTCCACCGCCACCCGGCTGCTTTGCACGCCCACAATGCCGCTCGTGTTTTGCCAATTGTTTTCAAATTTGATTGGCTGCTATATGCGTGTCGGTGGCTGTGCTCGGGCGTGGAATATTGACGGGGGATCGAAGTTCGACCGTGCGACGCTCGCTGACGGGTTCCGATGCGGAGGCGTTTTTCCACACCACCGATTGGGAGCTGAAAAGATTCAGCATTTTGACCATGAGCGCATTCCGGAACGCATAGTCCACGCCCGGGGGTCGGGTGCCCGCGGTTACTTTGAACTGACACAGTCACTGTCTAAGTTTTCGAGCGCCAAGATTTTGACGGAAGTCGGCCAAAAGACCGAAGTCGGAGCCTTACCTTTTCGCCTTCGATCGTGAACCTATGGTTCGAACACTAGCGTAAGCTACTGCATCAAAATTGACGGACCTGTCCACAGGAGGAAATGAGTTTTCATGACTGTATTCGGTCAGCGCGAAGGTATGTCCAATCTCCAAAAAGGGCTTGTAGTGGGATTGGCGCCTGTGGCGACGAGTGCTGCAGTGAACTCATTCCTTGCAGCAAAAGCCGAAATCGATAATCCACCGATTGGAAAATTCGTCGAGGTTGACGGCGTTCGCCTGCACTACGTGGAGTTAGGGACGGGAGAACCGGTCGTTTCCTTCCATGGCAAAAGCGACAGGGCCACGCTGATACTCACCACAACAAGCGGGAGGATGCTTACAAAGGTGCCACTCGCGAACGTGCTCACATGCTGACCGGGCCACCTGTCGACACCCAGGCGGCCATGCCACCGTGAATGTGGCAAGCCGACTTGATCCCCCGATCCTGCGCCGCCTGCACGGCCATGGCCGAGCGCTCGCCGAAGGCGCAGTAGAACACCAGCCGCTTGGCATCGGCGATCTCATGCAAGATGCCACCTCGTCCAATATTTTCCTGCAGTGCCGGATAGGGTGCGTGCACCGAACCAGGGATCTCACCATGACGCTCGCGCTCTCGGCGCTCTCTGAGATCGACCAGGGCCACATCCGGGCGACCCACAAGCGCCATGGCGTCTGCCGGCATGACCGCCCAACCGCGACGAGAGACATCCTCTTGATGGAATCCGATCCGCATGTTGGCCGGCACCGCCACGTCCATCATCTTCGGATTGGGCAGATTGAGGCTGCTCATCAGCTGGACGTACTCCGCCTCGGATTTGACTTGCAGACGCGGATTGAAGGCGCGCTCCTCGCCGATGGTGCTGACGGTATCGCCTTTGTAGTCATGGGCCGGATAGACAAGCGTCTCATCGGGGAGCAGCAGGAGCCGTTTGACGATCGACTCGTATTGCGCCCTGGCATCGCCGTTCTGGAAATCCGTGCGTCCGGTGCCGCGGATCAGCAACGTGTCGCCCGTGAACACGCGATCGGCCATCGTGAACGAGTAAGAATCGTCGGTGTGGCCGGGCGTGTAAATGGCGCCGAGGCTGATGCCATCGATGTCGAGCTGCTCGCCGTCGGCGACCCGCATAGACACGACGTCTGCCTTCGTCTGCTCTCCCATCACCGTGATGCAGTGCGTGCGATCGCGAAGCGCCCCGAGACCCGTGATGTGATCGGCATGCAGGTGTGTGTCGACGGCCTTGACCAGCCGCAGATCGAGGTCGGTGAGGAGCTGGATATAGCGATCAACCTTTTCGAGGACGGGATCGATAATCAGCGCCTCGGCACCGCGCCGGCTGGCGATAAGATAGCTATATGTGCACGAGACGCTGTCGAAAAGCTGCCGGAAGATCATGACCCAACCTCAGTATTTGTGAGTGCTGTCTGACGCCGCCCTGGAGCGTTGGCTCTCATGCCGGCAGACCGCTTACCTGGGTTGCGGCACGATGCGAATGTAAGGTTTGGGCGACTTCCAGCCGTGCGGATATGTTTTCTTGGCTTCCTCGTCGGAAACCGACCCGGCGATGATCACATCCTCGCCCTGTTTCCAGTTCACCGGCGTCGCAACCTTGTGCTTCGCCGTCAACTGCAGCGAGTCGATCACGCGCAGCACCTCGTCGAAGTTCCGCCCCGTGGTCATTGGGTAGACCAGGATCAGCTTGACCTTCTTGTCCGGCCCGACGACGAACACGTTTCGCACCGTTTGATTATCGGCCGGCGTGCGCCTGGCGGGATCGCCGGACGTGCCGCTGGGCAGCATGCCATAGAGCTTCGATACCTTGAAGTCGCCGTCTGCGATTATGGGATAGTTCGGTGCATGCCCCTGCGTTTCCTTGATATCGTTCGACCACCTCGCATGGTCGCCCGCCGAGTCGACTGAGAGCCCGATGATCTTGACGTTGCGCTTGTCGAACTCTGGCTTGATCTTAGCCATGTAGCCTAGCTCGGTCGTGCACACCGGCGTGAAGTCCTTCGGATGCGAGAATAAAACGGCCCAACCGTCGCCGATCCAATTGTGGAATCGGATGTGGCCTTCCGTGGTGTCAACTTCGAAATCCGGCGCGATATCGTTGATCTGAAGAGACATGGTTCAATCTCCAATTTGTGACTATCCCGGCTTGGGGCGCAGCTTACCTCCAGAATTGAAAACTCCGACGAGGTTACTCGCGCGGAAGCGCCGCAATTCACGCTAAACCAAACCGGGTTCGCGCAGCGCACGGTTGGTATCTTATCAGGCATTGCCTACCCGGAAAATTCAAATGTGAGACCTTGCTCGGCACGGTCCGTGCCACTCTGATGATGCGCCTCGACCTGCCGTTCAACGGTGTGTCCAATCATAAGCGCGGCCACGGTCACACCCAGGTTGCCAGCCGGGACCAACTTGATGTCAAGAGATGCGGTGTAACGTGATTGGCACGTGGCTGTAGCCCGCGAGCATTGGGATCGCTCTGGGTCATAAATCGACTGGTGCTAACCATGCGCCGGAAAATATTCGCAAAAAGCGGACGCGAAATCAGTCGCTTGGCTGCTCAATGACGCATGCTCGTCTGTCTCTCAACCATGGAGACAGACCATGGAAAAAGACCCTGCACTTGCTGACGAGAAGTTTTCCAGCCGCGCGCCCTGGAACAAGGGCAAGCTCGTCGGTGCCAAACCGCCCCTCAGACCCAGCCACGTTTGGTCGATCCGCACCAAGCTTCAGATCGATAACCGAAAGCGTGCGAGCGGCTACGCGATGGACCGAGCGACCATCCGGCAGAAGAAGACAGGTAGGCCGGTTCGGTTCGAGTTGACGGACCAGGCCCGGATGGCGATCGACGACTATTTGAGGATGAGCGGTCGGAAGTCCGGCCAATTTCAGTTCGCTGGTCGCGGCAACAACGACAAACGTGGATTGACGACCCGGCAGTACGCGCGGCTGGTGCAGGAATGGGTGGCCAGCATCGGGCTCGATCCGGCGAAGTTCGGCACGCATTCGTTGCGGCGCACGAAGGCGGTGCTGATCTACCGGCGGACCGGCAATTTAAGAGCGGTACAACTCTTGCTCGGCCATTCGAAGATCGAGAGTACGGTTCGCTATCTCGGCATCGAAGTCGATGACGCCATTGAGATCGCCGAGAAGATAGACATCTGAGCGATTGACACGATACCCCTGACACCGGACATGGTTGGCGGCGAGCAATCCGTCGCCGATCGCCGTGGCCCGAATGGCAGCTTATGGGATCTCTCGTCTGTGTCGGCTTTCCCTCCGACTGTGAGTGATGACGGGTGCTGAGGACCGAGCGATCGCGACACTGGCTGACATATCCGCTAATGTATAAGCGCCACTTGCAGCAGCGGAAGCCTTGAGGGCAAAATGCCAACGTTTGGAGGGAAGCCAGGCGTTGGAGAAGCTGAGGGGCTATGACCGCAATTGTCGAAAGTCGGCTAACGCATCTCGGTGTTCCCGAAGGCTTTCACGCAGAACTCGTGGCACGGCGCCCACCGAGGTTCCACACTCTCGTGCATCTCACAATCATCCTTGCATCATTGGCGGCCTCGGTGGTGGCGATGGTGGCGTGGTCACGGTATGTCGCCGCCACCGCGCAGCACGCCGCCAATGCGGCGCATGCGATCCTCTATGACAGCGACATTGGGGCCGAGTCTCTCGGCCTCCTTCTCACAGTGCTACTTGCGGCCGGATGGCTGTGCGGAGCTATCACATGGCGGCGTGGCAGCGAGGGCGCCCGCAACGGCTGGGCTGCCGACATCATGCAGGAACCCGCAAAACACAAGGCCATCACCGATTGGCTCTGGCGACAAATGATCCTCCTCGACAGGCTGGGCAGGGGGGTGGTGCGGGACTTGGGTTTAGCGGCCCTCGGAATGCTCGTTCTCACCGCTGCGATCGGTAGTGTGCTGCCAGCTCGCGTGTCCTATGCCACAGCCGGTGCAATAACGGATTCTCCGATGCTGCCTTTCACCCCGGGTTCCCTGCGGCCGGTCGCGAGTGTCATGACCGTCATTTCCGGCTGTCCGAAGTTGCCAAAGGACGGCAACACGCTCGTCTACCGGTTGCGTTTTGCAAACGGGGCGGAGGCGAACCTTGGTTCTTGGTACCCGCTAGCGGGGAGCCGACTTGCTGCTCTCGAAGCCGTGGCGGCTCAGCTGCCGGCCGGCGCAATTTGGGAGCGATTTGCAATTCCAATCGGCAGCGCTCCGTTGTCAGCGGACTGCTTGACGGCCTTCGGAAGGATGGAGGGCACAGATGGTGTCGTTCGCTTGTTGCGACTTTTGGCAGTGTCTGATGCAGAGATGAAGGCGCTGGTTGGGCGACCCTGACCATAACGGGGATGAGACGCGACCGCCCGACGGCTGTACGTGCGACAGCGGACATCATCGATCGGCCAGTCTCCATCGCCGATCGGGGTTCGACGGATGTCCGTTCGTGTATAAGGTCAGCCACCGCCCTCTAAAAACTTCGGCACTGTGTCGTAGGCCGTCGCCGTTTAGCGCCTGGAAAAACTACAGGCCGCGCGCCCAAGCGGGTCGCAAGCGAGCCTCCTTTGGGGCCGCGATGGCCGCCCGCAGCTCATCGAGCAGCCGCCACTTGTCCGCTCCCATCGTGCCCCTCAAGATGAGCCAGTTCGAAGCGTGGTCGCTGCGAAAGACGGTGCGTTTCAACTCAAGCGCGGAAACGAACATCTCCATTTCCTCCATCAAGCCAACGACGCCGAGCGGCTCCCAGTTGGGAAAATTGGCGCGAAAGCGTTCCTCGCCCGTAGGAAAGCTCACGACCAACGCTGAGAGATACTCGGGCTGGGAGGCATTCATCAGCTTCGCCGAGTTGAGCGCATGCTGTCGCGAGAGCGCTTGGCCGCCTAGGCCGTTGAGGATCATCACTGAGCGCTTGATGCCAGCCTCGGCGAGCTTGTCGAGCGCCTCTTGCTCCGATGCGAAGGTTTCGCCTTTGTTGACCCGGGCGAGCACTTCATCGTCGCCCGATTCGGCGCCAACGTAGACGAGCGATAGGCCAAGGTCCGCCAGATCTTTCAGCTCCGCCGCTGATTTATTGCGCAGGTTGCGCGGCAGGCAATAACTCGAGACTCGATGTACGGCAGGCAGTTCGCGGCGGATCGCCTCTAGAACCGTTGTAAGGCGGCGGGTAGAGAGCGTCAGCGCATCTCCGTCGGCCAGGAAAACGCGTCTGGTTTCTCCGCCGTGTTCCTGGCCGCAGCGGCGGATGCTTTCGAGCACCTCCGCCTCGCTGCGGGGACGGAAGCGCTTTTGAGGATCGGTATACATCTCGCAGAAGGTGCAGCGGTTCCAGGAGCAGCCGTCGGTCAGCGGTAGGATCAATGATTGTGCCTCGCTCGGTGGCCGATAAACTGGAGCGACATATCGGACGGGGTCGGTGCGCATACGATGGAAACAGCCTTCCTTTGGCTCGCGAACGGGCGGAGCCAATCTTCAAATACTGAGTGATGGCATAGTCCAAGGCAACCGGCGACGGAAGACAGTTGCGAGAGACCAGCTAAGATTAAATACGCGGCAGATTGCATCTCAAAGCTGAGCGTCGTGCGTCTGCGCGCTGTTGCAGACGTACGACCGCCGAGATGATCGATATCTGAAATCTGACGCCTTAGCCCGAACAGCGGTCGTTAGGCGACGGTTTCGACGTCGCTGATCGCTCATCGGTCGAGGCCCGCTATTGTGTATAGTCCCGAGTGCGTCAGTCGATCACCACATGGTCAGCCCAAAGCTCGTCCATGGCGTCCTTCACGCCCCAGCCGACGGTGTCGGTGCTCGAGCGCACCATGTCGAGCCGCGCGAGCATCGGTTGCCGCTGAGTGGGCGACAGCGCCATCGTCGCAACAAGTGCTTGGTCAAACATACGCACGAGAGCCAAGAAGAATCCTTCGTCCTCAAAGCCGCACTCTGCCGACATCCGCGCAGCATTCTCGCAGTAGAACACGGACAATTCCGCAACGCCTTCCTGCAGTCCGATTGCCTTACGGTAGTCCGCGATGGCCCTCTTGGCCTTGGCAACCGATATATCCTGGTTCCGGCTTAGGTCCGGGTAGATCCATCGGGAGATGGTTCGCTTGTAGGCCGTCAGCGGATCGGCACCGAGGTTAAGTCGTGCGTGGAGAAACGCTTGGTTATCGCGGCTGAGATTGTGAAGGTCGCCAAGTAGGCCCACGAGGCCGGCCCGATCAAAGTGCGCGAGTTTTGCCTTTACGTCACTCCAAGTTGGAACAGATCGCGTCTTGCCGGCCACGTAGATTGCTCCGATCAATGGGGTCCGCCGCCTGCTCCCGGAGCGCACGTTCAGGATCACCCAAAGGTTAGACCGCTGTCAGCTGACGAACCAGCGCCACCTTCGTAAGAATGTCTTACTCGGGTTGGAACATGGCTCTGGCTCGCCGTCCCACTGTCGGTTTGATCTGATACCGGCCGTCTGGCCGTCGGCGCTTAGGGCCAACTTCAGAACGAGGTTGGTGCCAAGCTGCGGGGTCACGAAGGGAAGCAAATCCAAGCGCCTAAGCAGGTCTTGGGAGTCGTCACTTTGCACGCCATTTGCGAGGAGTGACACGTCGTCGTACTTGAGCCTGCTTTGCAGGTCGTGCGGATTGGGCCCTGCCCCACGCGGCCCTGCCCGTAGAGAGTGTTTTTAAGACCGTTCGTCGAGAAGAGCACGGCGATATCGTGCGTCAATGCTTCGCCGAGAGTTGTGACCCTGACGCAATCGGCGGCCTGAGCCGTCACCGAAAGTGCGCAGATCATCGCCGTCGCCGCCAAGCCTAGTGTCCAGGAACGCATTGCCCCTCCGAAAATAATTTATCACGGTCGCAAGCTAGTTGAGCGCATGGCCCTTGCCAAGGAATGGACCGCTGCAAGCCGGATTATCCCGAAATGAACTGGGAAGCGTGCCGCAATTGCCACCCATCTGGCGGCCCTTAGGTCACGGGCAGACTTGATCAGCGTTCAGAAGACGGGAGAAGCTCCTCCGGTCTCTAGCGTTCGGCTGATAGTCCGACGATGCCGACGCGATCGCCCTGCTACACCTTCCATCGTGCCCGACAGCATCGAAGCGTCGGCGTTAGATCTCTTTGCCAGAGCAGTGTTGATCATCGGCACGATGTCTCAGATGGGTCAAAATGGTCGGTCAGCCAGCATGGACGACACGGCAGCGACACCCCAATCAGCCGACGATCCGGGGGATTTTGGCGTCTTCTTCCGCTTAACCCCTGATCGCGTTGGCACTTGGCGAGAGCCCAAGGTCAGCCCAGGGCCAATTGGAGACTCATGCGCCGCGGTAAATGCAAGCATGCGGGGTTACAAGTGCCGTTCCGGAAGAGTGGTGGGGGCCGCGGGCCCGCGGTACGAATGTTGTCGAGTGGCTTGGGTCACGCGTACATTCTGACATCGAGTTGCTCAGGTCGAAGGTGAAGTGGGATGGTGCCCTACTGCTGTGAGCCAAGTCTTAAGGATACCCGTGAACTCTTCCCGCCTGCTGATGGGAAAGAAATGGCCACCGCAAGCCAGCATCGCCAGCTGGGAGCCGGGAATAGCGGCGGCAAGCTCGCGTTGCAAATAGGCCGGTATTACCTGGTCGTCCTCGGCGCCGATGATGATCGCCGGGGGCTGCAGGCCCAGCACATCCTGTAAGCGGTCAAAATCCAGTAGGGCAGCGATACGCTCGGCAATAACAGCCTGCTGGGATCGCGTCAGGGGCGCGCCAGCGAGCGCCGCATCGAGCGCCTGCCAATTGTCGCGCAGCCAGGCGGCCGGATAACCAATGAACAACATCGATGCGGCGTACTCCTTGGGCAACGACCGCAACAGCTCGAGGCGCGAGCGAAACAGCTCGTGCATATAGCGGTCGGCGCGGACCCAGGTGCTAGTGAGGGCGAGGCCGTTAATGCGGTTAGGTGCCATGAGCCCCATACTCTGGGCGATGACGCCGCCGGTCGAGTGGCCGACAATCGCCGCATACTCACTCCCCACCGAGTCAAGGACGGCCAGGCAGTCCTCGGCCAGAGTGTCAATCGTCACAGGCTCCGTGCCCCGGCTGCTCGCTGCGATGCCGCGCTGGTCAAGCGTGATGATGCGCTGGCCGGCACCCAATGCCGCTATCACCGGTTCCCAGAACGCAGCCGTGCCGGCGAGACCGCTGATGAGCATGAGATCTGGCCCACTGCCCGTGACGCGATAGCTCAGCCGTGCTCCGTCCGGGCGGTTCAGCGAAAGCCTCATGGCGGACCTCGTTAGTGGCAGCATCGGCCGGTGGGCTCGACCGGCTCCGCAACCGCGCGGAATGCTTCGAGCAGCATTGAGATCTATAATAGCGACGGATAGGCTGAGGAGGAAAGCGGCTAGCTCAATGCCACTTCGCGCGGTTCAATCCCTCCATTCTGCTGCGGCCAGCGTTCGACAATCTTCGGTCCGACGCTCGATTTCAGGAACTCGTGCACCGCATGCCAGCTTTGCAGTAGCGCCGTTATCGGATCATAGGACAGGCAATTTCCGACTGGCAATTTCCCATTAGGAATACCCAGGAGGGTATGCGGCCTCCGGGGTTGCCCGGTCATCCCGGGGGACGAGAGCTGGGCTCCCCAGCTGCCTCGGGGAAAGGCGGTCGCTGGGGCAACGCTCCCGAGGGGGAGGGAGCGTATCTTGGAATCTGCGGTTTGGCTGCGCATCCAAGCTGCAGATCATTACATAAGATGAACATTGGTCGGACTTCCTATTTCACGATGATCCGTCCAACCATATGCGGGTGTAGTGAGCAGAAATACTGCACTTCGCCCGCTGTTTCGAATACGTGGCTGAAACCCTCGCCTGTGTCGAGGGGGGGCGATCTAAATGCGATACTCTTTTCGGCTACGGCATGTGGAATGTCGTCGTGATTGACCCACTTCACGGTTGTCCCAGATGTGATCGTTACCTCCGGCGGCGTGAAGGTGAAGTTGTCGATCGAAATTTCGACGGGTTTAAGCGCCACCCCGTGGACGGTTGCGACATTCTCTGCATTTGCAGGGTGCATTATAGCCCACATCAAAAGGCACGCAGTGGCAATAGCTGTCGGAACAGCCAGGCTCCTCGTGACGCCAACCCGTGGCGCCACCTGAATTTGGCCGGTCATGTATGACCTCTCCTTGGTTGAATGCAGAGTGCGAAACCTCAAATTCCGGCCAGCGTCTTGTCGACGAATGCGAGCGGCTGATCGCCTTTGACGAAATTGACCTCGGAGATCCCCAAGAACTTGCGCAGGTCCCCTGCCGGAACATTCATCGGACCGGGCGAGGGCGCTTTGCCCGGCTCGGGCTGCGGGAACGCCGTCGATCGGGCTGTGTGGAATGTAACGTTGCCCTCCACCTTCTGCATGATCTGGTGAATATGGCCGTTGAGCACTGTGACCGAACCAAACCGCTTCAAGTAGCCAAGTGCCTGCGCTCCGTCCTCGGTGCTCCAGCCCCACTGCGGATAGACAGTCCATAGCGGCACGTGAGCGAACACTACGATCGGCGTCGAGGAACCGAGGCCCTTCACGTCGTCCTCCAACCATTCGAGCTGCTCTGTGCCAAGATTGCCGAATCCGCCAGCCTTCAAGTTGAGCACATTCACAAGCCCGATGAAGTGGACGCCGTTTTGGTCAAAGCTGTACCAGCCTGCTCCTTTTGTGCCCTTGCCATAGCGTGCGAGGTAGGACTTGCCGACACCCTCGTCGATGACGTCATGCTCACCGGGAACGTAGAACACGGGCAGGCCAGCCTCACCGATCACCTTGGCCGCGTCGTCGAATTCGGCATCCTTCGAAAGATGCGTAATATCGCCGGTGTGTATAAGGAACGCGGGTTTGACCCGCATGGCTTTGACCTGCGCGATGGCCTCGCGCAGCGTGCCGAGCGCGTCCGGATTGGCAGGTTTGGAGAAGCCGACGTGGCTGTCTGAAATTTGCAGGAACGCCAAGCCGCCATTGACGGCTTCGGCAGCTCGCGCGTCGCCGATCGACATCGACGCAGGAATGCCGCCGCCGAGTGTCCATAGCATACCGGTGCCGGCCCAGATCATACACTCCAGCGCGCCTCTTCGATCGAGTTCTGGGCCGCCCTCGTATCCGTTTTTGCTCTTCGACATGACTATCTCCTTTCAAGAAAAACCAGGACGTTTGGTGACACCGGAATGTTGTTGGCAACTCTTGATGAGCGGACGGTTTTTCCGCTCCGCAAATCATCTGCGGCCGCCTACTGAGGATTCGATCGGTGGCCAACGGTGACGTGGGTTGCCGGCCGGGTCCGCGCCAAGAGGTGTCTCAATCATTATCACCGGCCGAAGCGGTGACATTCGTCCACCAGCTTGATATTTAGGGCCGGCCTGGACTTCAGTTTCCTGATTCAAAAGCCCGCTGAGCCCAGGCGGGATAGCCATCGTACATGCCTGCTGGGCTCGACTCGGGCTTGTTATTTGGAGCCGCCTGAGCGACGCCAACCATGTTGACGGACAACAGCAATACGGCAAACAATCTTGACATTCCACATCTCCATTTCAGGTGTTTTCGATTCAGTTCGCAGTGTCATTCGCGTGCTTACGAAAACCGTTTCTATTGTCGTTAAGAACGCGATCGGAATAAAACACTCCGGTATCAA
>JANLYB010000081.1:0-2924 GCA_031365425.1 Hyphomicrobiaceae bacterium
CACTCAAGGTGCCATTCTGGACCACGTTCCGGCGCGTGACAGCACCGATCTGCATGCCGGCGATCCTCGACATCACGGTTTATGTTTTTGTAAACGCGCTGACGACTGTTTCTGCCGTGATCTTTCTATATGGCGCCAACACGAAACTCGCCTCGATAGCTATCGTCCACATGGACGAGGCCGGCGGCGTCGCCTCGGCTGCCGCCATGGCGACAGTCGTCATGCTGACCGCAATTGCAGTGAAGGTTATTCACGTTGGTCTCGATCGGCTCGTCTTCGGACGCCTCCAACGCTGGCGGCGGCGGTAACCCGGGGTGATGGCAATATGGGCGCATATACGCCGACACAAGCGATCTTGGCGCTGGCGGGCGAGGTGCCCTACTGTTGTGGAGCGTCCAACTTATTACGCGGGCGGTGTCGAACGCAGCAGGTAGTCGACTGCGCTCATTTCTAGCCCAGGGCCTGACGGGCGCCGCTACGTGAAGACTTCCCCACGGAGCAACCGCCGCTCGCTTGCGCTCGTAATGAAGGCGAGCGGCGTAAACAAGCTCGCGGTTCAAAACCGACTTTTGCAACACTATCGGCCCAAAGGCTGCCGATCTTACCGCACCCCGAAAACGACGCGATAGGAATGAAAGCGGAACTGTACGAGGCGAACATATCGGCGCTGTCGTCCCCACGTTCCAACTCATGAGGCAATCGGCGACGCAGCATTGGTCGTGAGGAACTGTTCCCCACGATACAGCCCAGCGTGACGCAAAGACCCAAAGTCCTTCAATCCATTTGAAGGAGACACCCATGGCCGTTTCTTCCCACCAAAAAGCGCTCGAGTTGTCAAAACGCAGCGAAGACGTGATCAAGGCCTCCTCCTTCCGGGCCACCGCCGGCGGATACGTATACCGCGCCCCTAACCCGTGGGTGTTTGGACGGTCAGACCATTTCCGGGTGACCGAGACGCAGCGCGCCGCGATTATTGACATCCTGATACCGAAACCGGGGACGAGGGAATTTCAAACGTCGCGACGATTGGGACGTGGCGTTCTGGCACTCACGACCTTGTCGCTGGTTACGGGTTTGCTGGTTCTTTATGGCAACCATTATCCTGCCGCTGAGATGATCGGCGCCATCGCGGCAGTCATGTTGCTCGCCGTTCTTGTGGGTACCCTGATTGCCTTAAATCGCGTGGCCACACGACTGCGGAAAAACTTGCAGCCGATACTTTCCAAGGCTCCTCAAACGGACGAACGCATTTCAAACGCCGATGTGCTGTGGGCGATGAGAACCTCCGGCGGTCGTGATGCCACACGTCGTCAATGGCTCATCGGGGGCGGCGTAAGTGCCATGTGCTCGACTGCCTTTGGCTTCATCGCATTTCAAAGCTGGCAAGATAATGTCAGCATCATTGAGAAGCTTCAGCCCGGTTATCTGTTGGTCGTGGCAGTCTGGCTGGCCGTCCAGTCCGGTCTCAGTTTTTACCGCGCGAGAACAGTTGAAATATCGGTCGCAGCGAAGGGAACCGACCGCCGATGGAAAATGTCATTCTGGGCTCTCACGATCGGCTATCTTGCCATTGTTTTCATTAACGCAGGACTGCAGCTCTCTGGCACCATCAAACCCGATTACGTCGCCATGCGGGCCCGCAACGAACGTGCCGCCAATAACGGGGACGGCGCGGCCATGAACAACCTTGGCTGGTTGTATCGGGAGGGTAGGGGCGGGGTGCAGGACTACGCCAAAGCACGTGAATGGTATCAAAAGAGCGCGGATACGGGCAATGCGTCGTCAATGTTCTGGATGGGTTGGCTGTCCCAGAAGGGCTTAGCGGGTCCGCAGGATTTCGTCGCGGCACGCCAGTGGTTTGACAAGGCAGCAACGGGCGGCGACGGATCGGCGATGACCTGGAACGGCTGGCTCTATCAGAACGGACAAGGCGTTCCCAAGGACTACGGAAAGGCACGGTCGTGGTTTGAACAAGCCGCTGCCGCCAACAATACCGCCGGCATGCACAATCTTGGTAACCTCTACCGCAATGGCTGGGGAACTCCGAAGGACGACGCGAAAGCCTTTGCTTGGTACGAGAAGGCCGCCAAAGGCGGTTTCGTCCTCAGCATGAACGAGCTTGGCGCCATGTACACGAATGGCAGGGGCGTCGCCCAAAGTGCTGCGATGGCACGTGAGTGGTATGAAAAGGCCGCCGCCGCTGGCAATCTGGACGGTATGCAGCACGCTGCGGTTTCCCTCGATCGTGGCGATGGCGGACTGGCCGACCCCGCGCGTGCAGCGCATCTTGTGCTGCAATCGGCCAAGCTCGGCCACCCATGGTCACAAAAGGTCCTTCGAGGACCAATGATCTTTCTGACACCCGCCACCCGGACCGAGATCAAGCGCGAATTGATTGCTCTCGCCCACTACGACGGCCCGATCGACGATCGATGGGACGATGGCGTGCGCGCCACGGTTGAGGCCTATCTCAAATCGCCTCAATGACGCCCATCGGATCTCACCACACGCATCCAATCGCAACAGCCAAGAAGCATGAGGGCAATTGGCCCCGAGCGGCTGTTTCAGCCGGAGCTGCGCGGGTGGCCGGTGGTGGTGCTGTCCAACAATAATGGCTGTGTGATTGCCCGGTCCAATAAAGCCAAGGTGCTCGGCATTGCTATCGGCGCGCCGTGGCATCTGAGATCACCATAGAGGGTGTAATTCGAAGACCCGACGATTACCCCGTCTCTGGCAAACTTCGCTTTCTTGGGATTCGTAACGCACGTCGGAGCCTATCCTGTTCGCTGGCGATGACGGCTACGACGAATGCATCATCGCCTTGGCGGTCATTTCTTTTAGCCAGCATGATGAACCCAGGCGCAGATTATAGAAATCACTTGAACTTTGTGAATTCTGCGGCTTCCGCCTTAAGCGTCATCCCC
>JANLYB010000094.1:0-3316 GCA_031365425.1 Hyphomicrobiaceae bacterium
GCAGCAGCAGATCGGCTCGTTGTCCCAACAGGTCAGCGAAGCAACGCTCGAAGTCCGCAACCGCTCGGCCCTTGCCGCCGCTGAACTCGCCGAAGAACAGGCCCGTCTGAAGGCCCAGCTCAGCGCTCTCCCAGCCGCTACCCGTGAAAGCACGGACGCCATGCGCCGCTCGCTGCACGATCAGCTCCAAGCGCTCGACAAGCTGAACCAGCTGACCAACCGCACCGCCCAGCTCCGCGATGTGTCCCCGCCCGCCGGGCATGTGCCGCCTCCCTAC
Organism: Hyphomicrobiaceae bacterium; assembly: GCA_031365425.1. Classification (GTDB taxonomy): domain Bacteria; phylum Pseudomonadota; class Alphaproteobacteria; order Rhizobiales; family Hyphomicrobiaceae; genus JANXVY01. The sequence continues at coordinate 278 of JANLYB010000094.1, forward strand.
CCTAACCCGCCCCAACACGGTGCCCAGCCCGACCTGCAGCGCGCACTGAGCTCCTTGATGCCCCCGATGCCGCAAGCCGGTCTTGCCCCGCTCCCGCCACGTCTTGCGCCGCGTCCACCGATTGATGCCGACCTGCCGCCGGGCTGGTCGTTCGGTGATCTGCTGGCGCGCGCCTCCAAAGAAGAAGACGCCATCCACGCCCGTACACAAGCCAACACGCCGTTTCAGCTCAACGTCGGCGTCATTGCCCGCGCGCTGGATGCCCCGACCGCCGATGCCCTGTGGTCGCGCCTGCGCGCCGGACAGCGCGGCATCATGGTCCGCTCGATTTACTCGCCCGAAGGCCGCGTCGCCTTCGACGAAATCAGCCGCCGCGCCAAGGTCGATCACGACCTGGAAACCACCATTGGCCGCTATCTCGCCGACTTCGAACGTATCTTGAAAGACGCCGAAGCCCGCGACCCGAGCGGCCGCATGCTTCAGCAACAGCTCGTGTCCGACACCGGCCGCGTGTACTTGTTCCTTGCCCACGCCACCGGCCGTCTCGCCTGACTGCCGGCCTGAACCGGCGCCCCAAGCGCGCGTCAAGTTTTGCTTTTAGTAATGCATTGAGACCAAGCCCATGCCGCGGCTCATCGTAACGTTCAATACCCAGTCTTGGCCGCTAGCCGAAGCGTTCGTGATCTCGCGCGGTGCCAAGACCGAGGCGACCGTCGTCGTCGCCGAAATCGGTGATGGCGCAGTCGTCGGTTGGGGCGAGTGCGTCCCTTACGCCCGCTATGGCGAAACCATCGAATCCGTGTCCCGCCAGATCGAAGGCGCCCGCCAGCACTTAGAATGCATCCAGGTTGACGAAGCTCAAGCCGCCCGGGCGCTCCTGCCCGAACTCCTGCCGCCGGGCGCTGCCCGCAACGCACTTGACTGCGCGCTCTGGGACTACCAAGCGAAATGCAACGGCACGAGCGTTGCCGCGCTCGCCGGTCGCGCATCACCCGCGCCGGTCCTCACCGCTTACACGCTAAGCCTCGACACGCCCGGCGCGATGGCCGTCAAAGCCCGCCAGGCAGCGCACCTGCCCCTGCTCAAACTCAAGCTCGGCGGGGACGGCGACGATGCCCGCCTGAGGGCCGTCCGCTCAGCCCGTCCCGACGCCCGCATCATCGCCGATGCCAACGAGGCCTGGACCGACGATTTGTTATTGCCCCTGCTGCAGACGGCCCTGGAAACAGGCGTCGAACTGATCGAACAACCCCTGCCCGCCGGCAACGACGGCGCCCTTGCCAATCGTCCTCGTGGCGTCGCCGTGTGCGCCGATGAAAGCCTCCATACCCGCGCCGACCTCCCCCGCCTCACCGGCCTTTATGACGCCATCAACATCAAGCTCGACAAGACCGGTGGCCTCACCGAAGCCCTCGCGCTCGCCTTTGAAGCCCGCGCTGCTGGCTTGGAAATCATGGTCGGCTGCATGGTTGCAACGTCGCTCGCCATGGCCCCCGCTCTCTTGCTCGCCCAGGACGCCCGTTGGATAGACCTCGACGGCCCCATGCTGCTGGCCCAAGACCGAACCCCCGGCCTCCTCATCACCAACGGCCACATCGCCCCCGCCCCGAGAGAGCTCTGGGGCTGAAATTCTTTTCAGAGCGCAAGCGCGCTCGGATTGCACCGGCTGCGCGTCACATGCCCGGCGGTGCAATACGCTGGGAAGCGATTGCGCCCTACGACCCCACTTTTGCCGGCTCTCTCGTCTCGCCAAAAATCGGCTTCCGATCCCAGGTCCTGTCCATCCAGATCGCGACCGCCAGCCCCGCCCCCGACAATGCTCCCATGGCAAGAAACGTCTTGCCCGCAAGGTGCGGATAAAACTGCCCCGCCATGATGGTCGCAGCTCCCGTAATCAGCCCGCTGCCGATTGCCGAATACAGCGCCTGCGCTGTTCCCGCGCCTGTGTTGGGCACCGCGCGGGCAATGAAATGGATGGCACCCACATGGGTCGCGCCATACGTGAGCGCATGCAGCAGCTGCAACCCGGCAACGATGCCGAACGATGGATCGAGGCTCATCGCGCCCCAACGCACCACCCCGCCTGCAGCGCCAGCAATCAACAGCCGTACCGGCCCGAACCGCTCCACCAGCGGCGCCGAAAACGCGAGCAGCGCCATTTCCGCAAAAATCGAAATCGTCCAAAGCGCGCCGAACGCCGCACCTGAAATCCCCTGCCCTTTGAGATGCAGCGCGCCGAACGTGTAGAACGTTGCGTGCGACCCCATCACCGCGCCCACCGTAAACAAAAAAGCGGCAAACAATGGCTCGGACAGCAGCGCGGTGACAAGCCCGCGTTCCGCCGGCGGCTTCACCGCCCCGGCGTCCACCACCCCCTCGCCCAATGGCTTTGGCAACGCCAGCGCCGCGCCAACGGTCGCGAACGCCGCCGCGATCATGACGTAAATCACAATCCCTGGCCCATCCCGATCAACCAGCGTTCCCGTCGCAACGGTCGTGACGAGAAACATCGCCGAACCCCACAGCCGCATCCGGCCATAGTCGTGTCCGGCAGATCGAACTCCGGCCACTGCCAGCGTTTCCGTCAGCGGCATGATGCTGGAAATCAGAACCGCAAACGGGACCGACACTGCGAAAATCGGCCAAAACCCGCGAAATTGGCTGATAACCAGGGCGAACCCTGCGCAAGCGACCGACATTGCGATGATCATATGCCTATGATTGTGCCGGGCGTCGGCCTGCGCGCCAATCCACGGCGTCAGCACCGTGCGCAGAAAAATCGGCACCGCTGTTATGTACCCGATCGCCTCAGGCCCCAGTCCACGCCAATGCAGCCACACCGGAAAATACGAAATGTGCACGCCGTAGATCAGGAATAGCGCGCTGAAATACAGCGCGATCCGCTCGGCAAACCATGGGCTCGGCTCATGCCGTTTGCCACGTGCTGAACCCGCCGCAGCCCCAAGGGCACGATGCAGGGCGCGGGTTAGATCGAGCATTCCGTTGTGCCCCAAAACAAAAAACCGGTCCAGGGTACCC
>JANLYB010000108.1:0-3741 GCA_031365425.1 Hyphomicrobiaceae bacterium
GATCGCCTCCGCCATCGGGCCAGCCGCCTGACTTTTCGCGACATGTCCGTCGCGCATGTAGGCGACCAGTTCCTCGACGCTCCAGCCGCCGATGCCGCTGTTGGCATCGGATGTGACGTTGGGCGCATGCCAGAAGCCAACGTCGCCTCCCGCCATTTCGCTGGATGTCGATTCCGCCATGAACAGGTTTCGCGGCGTGTGACAGGCGCCGCAGTGGGCGGGGCCGCGCACGAGATAGGCGCCACGGTTCCATTCGGCGTCATGCGCCCGATCCGTCTTGAACGGGCCTTTGTCGAGGAACAGCAGGTTCCAGGCCGCCATCGACAGGCGGATGTTGAACGGGAACGGCAGTTTCGTTTCGGCAGGGCGGGTTTCGACCGGTGTCACGCCATTCATGAAATAGGCATAGAGCGCGGCAACGTCGTCGTCCGAAAGCAGCGCATAGGACGTGTATGGCATGGCCGGATAGAGATGCTTGCCGTCGGCGCGCACGCCCTTGCGCAACGCCGCATCGAACTGCTCCAGCGTATAGTTGCCGATGCCGTTTTCCTTCGACGGCGTGATATTGGTCGACATGATCGAGCCAATGGGCGTCTCGATGGCAAGGCCGCCCGCCATCGCCTCGCCGCCGGGCGCGGTGTGGCAGGCCACGCAATCGGACGCCGTGGCGATGAATTTGCCGCGGGCGATCTGATCTGCGTCCGCGCTGAAGGCGGGACTTGCGATCGCCGAGGCCGCGACCGACAACGTGAGCGTTACGGCGAGACGGCTGAACAGGCGGGGCATGACGCGGCTCATGATTTTGCCTCCCCGGCAGAACCACCAGTCGAGGCCCCTTGTTGCCCCAGAATATGCGCGACCGAGCGCAAGGCTACAGCCAGGCCGTTTTCCGTCGAATTGCAGGTCGAGGAGGTCGGCAGCAAGCCGGTGCTGGCGAGAAACAGGTTCTCGTGGTCGTGGGTGCGGCCGTACCCGTCGCAGACCGAGGCCTTGGGGTCGCTGCCCATGCTCAGCGTGCCGCAGATATGCTGATTGTTGGCGAAGTCGCCGTCCTTGCTGAAACGCAAATTGGTGCCGCCCATCAGTTCGGCGATGCGTCGAAAATCCTGCTGGGAGCGCTCATGGCCGCGCTTGGTATAGTCGGCTATCGCATAATGCGCCTCAGGCTTCGGGATGCCCATCGCGTCCTTCTCGGAACTCAGGGTGATCCGGTGTGCGGGGTCCGGCAGCACTTCCAGCACGTTCTTCACGTTCATCTCGCGCGCCGCGCTGTAGCGCAGGCGCTTTTCCAGTTCGCTGCCGTAGACGCCCGCAGCGATCAGGCTCTTCGTCGCGCCATCGACCCGCGAGATGTTGGTGAAATCGAGTCTATAGGGCGCGTGCTCGGAGCGGAACGCGCCGTCGCGCATGGTATTGATGGAACTCGGACTTTGCGGTCCGCGCCCCAGCCACACCTCCTCGTCGGCGTCGAAGGTCAGCGAGGTGCTGGGGTGGTCCATCAAGTTGCGGCCGACCAAGTCGGAACTGTTGGCGAGGCCGTTCGGAAACTTGTTGCTGGCCGACAACAGCAATAGACGCGGGCTCTCGATGCCGTTGGCGGCGACGATGAAGGTCTTGCCGGTTACCCGGTGCGAAGTCTTGTCTGGATCGTAGTAGAGCGCCGCCGCGATGCGCCCCTTCTCGTCATGTTCGAGCTTGTAGACATTGGCGTTCGGAACCAGCTTTGCCCCGGCCGCCTCGGCGGCTTCCACCGCAAGCCCGCCATGATACTGGGCGTCAACGGGGCAGATCGGCTGGCAGGAGTTGTTGCCGCAGCAGGCCGGCCGACCGTCATAGGGGCGGCTGTTGCGCGCGGTGGTGTTGGACACGACCTCATAGTCGGAGGCGAGCCGCTCCCTGAGGCGGCGCATGGCAAAAGGCTCGGCGACCGGTTCCATCGGAAAGGGTTTCTTGCGCGGCGAACCGGTGTTGGGCGCGCCCGAAACGCCCATGATCGTCTCTGCCTCCTGGTAGAAGGGTTCGAGATCGTCATAGCTCATCGGCCAGTCGACGCCGACGCCATAAAGGCTTTTGATCTTGAAATCGTTGGGCACATTGCGCCAGGCATGGGCCGCCCAATGCCATGTCGTCCCGCCGACCTGCCGGATGTATTCGGCGGCGTAGGGGTAGGGCCCGGCCTGCACGAGATGGTTGTTCGGCTCGGGTTGGTAGACCGGGTGCGGCGCCCAGGCTGCGGGCGGATAAGGCGACATCCAGTCGCTGCGGCGCGGCGAATTCCTGAAGCGCGCCACCAGTTCGCCGCGCGTGACGCGCGGGCCGGCTTCGAGGATGAGCACCAACGCGCCGGTGAGCGCGAGCTTGCGAGCCACCAGCGAACCAATGATCCCCGAGCCAATGACAATAAAATCCGCAGACAGGGTGTCGGCCATGATTTTCCCTCAGGTTGGTTTTCTGGTCCAGCTGCCGTAGGCGCCATAGGCATAGGTCGGCGGCTTCAGCACATCGGCGACCGCCTGCGCATTGAGCGCCGTCTCGAAAGCGAGGCAGCGCGCGTTGGCTCCGTCGCCGACAATTCCCAGGTACCACGCCGTCACGATCCGCCGCGGCAGAAGTGCCAGCGGCGACTTTTCGTCGTCCAGCACCTTCTGCAACTGCACGGGATCGATCTTGTGCTGTTCGATCGTGTCGAGCAGCGACTTCGCGGCTGTGGGGAACCCCGGATCGTCGGCGACAAGGGCCGCGTATAATCGCTGGGCCTGGACCGAATCCAGCGACTGGCGGCCCGCCAATATTGCCGACAGCGCCAGAAATGCGCCATTGTCCGCGTCCGTCGCTTCCTGGGCCAACGCCCAGGGAATCAAGGATGCGGTGTAGGCCGAGACCAGCCCGAAAAGCAGCAACCGGCGGGTTGGGTTTGGTTGATCGGCGGTATCGGAAAACTGTCCCATCGGTCTGTCCCCGTTCAGCGTCGATTCCCTGAAGCATTCGCGATTTTGCATTCGGCATTTTACCTCGTCAAAACCCAAGATGCGGCGAGGCGACCAGCGTGGCCGCGCCGTCACCCAGAAGAAATACCGCAAAAAGAGCCGCCGCCCAAAAGGCCGGGTATTCCCATCCGCCATCAGTATTGCTGAATAGCCATCCCTTCTTGCCGTGAACGGTGACGATCGTTCCAACTATGAGAGGTATGAGCAACAATGCCACATAACGCGGATAAATTCCGAGGATGAGGCAAGCCGCTCCACCCAACTCGAGGGCAATGGTTACGTAAGCAAGCCAGCCCGGGAGCCCAAGCGAATTGAAGAAGGCGATGGTTCCCGGAATGGTGAACACGCGCCATTTAAGCATTGCATGAGCGATGAACATGGCTCCAAGGCAGAGCCGAAGGAGCAATGCAGCATAAGGCGCGGTCACTAGATCAATCACGAGAACCTCCCTGTCAGAAGTGTCCGTCAGTCATTGCCAGTCGCGCAGTGTCAAAAAATGCAACACCGTAGTGGTAGCGCTCATACGCCTGACCGTCCCTGCAGCAGGGACGGTAGCTGTGTGCGTCATGGATGTCTAGGTTTTGTTAACCACCTGAAAAAATTGGCGACCTCGGCTGGATTCGAACCAGCGACCTAGTGCTTAGAAGGCACTTGCTCTAGTCCAACTGAGCTACGTGGTCGTAAGTGAGACACTTAGTGGGTCCAGTTATCAGACCGGCCCCATTTGAAATTATCAGAATAGGACTTCTTATGC
>JANLYB010000116.1:0-6474 GCA_031365425.1 Hyphomicrobiaceae bacterium
CACTATTTTCGCCGCGCTCGGTATTGCCGCCGATGGATGGAAGGCGCTGGCTCCGATCTTCGTCGCGTCGTTGGTGCGTGGAAGGAGATTTGTTTCGTCCGTCGCAGCGCTCTTGGTGTGGGCCGTCTGTTTCACCTTAGCGGTGACGGCGGCGATCGGATTAGTCGCGCAAAATAGGGCTGCCGCGACTGGCGGTCAGGAAGCGATGCGGACGACGTTTGCATCGGTCGCGGCGGAACTCGATGAGCTCCGTGACCGAAAAGAACGAGTCGCTCAAGTTCGATCGGTCGCCGAAATCGAGGCCGCTATTGCCGCCATTTTCGCGCGGCCATTGTCGAACGGCGGGACCGTTGCGTCGGTGTCGACGCAGTGTGCAACGGAAATCACGCGGACCCGCACCGCATGCGCCGACATTGCATCTCTTCGTATCGAGTTGGCCTCGGCCATTGAAGCACAACGCATCAATCGGCGTGTCGCCGAACTCGAGCAGGATAAAAACCGGCTTACTGGTCTCGGGGCAACAACCGAGGCCGATCCTCAAGCTCATCTTCTTGCTCGCTTGGCACGCGGGTTGATTGCCGTCCAAGATGTCGGATTAGGTCTCGTCCTCATCTTGGTCTGTATGGTCGAATTGGTGAGCGGGTTCGGACCGGCCGTGTTGGTCGAATTTGCGCGAGTCGAGGGAATGCGTTCGACTATTACTGGAAGATCGTTGAAGGTTGCCGACGTCATCGAGCTTCGCCCCATCGGAGACGTCTACGAATACATGGCCGATTGCGTCCGGCCAGCGCCCGGTGCCAGCGTCGCTGTCGCAGCGGTGGTGCTATCGTATGCGCAGTGGTGCATATCGCGGAAGTGTGTGCCGCTGTCGGATGCGGATTTCTTGGGGGAGTTTGAGCGGATCGGACGCAGCGAGCTCGATGGTCGCGTCCGCAAACGCCATGGCGTGTTTGAAGGTATCAGCTTGGTTCGCCTAATCACTGCTTCTGCATCGTCGGCAGCGCCTCCCCAATAGTCGGACAATCAGCGCTTTTTTGGCTTCATCGTCGGCTTACCGCCTGGGCGCGAGCATCCCATTCAGCGGCGTGAACGACGCGATGGGTCAATCGCGTCTGTGGCTTCGGTCAAAGACTATGTCCGGTTTTCTCTTGTTCACGAACCAAATCTGCAAACCAGATAACACCGACCCGTCGCCTTACCGGTGCGATCGGCAGCTCGCGTTCTCACTGGGACCGCAAGCGGTCGACGCACAAGCTGACGCCCTCGGACCAGTCCGGCAATGTGATCTGGAAAACGTTTTCAAGCTTTGAGCAATCGAGAACCGAATTCGAAAGTCGCTGAGCCCGCGTCGGATATTCAGCCGAGGTAATCCGGCAGAGCGGTACGTTCGTAGGGCCAGCAAGCGCAAGGATCCGTTGCGCGACGTCGAACCAGCTGGCTCTGCCGCCACCGGCCGCGTGATAGATGCCCCAAGGCACATCGCTTTCGTTGCTCCCAGCCACGCGGGCTGCAATAGCGAGAATGGCTTCCGCCAGGTGCGGAGCATAGGTCGGACTGCCCAGTTGGTCGCCGACGACGCGTAGCTGGTCGGCATCCCTTGCGCGCTGCAAGGTGTTCGTGATGAAGTTGCGTCCGAACGGGCTGTAGACCCACGCCGTGCGAAGAATGATGTGCTTTGGGTTGACCTCCTGTACGGCGGCCTCGCCGGCAAGCCTGGACTGCCCGTAGACCGTTATGGGCTCGGTGCGATCGGTTTCGGTGTAAGGGAAGGTGCTTTTTCCGTCGAACACGTAGTCGGTCGACAGTTGGATGATGGGAATTCCACGCTTGGCCGCGACCACCGCGATGAGCCGTGCGCCGTCGCGATTGAGAGCGAACGCGCGCTCTCGCTGGTCCTCGGCCGCGTCAACGGCTGTGTATGCCGCCGTATTAATGATGACGCTCGGTCGCACGTCTGCAAGCGCCCGCTCGATACTGCCGACTTTGCAGATATCGAGAGCCGGCCGTCCTATCGCGCAGGCTTCGATATCGCGCCGCGCTGGCACGCTATCAATCAGAGCCTGGGCAATCTGTCCTTGCCAGCCGGCGATCAAGAGACGCATCACGCTTCGGCCAGCTTCAAGGTCAGGCACTTGGCGGCGCCACCCGACTTCATGAATTCCGTCAAAGGGGTCAGGATCGGAATGAACCCGGTTCGGCGCAGCTCGGCTTGCAGCTCCTGAGAGGCATGATTGAGAATGACATGCCGGCCCACGTTGACCGCGTTACAGGCGAATTGAGCGGCGTCAGCCTCGCTCACCTCGATGCGCCGGTTGCTTGGCACGAGGGCACGGATGTTCTTCTGCGAGTCGTCGGCAAATGCGCCGGGGTAATATAGCAGCCACCCGCCTTCGAGCGGGCAGAGGCACGTATCGAGGTGATAGAAGCGGGGGTCAACGAGTTCGAGCGCGACCGTGTTGCAGTCGAGCGCCTTTTCGACCAGGGGCGCAGCCGCAGCATCCGAGCGGAACCCGTGCCCAACCCACAAGAGCGGCCGACCACGGTCGAGCAGGGCGTCGCCAGCGCCTTCGAACGTCACATCCGGCGGCCAACAGGCGATGTCGTAGCCGTTCGCCGCAAACCAGGCGTGCAGATACGGCTCTTCCGCCTGCCGCTCGCGCGCACGGAACCGGCTGACGATGACCTTGCCCCCGAGCACCAACCCTGCGTTCGCAGTGAACACCATGTCCGGCACACCCGGTTCGGCCCTCACGAACGCCAGATTGATCAGGTTTGCGAGAATGTCCCGCAGCCGTTGCCATTGCCTCATGGCGAGGTGGCGATCGACCTTGCCGGTCTGGTCGCGCATCCAGGGGTTGATGACGTAGTCGACGCTGAAGTGACCCGGCTCACACATCAGGATGGCTTGCTGCGTCGTCATTGCGGGCTCCTTAGACAGTTGGACGCAACTCGGCTCAAACCGTGAGCGGATGCGACAGGGCGCTGCCGGAACGGCATCGCGTGCGCTGAACGAACTTGAAGGCGGCGGCGAACCGCTCGATCATCCAATCGGCCTCGTCGCGCGTGATAACGAGCGGCGGCGCGACGCGGATGGTGTGGTCGTGCGCATCCTTCGTCAGCACGCCGTGTTTGGCCAGCACCTCGACGTAGTCGCGGGCGAGGCCCGCCGCCGGCTCGATCTCAATGGCCAGCATCAGGCCACGTCCGCGCACCTCGTGCACAGCATCGGTGCGGATGGCGTTGAGCCCGGACTTGATATAGTCGCCCATGCGAGCGGCATTTTCGATCATCCCCTCCTCCGTCAGCACCTTGAGTGCCTCTCGCGCGACAGCGCACGCGAGAGGATTGCCACCAAAAGTGGAGCCGTGCTGGCCGGGTTTCAGCACGCCCAGGACCTCGCTGTTTGAGAGCACGGCGGAGACCGGATAGAAGCCGCCAGACAGCGCCTTGCCGAGAATGGTCACATCGGCCTCGATGCCTTCGTGTTCCTCGGCGAGCAGCTTGCCCGTGCGCCCAAGGCCGGTCTGGATCTCGTCAAGGATCAAAGTAATGCGCTTGCGCGTGCACAGCTCCCGGACCTTGGTAAAATAACCGGCGGGAGGAATGATGACGCCGGCCTCGCCTTGGATCGGCTCGACCAGGAAGGCGACAGTCCGCTCCGTAATCGCAGCGGCGAGTGCCTCAAAGTCGCCGAACGGCACGATGCGGAAGCCGCGCGGGAATGGACCGAACCCGCCATGTGCGTCAGGATCCGTCGAAAAGCCGACGATGGTGATGGTGCGGCCGTGAAAATTGTTGGCGCAGACAATGATCTCGGCTTCGTCCTGCGGTACACCGCGCACCTCGTATCCCCACTTGCGCACCGCCTTGATTGCCGATTCGACGGCCTCGGCACCGGAATTCATGGGCAGAATCTTGTGCGCGCCCGTGAGTGCGGCGAGTTCCTCGTAGTAGAGCGCGAGCTGGTCGTTGCGGAAGGCACGGGATGTAATGGCCAGTCGGCCCGCTTGCTCTGTGAGCGCTGCCAGTATCCTGGGATGGCTGTGGCCCTGGTTAACGGCGGAATATGCTGCGAGACAATCGAGATAGCGGTTGCCATCGACGTCCCAGACCCAGACGCCTTTGCCGCGGCACAGCACCACGTCGAGCGGCTTGTAGTTGTGAGCACCGAGTCTGCGTTCGCTGTCGATGAGATCGATATGCGTGCGCGTCATTGGCTTTCGTCCTTTCCCAACCGCAGGCAAATCCGATTCGCTGAGTAATGATCCATTTAAAATGTGGTGACGAAAAGCCGGAAATATGCTAGATTTGACGGCTCAATATGCCATTTTGGAAGCAACTATTGTTCATTTTGGTAAGTCGTCGTGGATGACCTAGATCACAGGCTGTTGGCGCTTCTGCGCAACGATGCGCGGCGTTCGGTTGCGTCGCTGGCGACGGAACTCGACTCATCGCGGGCAACCGTCCGGACGCGCATCGACAAGCTGGTTCAGTCGGGTGTGATTGCAGGATTTACCATCAGTGTGCGCGATCTCGGGCAACAGACACACGTTCGCGCGGTGATGCTGATCGCGGTAGAGGGGCGCGGTGTGGACAAGGTCATGCGGCGACTCATGGGCTTTCCCGAGGTGCGCCGTCTGCACTCGACCAACGGCCGGTGGGACCTCATCGCTGAGGTCGTCACCGACACGCTGGCGGAATTCGACGGTCTACTCAATCGGGTGCGGCAGATCGAAGGCATCACGTCGACCGAGACCAATATCCTGCTGTCATCGCCAAAGAATTTGCCGTGAAAGTGTTGCCCTGACAGCGGACGAGAGAGGTGTCAGCCGGAATGGAAAAGAAGAGACATTTCTCTACAGTCTTTCGGCGCTAGTCAGCTGCCCCATCGCTCTATGCAAACCGCTCCCAAGCTGCGGTGAACACCGCCCCAGCGTCGTCGCGTTCCACAATGCGGCCGTGGCATGGCACGATGCGGCGCATCGGCCAACTCCACACTTTGTCGATCAGTTGCCGCACCGCCGATTTATCTTCTATTGCGAAGCGATGGTAGAACGGCACCGCAGGACGACCGTAAATGCCCATAAGACTGAAGAACGTCCTTTCGGCGGGAAACTGCTCAGCATGATAGTTGTAAAGTAAGTCGGCCGTGATCAGAGTTCCGCTGGGGCGATGGTAGAGGGTTGTCTCCCGTATCGCGTGCCCGGAGAAAACATGGTGATCGAGATCCGTGGGGAGGCCGAGATTGACGTCGGCCCTCATTGTCTCCGCGCGGGGTATTGGACCAATTTTTGCCTCAAGCCCATGTGGAACGAGGATACGCGCGCTTGGGAAGGCTGCCGCTGCATCGCGCAAGAACATGTGGTGAAAAAGGTTCGGCGCGATGATCGTGGAGACACGCCCGAGTTCAGCTATCTGGGCGATATGAGCGGCATCAAGGGTGACCGGTGAATAGACTATGAGGTCGTTGTCCTTGCCGATCACGGTCATGCGCACGCTGCCGTTACAGCCCCAGACTCTGAAATGAGAGTCGAGGCAAGAGAGACCAGGGGCGATTTGGGTAATGGTGGTTCTCTGCATGAGAGGGAGCTCTGGCCGGATTCAGTTTCGCAGGCAATTAAAACACACAGGTCTGGCCGCCATCGGGCCACGCTGACGCCAATTCGGGCAAAGCGTTTAACGGGTTGGTCGACCGACGCTCGCCGAACGGCACCGACACCCTAACAAGCTGACAATTCAGAAGATTTTGGTATCTCCGTCGGCTTATAGCTCGGAAGCGAGGGTTGACTGGAGGACAACCAACGTTGTGGGCCAGGAACGACCGTCACTGATAAAACGATCCCAGGGCTACGGTTCTGCAGCAGGTCGGTAGGCCAGCGGACCTTCGATGCCATACCGGGAGGCAGCGCCCGATCGGCAGGGCTCACAACCTGACTTTGTGTAGCCCTAGGTAGCGCGCAATGCCGAGACGCATCAGTGTGGTTGGTATCTTTCCACGCAGGAATAATCCCATTCGCGCGGTAGTGCCGACCGGATATCGAAATCGAGGCCGTTTTGCATTAAGCGCTTCAGCAATGGCATTTGCCACTTCCTGCGGATCGCCAGCAGTTTTAGCTACGTGCTTGTCCACCGCCGGCCATAGTGTATCGAGCAGTGGTCCGTAGGCTGTGTCCTCAGGATGAATGCGCGGCGAGTTGCGCCAGATTTCGGTGCGATACGGGCCGGGTTCGACGACAATGACGTGAACCCCGAACGGCTCAATCTCGTAAGCCAGGGACTCCGCAAAGCCTTCTAGCGCAAACTTGGAGGCGCAATAAATGGCATTTGTTGGCTCGCCCGCAAACGCGCTGTCGCTAGAGACAAAGACTATTCGCCCACGGCGGGCCGCACGGAACGACGGCAACAGCGCCCGCGTTAGATCGAGCGGACCGAAAAAATTCGTGTTCATGACACGATGCAAATCTCGGTTAGGCA
>JANLYB010000229.1:0-14665 GCA_031365425.1 Hyphomicrobiaceae bacterium
CGCACACTCGCTTCAACCACATCCCTGACCACCCGCAGCCGCCAATAACAGGCTACCCCTCCCCCTCGACACGCCATCGAAAATCGCACGCGCACAATCCGCGCGACCTGCGCTATGAAAGGCGGCGCAAACAACTTCGAGGGCCCCGATGAAACCGACCGCACACCCCGCAAGCCAAACCCCGCCGGCCCGTTTCGAGGAAATCGCTTTCACCGCTCGCGACGGTCTGCGCCTCTACGCGCGCCACTACCCGGCCACCACCACCTCATCCCTGCGCCCGGTCGTCTGCCTCGCCGGCATCACCCGCAACTCCCGCGACTTCCATGTCATCGCCTCAGCGATCTCCACCGACCCCGTCCGTCCTCGCCCCGTCTACACCATCGACACCCGCGGACGCGGCAAGTCCGCCCACGACCCCGACTGGAAGCACTACATCGTCCCGATCGAAATGCTGGACGTCATCGACTTCCTCACCCTGCGCTCGCTCTGCGATGTCGCCCTCATCGGCACCTCGCGCGGCGGCATCATCTCGATGGTGATGGCCGCAGCCCAGCCCTCGGCTATCGGCTGCGTCGTCTTGAACGACATCGGCCCCGTCGTCGAAATGGACGGCCTGTCGCGCATTGCCGGCTACATCGGCCGCGTTCCCCACCCCCATTCCTGGGCCGACGCCGGACGCATCGTCCGCGACATGAACGAGAAGCAGTTCACCCGCGTTTCCGACGCCGAGTGGGTCGACATCGCCCGCCAGTTCTTCAACGAGGTCGATGGCAAACCTGCCCCCGGCTACGACCCCCAGCTTTCCCACTCGCTGTCCGTCCTCGATGGCCCTATGCCCCCCATGTGGAACCAGTTCGAAGCGATGAAGCGCGTCCCCGTCATGGTGCTGCGCGGCGAAAACTCAGACATCCTGTCAGCTGCAACTGTCGAAGAAATGAGCCGCCGCCACCCGCGCTTGACAGCCCACACCGTCCGCTGGGAAGGCCACGCCCCCTTCCTCCGTGATCCCCACACCATCGACGAAGTCAAAAAATTCCTCACCGCCAGCGACGCCGCTATCACCGCAGCGTGAACCCGGCCGGCGCGATCAGCCGTGTCCCGCCAAGGCTCGGTCGGGTGATCGCGTGACAAACATCACTCCCAAGGCACACGCGAACACGATCCCGCCGATCACAGCGGTCACGGCCAGCACCCGTCCAAACCCGCCGCCGCCGTGCAACACGGCGATGAACGGAGCTGCAAACCCGCTCACAGTAAACCCGAGAAAATAGCGGATGCTGAACGCCTTCGCCCGCAGATGAGGCGAAACGTAGCGCGCGACCATGGCATCGTTGACGACCACCTGCCCGTAGATCGCCGCCATCGCCAGCACCAGCCCGAACAGCAACGCCACCCCGCTCGACGTCGCCGCAATCGCAAGCCCCACCGGCTGCAACACCGACAGCCCCGCAAAGATCCGCGGCAGCGGCACACGGTCAACCAGCCGCCCTATCGCCAGCTGCATCAACGCGCCGAAAACGAAGACACCCGTCGCAAGCCACCCCGTCGCCCCGAGCGTGAGCGGCAAGCCCAGCCGCTCGTCGATCACCTTTGGCAGCGCAATCGTCAAAACATTGAACGTCATCCCCCCGCAAACGATTGCCAGCGCGAACACCGCCAGAAATAGACCCGGATGAGCCGCCCGCACCACAGTGCCACCGCTTGAAGCCTTCGCTTGCCCAGCCCCATCACCGGGAACCAACGCAACAAACGCTGCCCCGATCCCAAGACAAAACACACCCGGCACCACAAACGCCGCCTGCCACCCCCACCAAGCCGCCAGCGCCGCCGTCACGCCCGACGCCAACGCTGCCCCTAAGTTTCCCCAGACGCCGTTCCACCCCAGATCGCGCCCCAGCTGACGCGCGTGCGTTACCAGCATGGCGGACCCGATGGGATGATAAATTGACGAGAAAATTCCCAGCACCAGCAGCCACCCGGCCAGTTCTCGCGGCGAGCCTGATGTCGACAACCCCAGGCAGGAAAGCCCATATCCGAAGAAAAACACCGCCAGCAGATTGCGCCGGCCATACCGCTCGGCGAGCCACCCCATCGGCAACGAACACGCACCGAAGGCAACGAAAGCCCCCGTGGCCAGCGCGATCAACATGGCGTAGCCGGCTCGCCAGTCAGCCGCAATTGAGATCACAGCGGTCGGATATATCAACAGCACGAAATGATCGAGCGCGTGAGCGGCATTGACGAACTTGATGGTTCGGCGGGACAGCAGATCATCATGCATAAGGGCCGCCTTTGCGTCACAAACCGCAAATAGTCACCCTAATGACGAGTGTGTCAGACCTCAAGCTTCCCCGCGATCCACCCGCTTGGAGAATTCCGTCTGCCCGCCCGACGCGAGGATGCGCGCCTGCTCGACCCAGTTTTCCCGCTCGATGCGACCTTTGAAGTCGAGGATCTGGCTGACCCGGTCGATGTCCGAGTTGGTCCAGTGGGCGATCTGCTCGTATCCCGTGATACCGAGCGAATTAAGCTTCTTCTCGATTAGAACGCCGATCCCGCGAATCCGCTTCAGATCCTCAACCGCCCCACCCTGACGGCTAGAACCGCCGGCTGGCGATGGATCGCGCAACGCTTCCGAGCGCACCGAACGCAGCCCAGCAAGATCGGGCCGCGAAACCCGCCCGGCATCCGTCGCAGTTACGGCTGCAACAACCGGCGCTGCCACGGCGGCGGCCGCAGCCGCTGCCGGCTTGGCCATGTTTTCACGGATTGCATCGACGAGCTTGGACGGCATAGATGGTTCGATGTTGGCCGTCGCACGCACAATCGCAGCCGACGCCATCGCAGCCGCAGCAGCCGTTGCCGCCGCGACCGACGTGTCGGAACCACCAGCGGCAGCCGGTTTGGCCGGAGCAGCCGTCGTACTTGCAGCGGCGGTCGGAATTTCACCGCGCAGACGGCGGCGCGAATAATCGGTTTCCCCACCGGTCGCCAAAATCTGCGCCTGTTCGATCCAATTTTCCTGTTCGATCCGGCCTGACACGCCGAGCGTCTGGCTGATCCGCGAAACGTCGTTCGGAGTCCAACGCGCAATCTCGCTGAAACGGGTGACACCTGCAGCCCTCAAGCGCGCCTGCATTGCCGAATCAACGGCGCGAATCCGCATGAGATCATCGCCGCCCACCGCAGCCTGAGGCTCCACCGCTGCCGGAGCCACAGGCTTTGCCGCGACGGGAGCAGACGCGGCAGGAGCAGGAGCAACCGGCGCAGCAGGAGCCGGTTTGGCAGCCGCCTGAGCCGCAGCCGCCCGGGCTGCAATCGCTGCAAGTGCTGCCCCGCCCGCAACGACAGGTTCGAATGGCACGTCTGCCACCGCAGCAGGCTTTGCCGCAACCGGCGCTGCAGACGTCGCAGGCTTGGGCGCCGGAATCCCGGCGGGTTTGGACGCGATCGGCCCGATCGGCGGCGAACCGGCCGCAATCCCCGCAGGTTTCGACGCGATCGGCGCATTTGGAACCTTGGCGACAGGTGCCGCAGGTGCCACGGGTGCAGCCGGAGCAACGGTCGCTGTGACCGAAGGGGCAAGAGGCTTAGCCGGAGCCGCCGGCGCAACACGAGCGACGGGTGCAGCAGGTGCTACAGCCGACGGACTGCGGCCCAACTCCGGACGCAACGGCTCGGGTCGCGGCTGGGCTTGCTCGCCGGTCAAAGCGCGCTCAAAGCGCGTCACGTCACCCGCCGGGGCTGGCTTCACAGGCGCGGCCATTGAAGGTTCGACATATCCCCGCGGAATACCGACCGTGGTGATCGGATATGTGTTCGCCGCAACCGGTGCAGGCGCTCCAGGCTGACGGATCGTCACTGCCGCAGCAACCGATCCCGCACCAGCCGCTGCGGCTACAGGCAGAGTGATGGTCTGCATTTGCGGCTGAACCAATTCGGGGTTGGCGCGCGGAATACCCACTGTCGTAACCGGATAGGTATACGCCGTGGACGAACGATCCGGTGCCGTTGCGGGTGCGGCCGGAGCGACCGGGGCAGGAGCTTTGCTGGCTTCAATCACGGGAGCCTTGGGCACGACGCGTGCGGCGGCCGGCGCCGCAGCGGGCGCCGTCGTAACGGCAGGCCTCGCGGCAACGGCGCTGGCGGGTGCCGCGACGGCGTCAGCCTCAACTGCCCGCCCCGCAAAGAACCGGTGAGCCATGCAGCCGAGTATCGCCCCCAGCAATCCGGCAAGAAGCATCCACACGAATGTCTGAAGCAACAAGAACTGCATTACTCAATCTCCCAACACGCCCGCGCGTCCACCCTCAGACGACGCCACTCCGCTCATTGTCACTCGTCGGTCTTGGCCGGTCCGCACGAAATCCAACCGACCCAAAACCCGGTCGCCAAGGCGACGAACAACCAAGGGATCAACAACTGCTCGGCAACATAAAACATACCTTACTCCTCGCACACCGGCTCGCCGGCTTTCACTGTCTCTCGCAGCGCCTCACGCAACGAAGGCGATCAACACCCATCCGCTCGAACATCGACGCGCCTCAAATCGCGCTGCCTGCCTGTCGAAGCTTCCAGCCACCAATCGGCCATCACGAATGTCAACGCCACCAATTCCGCTCAAGCCGCTTATTTTGTTTTTACCGAAAAATCGATCCGGCGATTCTTAGCCCTGTTTTCAGCCGTATCGTTTGGCGCGATGGGCTTGGTATCGCCATAGCCGATCGCCTTGATCCGGTCCGCGCTGATCCCTTGACCAACCAGGAAATTGGCGACCGACTTCGCACGCCGTTCCGACAAGGGTTGATTGCGTTCCGGGATGCCTTCACTGTCGGTGTGGCCCTCGATCTCGATCAGCACGTTCTCGCATTTACCCGCGATGTCGGCCAACCGGCGCAACGTAGGCAGGCTTGCCCGCAAGATCACGTCGCTCGCCCGCTCGAACTGGACGGAGCCTGCGTTTCGCGCATTACGCAAATCGCCTTCGCAGACCGAGGCGGCCGCCGTCGCCTTCTTGGCCTTGTCGGCCGTAGCGAGCGCTGCCAGACGCTGTGCTTCCGCAGCGTCGCGCTCCGCTTCCTTCTTAGCCTGGGCGGCTGCCTCAGCTTCGCGCTTGGCGTTTTCTTCGGCAGACTTGCGCTTCTTGCTGTCGTCGAGCAAAATCGCAACCTTGGTATCGCAATAACCTTTGGCACCGGCGCGAACTTCGCCCGGCAATGCCTGAGCCAAAGCGTCATCCTCAGTCACGCCCGTGAGTTCCACCTGCTTATCGAGCAGAGAAACTTTACCAGCCCCAAGCCGACCTAATCCGGACACAGCCGAGATGATACACGTTTCATAATGTGCCGGTTCGCCCGCGCCGATGATGAGGCGATCATTGATCTTGCGGCCCGGCAAACGCTGAGTGATCGCCGCAATCAATCCGGCGCGTGCCGTTTCATTCGGCACATGACCGGTCACATCGACAGACGACGAGGTGGCAACGATGTTCGTGCCATAGGGCGAGACAACCGTCTTCAAACCTTTGATGGCTTCGGCAGCCTTGTACGATTCGGGAATCTGCGACTTGAAAGCCTTCTTCGTCGTCTCAGCCGTGGCCTCGTCCGCAGCTGTCCCCGACAGAGTTAATTGCCCGCCCCTCAGTTCCGCAGTGCCTTCCTGCAGCGTTGCAAGCTGATCGAGACTGATCTTTGCAACCTTTTCCCAACCGTTCGGCGCGCCCTCGCCCAGTTCCATCTTGTCGACGACGCCGGTCTTGCCGAACGCCTGCTTGGCATGAGCCAGCAACGTTTCGCGCAACCGTTCGCTAGGAACGTATCCCGTCAGCGCAACGCTGTTGCCCGACAGTTTTGCCATCCAAGAATAGGACTCAATGACCGGGGCGGTGACCTTGTCCACGGACAGTTTCAACGGCTTCGGCAGGTTCGTCAGCGCCGCCTTTACGTCTTTGTAAACCGATGCATTGCCCGCTTCGCCCGACAATGAAAGGTCGAGCCCCGATAATTCCACATTGCCGCGCTTCAGGTGCGCCAGTTGCTTCAATCCAAAGCGCACGCCGTCGAGCCACTCACCCGCGGGTGGACTACCGCGCGCGAATTCCAGTTTGTCCACGATCTCGGCTTTAGGAAACTGCGATTTTACCGCCGCCAGCACACCTTTATGCAGCGTCTGGGTCGGCACGTACCCGGTCAGCACGACTTTGTTGTCGGCGTGCGCGGCACCCCAGGTGTAGGGCTGAACCTTGCGCAGCAAATCGGCCTGCCCGTCAAGAATGCGCACGCCATAAACGCTATTTCCAAGCAAAAGCGCCTTGCTGGGCTCATCTTCTTCATTGGCCTGGCCCGACAAGATACCGTCGCGACCATCAAACCGGAGTTTGGCCCATCCCAGATTGGCGTTTCCAAGCGTCTCGGTGACTCGCTTCCCCAAGTCACGCTCTACCGGCTCTTTGATCGACAGCGCAGCCAGCCAACTAAAGACAGCAAGCGGAATGAGTCCCCAAACCCAACGCAGCGGATGACACTTCATTACAGCCGGCTCCCCGTAGCAGAACGCGTGAACAGTTCGGGCACGTAGACTAAAATAACAGGCGAACGAAAATGCGACGCCCCCGCGTCAATTCCGGCCTGCTGCTTCATACGCAAAGTCCCCACTCTGCCTTACACTAGCCATATATTAATTCAACGGCAATCCGCGATTCGTTCTCCTGATGTGCTACTCCTTCGGTTGCAAACTCCGGCCAGCATCAGACCCGCCAGCAAAAATATCACAGATGCTCGCAAGCCACCTCAGCGGCCAATCCTGTTGAAACCTACTAAGCCGCAATCGCACTTGTCCCGGCACTCGCCCCCGCAATCGCCGCAGCGAGCGCCTCGCGCGAAACCGGACGGCTGATCAGATAGCCTTGCACCGCATCGCATCCAGCCGACGCCACCCGCTGGAGATGATCGCTCGTCTCGACACCTTCCGCGACCGTCCGCATCCCGAGCGTCTTGGCGAGGTCAGCAATCGCCCGCACAATCGCCACGCATTCCGCCCGGCTCGGCAGATCGCGAATGAACGACTGATCGATCTTGATCTTGTCGAACGGAAACCGCCGCAGATAATTGAGCGACGAAAACCCGGTTCCGAAGTCGTCAAGCGCAATGGTAATGCCAAGTTTACGCAGCTTGACCAGCGTCTCAATCGTCGCCGCATCGTCCCGCATCAACACGGTCTCGGTGATTTCCAGCTCCAGCCGGTGAGGCGCCAGCCCCGTTTCTGCCAGCACGGTCGTTACCGTGTTATAGAGTTTGCCGCCGGCAAACTGCACGGCCGATAGATTGACGGCTACCCTGATCCCCTCGGGCCATCCCGCCGCATCGCTGCACGCCCGCCGCAAGGCAAACGCACCCAGCTCACAGATCGCTCCGATCTCTTCGGCAACCGGAATAAACGCCGCTGGCGAAACGAACCCGCGCACCGGATGCTTCCAGCGCATCAACGCCTCACAAACCGTGACTTGCCCGCTCGCAAGATCAACAATCGGCTGATAGTATAAATCGAACGCGTTCGTGCGCAGTGCCTCTATGAGGTCGGCTTCGAGGCTTCTGCGCGCCTTCAACTCTTCGATCAGCGCCGGCTCGAAATTGACGTGGCACCCGCGCCCGGACGCCTTGGCCTGATACAGCGCAATATCGGCATTACGGATCAGATCCTCGGCATTGTGGCCTTGCAAAGGGGCCACCACGACCCCCACGCTTGCACCGATCTCGATCCGCAAAGCACCGATCATATAGGGCTCGCTCAACACCCGGATCAGCCGCTGCGCCAATGGTTCGGTTTCGGCTGTGCCGCCCACATTGGTCTGGATCACGGCGAACTCATCCCCCCCCCAGACGCGCCACGAAATCCTCAAGCCGCACCGCGTTGCCTAGCCGCGTCGCCACCTGCTGTAACAGGGCGTCACCGGTGGGATGACCGAACGTATCGTTGACCTCCTTGAACCGGTCGAGATCGATCCAAAGCACCGCAAAGCCGACGCCCGTCTTCGCAATATCGCCGAAAGCGCGGTCAAGCCGCTCTTTGAAGAAATTTCGGTTGGCGATATTCGTCACGCTGTCGAAATGCGCCAGCCGCTCGATCCGCGCATCCTGACGCCGTTCTTCGGTAGCGTCCTCATGCAACGCAACCCATCCCCCGCCCTCGAGCGGTTGAAACGAAACCTGAATGATACGGCCATCCGCCAGTTCGTGAGCGAGCGGGATCATCTCACCCCTCTCGAGAAGCGCCTTGTTTTCAAATGGCCAAGCTGTGTTGGGCCCATCGGGCGTATCGCCAGCGATTCCCGTCCCCGCACCGATCCGCCATTTGCGGATTTGCGAAAACGCCGTTCCCGGTACCATCAGACTTTCGGGCAACTGATACAGCTCGCCGTACCGCGCATTGCACACGATCAGGCGGTACTCTGAGTCAAACATCGACAATCCGCGCGACATGTTATCGAGCGCAAACCTGAACCGCCGATTGAGGGTCTGGATCTCGCGCTGCTGCGACAGAAGCTCGATCGCATTAGCTTTGAACACGCCCATTGCACGCGCCATATCGCCCAGTTCGTCGCGAAATCTCGTACCCGATACATGCACCGACGTATCGTTGTCGGCCAGCCGCAACATCGTCTGAGTCATACGTTTTAGCCGCCGGACAATCTGGCCAGTGACTAGAAAACTGAATGGTCCGATCAAGAGAAATGCCATCAGTGAACCCATTTCGACCCATTGGGTCAATTGCTCTCCGCCGGAAACGACCCTCTTTAAATCTCTTTCAAAGCGCGACATATGCGCGATCTTGGAATAAGAAATGTCGTTGTGAATTTTACTCGCGACCGCCGAATAGACTGCAACCTGTTTGATGGCCTCCTCCTGTGCGAATTCAGCCGCAAGATTGAGTGCACGCTCCCCCTCCGAGCTCAGCGCTGCCAAAGTCTCGCCAATCGCGGCAGCAGGGCCAGACGACGGCTTGGGCACGTTGTCGAACATTTCTTCGATGACATCACGCGCCTGGTCGCGCTTGTGCTTGATCCGCTCGCGATCGAGTTCAACGGGCGCGCTTTCCACGATGCGCCGGTGGCGCTCCAGCAGCAGATCCAGATCGTACACCTGCATCAGCTCGAGTTGAACGAGCTTGCGGATGTCGCGCACATCCTCCCCGGTCCGCTTTACGAAATGCAACGCAGCCGCCGAAAGCAGCACAACGGTGGCCAGCGCTAGACCTGCCAGGATGTACAGCCGCGCTGCAATCTTCACAGGCAGCACCGGGAGATGAAGCAGATTAATTGTCTTCATCGCCGGCAATCGCACGCGTGGTGTTGATGACGGCCATGACCTCGGGGCTCGGCTCGCCGGACGTCACGAAGCTTAGCGGTTGTTCGACATGCCGTTCGGTATGCAGTTCATGCGAGCCGGCTCTTTGAACGAGACCGAGTTGACTGATTCCGATGGCACCGGGCTCCTGCGCCACGGCTTTGAGTATGTGATTGGGATTTTCGAGCCGGATGGAACCTGCCGCCAGCACAGCATTACCCAGCATCTGGTCCTGAACCGCAACGACCGTCCCCCCGCCCTCCCTCACCGCCACCACGACGATAGGCAAATCCGGCCCGCCCACGGTTTTCCAATTCGTAACCTGGCCCGTCAGAATTTGCGCGACCGTCTCGAACGGCAGACGCCTCAAGGGATTTCGCGGATGCACGACGAACGCGACGCGCGTCGACGCAACCCGGAACTCAAGCAACTGATTGAACGAAGCATCTGGCCGTAGTTTACGCGCGGCAGCAATTTCAGATGAGAGTGGCGCCGAGATCATTGCTATATCGACGCGCTTGTCGACCAGAGCAAGCAAGCCCCAGCTCGATTTGTTGGCCACAACGTCGAGGGGGCGGCCAGTCGACTTCTCGATTGCCGCGCGATGTAGGACCAGAATTTCCGAATTGAATGTCGTGGACCCTTGCACCTTGACCGAAGCCTCGATGGCTTGGCCCGGATCGGCCATTCCAGCGGCCGCCAGAAATGTCAGCGCCAGGCAGCCAGCAGCCCGCAGTCTGAGTACGCCCGCGCTTGCCAACGGCCTCCGTTTCTCAAATGGGCCAAACCGTGCGGGGCTCAATTTCGCTGACATGCGCAACATCCGACAAAACACATTTTCCTCAAATTACAACCCATGCGTGTATTATACGTTGTGTTCCCGCATAAAATTAGACGTAAAATTGGCCGTCCAATCGCTTCAATTCCGACAGCTTGGCTTGGCACCCATAGCAATTGCACCGCCGCCGAGGATCGCACCTGCCAGTGCCCACAACTGTGACAAGCTCGAAAGCGACGAAACAATCAGCTCTGGTGAAGGGATTGCATTGGCTCTATCCGAAGCAACAATCCAAAGTAGCGAAAAAATTCCAAGGAATTTTGACACTTTGGCGGGAAGTCCAGGATGAGACTGCATGAGCATCCCCCATTATGACACAATTTTAAATTGCATCACAAGGTAAATGAACTCTTAATTCGTGGCTCTCTCGTACAGGCTCCGCCCCTCCACCGCGCGGCGGAACCGGAACGTGACACCAGAATGGACAGCGAATAGTGTCAGGCATCAACCCGGTTCAGTCTGTCAGGCATCAGCCCGGTCGAACACCTCCCTCGACATACCCCCACCCCTAACCCCTCCCCGCAAGAGGGCGAGGAAAGTGAGGGGATGACCTGCTCTTTGGAAACCCCTTCATGCTCGTTCGGATTGCGCCGGCTTTGTTCGTGTTGTTGTGGTCGACCGGGTTTATCGGGACCAAGATGGGTGCGGCTGGGGCGGAGCCATTCACGTTTCTGGTGCTGCGGTTTGCGCTGGTGCTCGCTTTGTTAATCCCGTTCGGGTGGGCGGCCGGGTCGCCACGCTTGGAACCGCGTCAGCGGATGCATGCCGTTGTGGTTGGGCTGCTTGTTCATGCGTTTTATCTGGGCGGGGTGATGTGGGGGATGCGGAACGGCATGCCGGCCAGCATTGCGGCGCTGATTACGTGTCTGCAGCCGATCTTGACGGCAGTATTGTCGGGGCTACTGCTGCGGGAGGTGATTTCCCGGCGGCACTGGTTCGGGCTCGCATTGGGGCTGTTTGGAGCGGCGCTGGTGGTCGGGCCGAAGGTGATGGCGGCGGGCGGTGGAGCGACACCGGCGACGATTGCTTCGACGGTCGTTGCGCTGATCGCGATTACGGTTGGGACGATTTATCAGCGGCGGTTTGCGACCGGGTTCGATCTGGTTTCGGGTGCGGTGTGGCAATATGTTGGCGCGCTGGTGGCGGTGGTGCCGTTGGCGCTGTTGTTTGAGACGCGGCATGTGGACTGGACCCCGCAGTTCGTGGGGGCGCTGTTGTGGCTTGTGCTGGTGCTGTCGCTAGGGGCGATCAGCCTGTTGATGGTGTTGATCCGGGGGAATGCGGTGTCGCGAACGTCAGCGTTGTTTTATCTCGTGCCGGGTATGACGGCGGTGATGGCGTATTTCGCGTTCGGCGAGCAGTTGAACGCGGTGCAGTTGGCGGGGCTAGTGGTCGTGTCGGTCGCCGTGCTGCTGATGCAAAGCAAAAAGGCCGAATAAACAACGTGTCTCTCTTGCTTGCGCGTGGCCGCCCCGCCAACCCCACGCGCATTCTGGCCCTGCGTTTGCAGAGGGTTCTGCAGCTTTTTGGGGGGCGTGCCGATGATAGACACTCTGGCTCGACATATAGCTGCGCTCAGCGAGGCGCGGCGGCTGGTGGCCATGGTTTTGGCCAACAATGGCACGTTCGAGCTGTGGCAACGGGCGGTTGCTTCGGGCGATGCGGCGCTGGCTGCTCAGTATGAGACGGAGCTTTCGGGCGATACGGCTTTTCAGGCGTACCGGCAGCTTGGTGCGGCACTGGCGGAGGTTCAGCCGATGGTCACTGATCCGGTTGCGGTCGAAAGCAGAGCACCGGTGGGGCTAGGGAATCGCATTTCATTGTTGCCGGTGGTTGAAACGGGGCGGCGCCGGGCTCAGTCCGAGCCGTGTGCGGCGTGTGCGGATGGGACCGGTGACGCAGCGGCTTGCTGCGGCGACGGCGTAGATGCACAGGAGCTGGTTGCCGAGCTTGATGCGGCCGCGATGACTGCCGAGATCAGCCTGGGAGCCCGCTTGAACCGCGTGTTGGAAATGACGGCGATGGCCCATACGGAGACCGCCGCGCCGGTCTGGCCGGCGCAGCGCGACGAGGCGCAGGTGGCAATTGTTCACAAGGACGCGCCGCCAGCGCCGTTGACTGCCGGGGAGGCCAAGCGGCCTCGACTGGTTTGGCTGTTTCGTTAAGTCATATTCTTAGCGCGTGGCCGCCCCACCAACCCCACGCGCGAATTCGGCATCAGGGCGATATTGCCGCATTCTGATTGTCGAAAATGATCCACGCGCCGTGTTGACGGCGTTGGAGTTGTGCAATCAGTATCGCAACCGCATTGCATTGCGAGCGCAAGTTATGCTGCTATGCACACACGATCACACTCCCTGGAGAATCCGATGAAGACCGCTGCCCCTGCCGCCGACGCCAAGCCGTTCCATCTTGAGGCGTCTGTGTTGATTGAAAAATCGCGTCAGGCGGTATCGGCTGCGGACAAGGTACTGGCGGCGGCCAAAAGCGGTGTGCGTGCGAAAATCGAGGCGGCCAACGGCGACATTGATGCGGTCCAGCACGCAGCGCACGGTTTGGCGTGGATGGCGACGACGGTCGAGGGTTTGCGTCAGATGGTGACGTGGGCTGGGCTGTTGACGGCTGAATCGAAGTTCGGCGAGTTCGAACAGCTCATCATGGCGGCGGCATTTGCCGAATATCTTGCGCAGGTGGCGCACGGCATTCCCATGAACCAGGGCGAAGTTATTCGTGCCGACGCGCTGGGGATCGAACGGGCCGACATCCGGGCGTTCGAGGATACCCCTGTCGTGGCGGAGCTGATCACCGGAGGGTCGAGCGATGCCGTCAAGGCGCGCCTGGCCGAGTTGATTGCCGCGCAGCCCAATGCGACGACGTTCGGCAACGCCGGTCTTGACGATATTCACGGCGAGATGGTCGAGACGATGCGGCGATTTTCGGTGGCCGAAGTGCTGCCGCATGCGCACGAATGGCATTTGAAGAATGAATACATTCCGCTTGAGATCATCTCTAAGCTGTCTGATCTGGGTGTGTTCGGGTTGTCGCTGCCGGAGGAGTTTGGCGGGATGGGGCTTGGCAAGGAAGCGATGTGCGTTGTTTCCGAAGAGCTGTCGCGCGGGTATATCGGCGTTGGCTCGCTCGGGACGCGCGCCGAGATTGCGGGCGAACTGATCCTGCACAACGGAACGCCTGAGCAGAAGGCAAAGTATCTGCCGAAGATTGCGTCTGGCGAAATGCTGCCGACGGCTGTTTTCACCGAGCCGAATACGGGCTCGGATCTGGCGTCGCTCAAGACGCGCGCGGTCCGCGAGGGCGATGTCTACAAGATCACCGGGCAGAAGACCTGGATCACGCATCCGGTTCGCGCCGATGTCATGACGGTTCTGGTGCGCACGAACCCTGCGGAAAAAGGCCATCGCGGCCTGTCGATGCTGCTGGCCGAAAAGCCGCGCGGGTCCGACGAGGTGCCGTTCCCCGCGGAAGGCATGACCGGTGGCGAAATCCACGTGCTCGGCTATCGCGGCATGAAGGAATACGAAATCTCGTTCGATAATTTCTCCGTGCCGGCGGTCAATCTGCTTGGTGGCGTCGAGGGGCAGGGCTTCAAGCAGCTTATGAACACGTTCGAGGGTGCGCGCATCCAGACGGCGGCGCGTGCGGTCGGTGTGGCGCAGTCGGCGATGGATCTCGGGCTCAAGTATGCGATGGACCGCCACCAGTTCGGCAAGGCGATTTATGCCTTCCCGCGTGTCGCCAACAAGATTGTGATGATGGCCGTCGAAGTCATGATCGCGCGCCAGCTCACCTATTTTTCGGCGCGGCAGAAGGATCTCGGTAAGCGTTGCGACCTCGAAGCCGGGATGGCCAAGCTGTTGGGCGCGCGCGTTGCCTGGGCAAATGCCGACAATGCGCTGCAGATCCATGGTGGCAACGGGTTTGCTTTGGAGTACCCGATCAGCCGAGTGCTGTGTGACGCGCGCATCCTGAACATCTTCGAAGGGGCGGCGGAAATTCAGGCCCAGGTGGTTGCGCGGCGGTTGCTTGAGGCTGGGAATTGAAGGGGGGCGTAGGTTGGGTTGATCCCACTTGCGAAACCCAACACTCTTGCTGTGAAAGTTGTTGGGTTTCGCGAAGCGCTCAACCCAACCTACGGGAGCGTCGTTGCCGTTAAAGCTTGTTCCTAACCTGGGTATGGACTATGTTTTTTATGAAACCACCGCCACTATCATCACACTAGTTTTTTTAGGTGAATGGGTAGAGCATAAATCGGTAGCCACTACACAAAAGGAACTTAATAAACTGGCCCGCCAGCAAAAAGTAATGGCCAATATGATTGCTTTTGATTAAGAACATAAAGAAAATATTTTTCCTGTTGAAAACACACAGTTAAGAGTAGGCGATTTGATATTAATAAAAAGTGGTGAACAGGTGCCAATGGATTGTAAAATATTGTGGGGTGATGTTTATGTAAATGAAGCGCTGCTAA
>JANLYB010000122.1:0-5843 GCA_031365425.1 Hyphomicrobiaceae bacterium
CGAAAAGGGCAAGGGCAAAGGCCAGCCCGGACAGAAGGGTGGCCAAGGCGACAAGGACGGCGAGCAGGGCTCAGGCGAACAGGGCGAGAGTGCGGACAACGGCGAGGGCGGCCAATCTCCCGGCGAAGGCTTGCGGCAGCGCCAGAAAAAGCTCGCTGAGCAGTTGGACAAGCTCAAGAAGGATTTGAAAGGCGCTGGATCGGCCGGTTCTAAAGACATGGATGAGGCCAACGAAGCCATGAAAGAAGCCGAACGTTCGCTGGAGCAAGGTTCGCTCGACGAGGCGACCGGCCAGCAGGGCGAAGCGCTCGATAAAATGCGTCAGGGCGCACAGAAAATGCAGCAGGAGATGGCCAAAAACGGCCGCAACAAGTTCGGCGAAAACGGCGAGACGCCGCGCGATCCACTGGGGCGGCCACAAAAGTCGACCGGTCCCGACGCTGGTGCTTCGGTCAAAGTACCCGGCGAAATCGACATGCAGCGCGCCCGCGAAATCCTCCAGGAACTGCGCAAACGCAGCGCCGAGCAAACCCGCCCCCCGGTCGAGCTAGACTATCTCGAACGCCTCCTGAAGCGGTTCTAAAAACCCAAAAAGGACGGGGGCAATGGCTTGCGATCCGGCGAACCTTGTCGCCGCAGCAAGCCAACCAGCAGAAATGCCGGAAAGCCATATCCCCGAACGGGCCGAGGCCAAGCCGACCCAGAATAGCGTTGGGCAGCCCACGCGCAAAGTGCCCGGCAAACGCACTGCAAGCCAATTGTAATGGGACGCCAGACGATGAACGATAAGGCCCAAACGGCTTCATACGCCGCATCCAAAACTTTACGAAATACGGTTGCCCTCGTGGCTTTCTTAAACCTTGCCTATTTCGGCGTTGAATTCGCAATGGCCCGCGCAATCGGTTCGGTTTCACTTTATGCTGATAGTATCGACTTCCTCGAAGACGCGAGCGTCAATACGCTGGTCCTATTGGCCATCGGCTGGACCGCCCAATACCGCCGCGTCGTCGGACTAGGATTGGCCGCTTTGCTCTTGGTCCCGAGCGTCGCCGCTCTTTGGACTACTTGGGAAAAATTCCAAGACCCAGCCGTCGCCGATCCGCTTCGCCTGACGCTGACAGCTATCGGGGCACTGCTCGTCAACGGGTTCTGCGCCTACCTCTTGGCCCACGTGAAAGGCCACGGCGGCAGCCTCTCGAAGGCCGCATTCCTCTCCGCCCGCAACGATATGTTCGCCAACATCGCCATGATCGGCGCCGGCTTCGCAACGGCGGCGTCGGTCTCTATCTGGCCCGACATCGTTGTGGGCCTGGGCATAGCGGCCCTCAACGCGAACGCTGCCTTTGAAGTCTACGAAGCAGCCATGGCCGAAAGCGACGGCGAAAAGAAAGTACACCCATAACTTTGAAATTAGGGTGTCATTAATCCGCATCATGAGACCATAAAAAATGTCACACTTCTTCGGATTGATGGATTAATAGGCAGTACTTGCCTATTCTTGAAACTTGTGAAGCTTCTGATTCGCGCTTAGCTTTTTGTCAGGCCAGCGTTTTAGGCAAAAAAAGAAACGGGACGTAAGAGGGAAGATCCGCTCCGAGGTTAGTTTGCGACCCGTATGGTACGGGCCGCCGATATACACGGAGGTTACATTGATCGAGCTTATCCTATCCGTCTGTATGGTTTCCGAACCGGCCCGCTGCAAGGATGTGCGGCTCAGCTTCGTCGAACAGAGTGTTTCGGCTCAGGCCTGCATGTTCAATGGGCAACTTGAAATTATCAAGTGGACTGAGACCCACCCCGATTGGCAAGTCGCCAAGTGGCAATGCGGCCGTGCCGGCCTCATGGCAAAAGCTTGATTTCCGCAAAGCTTAGTCCAACGTCGACGGTTGACTAACGCCACAAAACCTCCTCCCTTCAGGGCTTGATCACCCTTGAATGAGAGGCGCACATGACCGGGATTACTCCCAAGTTTTCGACCCTGGCGGTTCATGCGGGGTCTGCACCCGATGCGTCCACCGGCGCACGGGTCACGCCTATTTTCCAGACCGCGTCCTTCGTTTTCAACGACGCCGACCATGCGTCCAACCTGTTTGGGCTCGAAGCCTTCGGCAACATCTACACCCGCATCACCAATCCCACCCAGTCCGTGCTGGAAAGCCGGGTTGCTGCCCTTGAGGGAGGCACGGCTGCCCTGGCTGTGGCATCGGGCCACGCTGCCCAATTTTTAGCCCTTCACACGTTGTTGGAACCGGGCGACGAATTTGTCGCCGGACGCCAGCTTTATGGCGGCTCTGTCAACCAATTCAACCAGTCGTTCAAGAAATTCGACTGGCGCGTCGTCTGGGCCGACAGCACCGATCCGCAGTCGTTCGCCAAGGCGATCACACCGAAAACCAAGGCCATCTTCTGTGAATCGATTTGCAACCCCGGTGGCGTCATCGCCGACCTGCCCGCCATCGCAGCCATAGCCAAGGCCGCAGGTATCCCCTTTATCGTCGATAACACGATGGCCTCGCCCTACCTGTGCCGCCCCAAGGAGCATGGTGCAGATATCGTTGTCGCAAGCCTCACCAAATTTATGGGCGGCCACGGCAATTCCATCGGCGGCGTCATCGTCGATTGCGGCACTTACGATTGGCTGGGGTCGAAGATCCGCTACAAGACGCTGGTCGATCCCAACCCGAGCTACAACGGCATGCGCTTGGCCGAAACGTTCGGCAACTTCGCCTTCGCCATCGCCTGCCGCGTTATGGGTCTACGCGACCTCGGCCCCGCTATTTCGCCGATGAACGCCTTCCTGATCCTGACCGGCATCGAAACCCTGCCGCTGCGCATGGCCAAGCACTGCGAGAACGCGCTGGCCGTCGCGGAGTACCTGGAAAAGCATCCCGGCGTCGCGTGGGTGAACTACGCGGGCCTGCCCACCAACCCCTCATACGCGCTGCAGCAGAAACTCTGCCCAAAGGGCGCTGGCGCTGTGTTCACCTTCGGCCTCAAAGGCGGCTACGAAGCCGGCAAGCGTCTGTGCTCGGAACTGAACCTGTTCAGCCTGCTCGCCAACATCGGCGACACCCGCTCCCTGGTCATCCACCCAGCCTCGACGACCCACCGCCAGCTCACCAACGAGCAGCGAACCGCGGCAGGCGCAGGCGACGAAGTCATCCGCCTCTCCATCGGCATCGAAGACAAAGACGACATCATCGCCGATTTGAAACAGGCGCTGGCGAAGGTGGGGTAGGACCTACCCAATCGCAACATCGAAATAGACCTGGGCGACCGGCATCTGGAACGCCACGGCTTCCAGCACCAGCTTATCGTCGCCTTTGGTCAGCACGTCCGTCTCCCACCCCCCGGGGATCCGGCGATAGTGTTCCACGCGCATCTGGTCCTGATACACGATCACGATGTGACGCATCGTCGGCAGCAGCTTATAGAAATCGAGCTTATCACCGCGATCAAAATCCATGGTCGAGGGGGACAGCACTTCGACGATCACGAACGGGTCGGTGATATAGTTGCGGGTTTCGGTTTCGATTGTCGATGGCCCACAGCGCACGACGACGTCGGGCTTGGTCTTGTCGGTTCCCTGCATGTTGTCGCTGATCTGAACCCGCATGCCGCCCTGGTAAGTCCGGCAGCCCCGAGCATCCATTGCCAGCTTGAGCCTCGCCCCGATATTGGACGCGATCTGCTCATGGCGCTGATTGGGATTCGTCATCATGACGATCTGCCCATCAACCAACTCATACACAGCATCGTCGGCCTGATTTTCAACGAACACGTCGAAATCCACTATCGTGACCGGGACCAGCTTTTGAGCAAGCGTCGACATAAGACCTCCGAGGGGCCGTCATCTATAGCATATGCCAATGACCCGGCGAAACGCCGAACACGAAAACCGCTTAAGTCTTGAAACGGACGGGGGTTTGGTGGAAGCCAACCCCCAATTGGGTTTGGGTGAAAACCCAAGCGCGCAGCGCCTTACCCTACCCGATCGGGCTCGCGGGCTTCCTTGGCGAGCGCTGCGACAGCGTCCACCAATGACATCGGCGTGTTGTCCTGGCTGCCGAAGCGGCGGATGGCGACGGTCTTTTCTTCGGCCTCGCGCTTACCCACGACCAGCAGCACGGGCACCTTTGTCAGCGAGTGTTCACGGACCTTGTAGTTGATCTTTTCGTTGCGCAGGTCGCTCTCGACGCGAAGGCCCGCTGCCTTACATGCTGCAACCACTTCGGCGGCATAGTCGTTCGCATCCGACACGATCGGACACACCATAACCTGCAACGGCGAGAGCCACAGCGGGAAGGCGCCTGCGAAGTTCTCGATCAAGATTCCCGTGAACCGCTCAAGCGAGCCGAACATCGCGCGGTGGATCATGACAGGCGTCTTCTTCTCGCTTTTCTCGTCGATGTAGAATGCGCCAAGGCGGGTTGCGAGGTTGAAATCGACCTGCGTGGTGCCGCACTGCCAGTCGCGGCCGATGGCGTCCTTCAAGACATATTCGAGCTTGGGCCCGTAGAACGCACCTTCGCCCGGGTTGATCTCGGTGCGCACGCGATTGCCAGCCGTCCGCTTGACCTCGTCGAGGACATCGCCCAGAGCCTTTTCGGCCTTGTCCCAAAGTTCATCGGAACCGACCCGCTTTTCAGGGCGCGTGGACAGCTTGATAACGATATCGGAGAACCCGAACTGATCGTAGATCGACAGCATGAGATCGTTGATCTTGAGGCACTCGGCCATGATCTGATCTTCGGTAATGAAGATGTGCGCGTCGTCCTGCGTAAAGTGGCGCACGCGCAGCAGCCCGTGCAGCGCACCGGACGGCTCATAACGATGCACCTTGCCAAATTCGGCGATCTTGAGCGGCAGATCGCGATAGCTCTTCAGCCCATGCTTGAAAATCTGAACGTGCCCGGGGCAGTTCATCGGTTTGCAGCAGAACACGCGATTGTCTTCGGTCTCGGTCACGAACATGTGGTGGGAGTAGTTCTCCCAATGGCCCGACAGCTCCCAGAAGTGCTTGTCCATAAAGTCGGGTGTGTTGACCTCAACGTAGCCGGCCGCCTGCTGGCGGCGTCGCATATAGTTGATGAGCGTCTGGAACAGCGTCCAGCCCTTGGCGTGCCAGAACACCGAGCCCGGCGCTTCCTCCTGGAAATGGAACAGATCCATCTCGCGCCCCAGCTTGCGATGGTCGCGCTTTTCGGCTTCCTCGATTTGCTTGAGGTGCGCGGCCAAATCTTCCTCGCTCGCCCAAGCGGTACCGTAAATGCGCTGAAGTTGCGGCTTGGTCGAATCCCCGCGCCAATACGATCCGGCGAATTTCATCAGTTTGAACGCTTTACCGATCTGCCCGGTCGCAGTCATGTGCGGGCCGCGGCACAGATCCAGCCACGTGCCTTGCTTGTAGATGTTGAGATTCTGGTCCTCGGGGATGGCGTCGATCAGCTCGCCCTTGAAGACCTCGCCCTTCTCGGCAAAGAAGGCTTTGGCCTTGTCGCGCGACCAGACTTCCTTGGTGAACGGCGCGTTCTTGGCGATGATACCCGCCATCGCCTTTTCGATCTTGGCGAGATCCTCGGGCTGGAATGGCTCGGCCTTGGCGAAATCGTAGAAGAACCCGTTCTCGATCACCGGGCCGATGGTTACCTGCGTGCCCGGCCAGATCTGCTGAACGGCCTCCGCCATCACATGCGCCGCGTCATGACGGATCAGTTCCAGCGCTTCCGGATCGGTACGCGCGACGAACTTGATCGTACTATCGGCCGTTATTGGGTCCGCGAGATCGGAAAGCTTGCCGCCGAGCACCATGGCGACCGTGCGCTTGGCCAGAGACGGCGATA
>JANLYB010000134.1:0-1858 GCA_031365425.1 Hyphomicrobiaceae bacterium
CCTACGCCGCGGGCCCAAACTACAACAAGCAATGGAAGGCCTTTGACCCTATCGACCTCAAGCGGTCACTGGACACGGCCCACGACGCGGCCCGGCGGGCACTCGAGCTTGTGGAAGGCGCAAGCTCTGTCGAGCAGGCGCTGATCCGTACGCTGGCGCAGCGTTACCCGTCAAGTGACCCCGACAAGGTCACGTCGACCTGGAACGACCATTTTGCCAGTGGCATGCGCGAGGTCTACCGCGCACATCCGGACGATCACGACATCGCAGCGCTCTTCGCTGAGGCAATCATGAACCGCACGCCGTGGCAGTTATGGGATATCAACACGGGCAAACCGGCAGATGGTGCCGATACGCCGGAGGCTATCGCCGTTCTCGAACGGGCCATGGCGCAGCCGCGCGGCATGCAGCATCCCGGCCTTCTCCATATGTACATTCACCTCATGGAAATGTCGCCTGCTCCGCAAAAAGCCCTCAAGGCGGCGAACGCCCTCAGCGAACTCGTTCCCGATGCAGGCCATTTGGTGCATATGGCGACTCACATCGATGTGCTTTGCGGCCTCTATAAGAATGTCGTCGACGGCAACAGCCGGGCAATCGCGGCTGACCGCAAATACCTCGCGCGCGAAGGTGCTACCAATTTCTATTCGCTGTACCGCTGCCACGATTATCACTTCAAGCTCTATGGCGCGATGTTTCTCGGCCAGCTTCAACCGGCCCTCGAAGCAGCAGATGAAATGATCGCAACCCTGCCGGAGGAGTTGTTGCGCATCGAGTCTCCCCCGATGGCCGACTGGCTTGAGGGCTTCGTGCCGATGAAGCTGCATGTGCTTATCCGCTACGGTCGCTGGATCGACATTATCGCGACGCCTCTGCCCGCCGACCGCGAGCTGTTCTGCGTCACTACTGCGATGATCCACTATGCAAAGGCCGTCGCTCACGCGGCGAGTGGTAATGTACCAATGGCTGAGGATGAGGCTCGGCACTTCGATGCAGCTTTCGGCAAGGTGCCGCCTTCACGCTACGTGTTCAACAATACCTGCCTGGACATCCTCGCGATTGCCGC
Organism: Hyphomicrobiaceae bacterium; assembly: GCA_031365425.1. Taxonomy (GTDB): domain Bacteria; phylum Pseudomonadota; class Alphaproteobacteria; order Rhizobiales; family Hyphomicrobiaceae; genus JANXVY01. Next base: position 1,067 of record JANLYB010000134.1, read on the forward strand.
AGAGATGATGCGCGGTGAGATCGAATATCGCAAAGGTCACTTCGATATTGCCTTTGCCCATCTGCGTAAGTCGGTCGAGCTCGATGACAATCTGCCCTATGACGAACCTTGGGGGTGGATGCAGCCGGCACGCCATGCGCTGGGAGCGCTCCTGCTGGAACAAGGCCGCGTGGAGGAAGCGGAGGCGGTCTACCGCGCCGATCTCGGCCTCGATGGCACCTTGGCGCGAGCCTGTCAGCATCCAGAGAATGTCTGGAGTCTGCACGGATTTCACGAATGCCTGACGCGGTTGGGCAAAGACGCGGAAGCCGGCATCATCAAGCCGCGTCTCGATGTTGCATCCGCCTGGGCCGATGTACCGATTAAGTCTTCCTGCTTCTGCCGGATGGGAAATGCGGCATGAAAATCGGTCAGTTTGACCAGATGTGACCAGGATTCTCAATCACATGCAGGCGAAGCACACTTCCGCTTCACGCGGAGCGGTCCGAGTCCGCTTCTTCCCACCAGGCAAACACTGACCGCGGGCTCATGTGCGTCCGCTAAGGGATAGTCGACTCGTCTTGCGAAGTTCGCCATAGGCGTCCGCTTTAGCCCAGGAGCAGACGTCCTTATATCAACCGCATCCCCTTCAAACTCGCATGCCCGTTCTTGCCGACGATAATGTGGTCGTGCACGGAGATGCCGAGCGGGGCGGCGATGTCGACGATGGCCTTGGTCATCTGGATATCCGCTTGCGACGGCGTCGGGTCGCCGGAGGGATGGTTGTGCACGAGAATGAGCGCGGTCGCCGAT
>JANLYB010000180.1:0-15135 GCA_031365425.1 Hyphomicrobiaceae bacterium
CCACGGCAGCTTCTTGTAGAGCGCATAGCGTTCCCGCTTCAGCCAACTGCACGTCCAGTGGCGCATATACACATAGAGATTGTCCCGGCCACGGTTGCCGGGGCGGTTCAGCCCCTTGTGAAAATGTTGGTGGCGCGGGTAAAGATGATGCGCCTTGGCCGCGAGCCGTTCGGCGAAATCCTCCGGCAGGCGGGCTTTCAGGAAACGCTCCGCCTCCTGCACCACGCTTTCGGCAATGGCGTCCGGCATGAGCAGCGTGTCGCGCTCGAGTCGAGAACGTCTTTCAACTGTCGCAGCGCCAGTTCGACCATGTGGCGGAAGCCGGAGATGAGCGGCTTAGGGTGAGACTCATGGGCGATGGCCAAGGCGCGCTTGGCAATGTTTTTGGCGAGGTCGCCGATACGCTCGAGGTCGCCGGTCACGCGCAGGGCTGCCATAACGTGGCGGAGATCGTTGGCCATCGGCTGGCGGCGGGCGATCATGGAGATCACCTGCTCTTCGATTTCGCGTTGCAGGGCGTCGATGGCACGGTCGGAGTTGATGACCGCTTCAGCCACGCGCGGGTCGCGCTTTTCGAGGGCATCGAACGATTGGCCGAGGTTGTGCTCGGCGAGGCCGCCCATGTGGGCAATCTTCTTGTCGAGGAGGGCGAGTTCATCCTCGTAGGATCTGACGATGTGTTCGTTCATATAAGCTCCTTGGAGGTCGCGCTCAGCCGGTGCGGCCGGTGATGTAGTCTTGCGTACGCTTGTCGAGCGGCTTGGTGAAGATGTCGGTGGTTTTGCCTTCCTCGACGAGGGTGCCGAGGTGGAAGAAGGCGGTGCGTTGCGACACGCGGGCCGCTTGCTGCATCGAGTGGGTGACGATGATGATGCAGTAGTTCTGGCGCAACTCGTCGATCAGTTCTTCGATCTTGGCGGTGGCAATGGGATCGAGAGCCGAGCAGGGCTCGTCCATCAGGATGATTTCGGGGTTGACCGCGATGGCGCGGGCGATGCACAGGCGCTGCTGCTGGCCGCCAGACAGGCCGGTGCCGGGTTCGTTCAGGCGATCTTTGACCTCTTTGAGGAGACCGGCTTTTTCCAGGCTCTGGAGGACGATCTGCTCCATGTCGGATTTCGAGTCGGCGAGGCCGTGGATGCGAGGGCCGTACGCTACGTTTTCGAAGATCGACTTGGGGAATGGGTTGGGCTTTTGGAACACCATGCCGACGCGGGCGCGCAGTTGCACCACGTCGAGGGCTTGGTCGTAGATGTCGTCGCCGTCGATCTTAATCTTGCCGGTGACGCGGCAGATGGAGATCGTGTCGTTCATGCGGTTGATGCAGCGCAGGAACGTGGACTTGCCGCACCCCGACGGCCCGATGAAGGACGTAACGCTGCGGTCGGGTATGTCGACGGAGACGTTTTTCAGAGCGTGCTTATCGCCGTAGTAGACGTTGACGTCGCGGGCGGTCAGTTTGAAGGCGCGCTCTGGCTTCATCGCAGGGCGGGCGGCCAGTTCGCTGGTGGCGGTCATTGCGTCCATGGTGTCGAATTCTCCAAGCGAATCAAGGGTTACCAGCGGCGTTCGAACTTGCGGCGGAGGATGACGGCCAGAATGTTCATGCACGCCAGGAAAAGCAGAAGGATGATAGTCGCACCCGAGGTGCGTTCGACGAAGCCGCGTTCGGCGGCCGTTGCCCACATGTAGATCTGGACGGGCAGCGCGGTTGCGGGATCGAGTGGCGTTGTGGGCGGTTCGACGACGAAGGCGACCATGCCGATCATGAGCAGAGGGGCGGTTTCACCGAGCGCCTTGGCGAGGCCGATGATAGTTCCGGTCAGAATGCCCGGCAACGCCAGAGGGACGACGTGGTGCGCGATCGTTTGCATTTTTGAGGCGCCGATGCCGAGGGCTGCTTCACGGATCGAGGGCGGGACGGCACCGATGGCGGCACGGGTTGCGATGATGATGGTGGGCAGCGTCATCAAGGTCAACACGAGGCCGCCCACTAGGGAGGCAGAGCGCGGGAGGCCTGCGAAGTTGATGAAGATGGCGAGGCCAAGTAGACCAAACACGATCGAGGGGATCGCGGCCAGGTTGTTGATGTTGACCTCGATGAGGTCGGTAAAGAAATTGCGGGGGGCGAACTCTTCCAGGTAGACGGCGGCGGCAACGCCAAGCGGCACGGCGAGCAGCAGAACCGTTGCCATCATGAACAGCGAACCGATGAGCGCCACGCCAATGCCGGCGGTTTCAGGCTGGCTGGATGCACCGTAGGTGAAAAGGCCGGTGTTGAAATGCTTGGCGAGCGAGCCTTTGGCCGCGGCGGCATCGAGCCAGCCCATCTGCTTGTCGGACAGCTTGCGGCGATCTTCAGGGATGGTGCGGTCGAACGCGCCTTTCATGAGGCTGTCCACGTTGCTGTGGGCGAGCAGTGCAATAGGGATGGTCTGGCCGATCAGCTTGGGGTTGGCTAGGACCAGCTTGCGGATCTGGACGTCTGCGCCCGACGACAGGAGGGCGCTTGCCGCGCGCACGTCAGGCTTGCTTTTGGGGTCGATGGCGAGGGCCGCGAACAAGGCCTTGTTGGCAAGCGCGGTATAGTCGGCTTGGAGCAGTTCGTTTTCCTCGTTCTTACCCGAGGGCGAGATGACGGCCGGGTCGAGTTCGACGTTCAGGGTGAACGCCGACTGCTGGAAGGCGGTGTAACCGCGCGTAATGATCGACGTGAACAGGATCGCAAGGAAGGCGAGCCCAAACAGGATGGCGGCGATGCCATAAGCTTTGAACCGCGCCTCCGCAGCATAGCGCGACTTCAAGTGGCGCTGTTTGGATGCCGTCGTAGCTGGCGTGGTCATGGTTTCGTTTGCGCTTGTCATGGATTCAATCGCCATCAGTCGTATTGCTCCCGATACTTACGCACGATGTAGAGCGCGTACACGTTGAGGCTGAGCGTAAAGACAAAGAGAGTGAGACCGAGGGCGAAGGCCACCAGCGTCTGTGGGCTGTTGAACTCGAGATCGCCGGTGAGCTGGCTCACGATTTTGACTGTGATCGTGGTGACCGGCTCAAACGGGTTGAGCGTGAGGTTTGCCGCGATTCCTGCGGCTAGGACGACGATCATCGTTTCGCCGATGGCGCGGGAAGCGGCCAGCAGCACCGCGCCGACGATGCCGGGCAGGGCTGCGGGGAGGATCACGCGCTTGATGGTTTCAGACTTCGTTGCGCCGAGGCCATAGGAGCCTTCGCGGAGGGACTGGGGCACCGCGTTGATGATGTCGTCTGACAGGGACGAGACGAATGGGATCAGCATGACGCCCATGATGAAACCTGCCGTCAGGACGCTGGTGGCGGAGATCGATACGCCGCCGAGCGCGCCGATGTCGCGCAGGAACGGCCCGAAGGTAACCAGGGCAAAGAAGCCGTAGACGATGGTCGGAATACCGGCGAGGACTTCGAGCAGGGGCTTGGCCAAACCGCGAATGCGCGGGGTGGCATATTCGGACATATAGATGGCGCTGAACAGGCCGACCGGGACGGCGACGGCGAGGGCGACCAGCGAGATGAAAAGCGTGCCCCACAACAGAGGCAGGAGGCCGAATTGGCCGTCACCGCCGCCGGTTTGACCGGCCGCCGAAAAGCGCGGATCCCAGACGGTGCCGAAGAAAAAGTTCTGCGCCGGGACGAGCTGGAAGAAATGGATGGTTTCAAACAGCATCGAGAAGACAATGCCGACAGTGGTCATGATCGCGACCAAGGAGGCAAGTGCTAGCCCTACAAGGGCGACACGCTCGACGGCGTTGCGGGAGCGCAGCTTTGGGCGGACCTGGGCGAAGCCGAACACGAGGCCGAGCAGCGACAGGCCGATGCCGCTCCATGCGATCAGTTTGGAACCCGTATCGAGGAGCCCGTTGGTCTTGATCGCCGCTTCGATCATGTAGGGTTCGGGCTTGGAGGCCAGCGGGATGCCTTTGGCCGAAAGGGTTTCCTTGGCGTCGAGCTTGCTGGACTGGATATCGGCCAGTTCCTGCGGCGAGACTTTGCGCAGGCCGTCGCCGATCAGTTTGACGGTCGACAGCGTGAGGGAGCGGGAATTCTCGGTCTTGTCGACGCCGGCAGCCGGGAGGGTGGCATCGATCGTGCGGGCGATGACGATGGGTTCGAAGATTGCCCAGGCAACGACGAGAAGGAGTGCGGGCAGGACGGTCCAGAGGAGGACGAATGCGCCGTAATAGCCGCTGCGGGAGTGCCAGGGATTTACGGTTCCGCTTGCGGGGGCGGTCGCGCGCCAGGATCCCAGCAGATAGCCGACGAGGCCGAGGGCGAAAATTGCGCCGATGACGTAACTGAGAGGCACGCGAACGTCTCCGGTTTTCACTTGCGCTGACACACGAGAGACGCCCGGCCGCAATTCGACAAGGCGTCTCACTTTTTTGACGATGCCTTGGCAGCGCGGAGCCGCCCCGGCGTCGAAACTTACATGACCTTCGCGCCCTTCACGGCGTCCTGAACGGCCTTCCGTTCAGCGTCGGGGAGAGGCACGAGGCCATAATTTGCGAGCGGACCAGCGGCGCCGATGATCTTGTCGCTGGTGAAGAACTCAACGTATTCCTTGAGGCCCGGGATGGCGCCGAGGTGAGCCTTTTTCACGTAGAAGAACAGCGGACGGGAGACCGGGTATTTGCCGGTGGCGACCGTTTCAACCGAAGGAGCGATGCCGCTGACGGTTGCGACCTTGAGCTTGTCGGTATTGTTTTCGTAGAACGATAGACCGAACACGCCGATACCGGTTTTGTTGGACTGGAGGCGCGCCAGAGTTTCGGTGTAGTCGCCGTCGATGTCGACAGCGACGCCGTCCTTGCGGACCTTGACGCAGGCCTTGTCGGCAGCCTTGGCGTCCATGCCGCCCTTTACGAGGGCGTTCAGGCTGCCCGCAGCCTTGCAGCCGGCGTGGAGCGTTTTTTCTTCGAACACTTCGCGCGTGCCGTGCTTTTCGCCGGGGATGTAGGCGGCAATGGCGACGTCGGGGAGTTCGGCGTTGACCTGTTTCCAGGTTTTGCTGACGTTGGCGACGGGCTTGCCGTCGGCGCCGGGGATTTCAGCGGCGAGGGCCAGGTACCAATCCTTCGGCGTGAAGGCGTAGGTCGCCCCCTTGGCGTCGGAAGCGAACACGATGCCGTCATAGCCGAACTTCACTTCGACAACTTCTTTGACGCCGTTCTTGGCGCACTCTTCCAGCTCGGCCGGTTTGATGGCGCGCGAAGAATTGGCAATGTCGATGAAGGTTTCGCCGACGCCGCCACAGAACTGTTTCAGACCAGCAGACGACCCGCCGGACTCGACGATCGGGGTCTTAAGCTTGGTGTATGTCTTGCCGAAGTTTTCGGCGGCGATGTTCGCATAAGGGAGAACGGTGGACGAACCGGCGATCTTGACTTGATCGCGAGCGGACGCGGCACCGGCTGCGGCGAGCGAACCTGCAACGGCGATGGCCGCCGAGACGGCTACAAGCTTGGTATTCACGTTGATCTCCTGTCGAAGCCTTTACGACCGACAGTGCGTCCGTCGTCACGGCTGGTTCTAGGCCAGGAGCGCTATAGTTTGATGACAACATTACCCATTGTAATTAGTTAGTTTTTTTCCGTTTTGATGCACGTCAAGGCCTGCCGCGTCGAAGGCGACGGTGAAGATCGAACCGGTGCCGGGGATTGATTGGATGTCGAGGGTGCCGCGATGGCGGTTCACGATGTGTTTGACGATGGCAAGACCCAAGCCGGTACCGCCCTTTTCCCGGCTTGAGGAGACGCTGGCGCGATAGAAGCGCTCGGTAAGGCGGGGCAGATGTTCGGCGGCGATGCCGGGACCGTTGTCGGCGATAGCGAGTGCTAGGCGATCGGGCTTTTTTGAGCCGGGGAAGGGTTCGCGCGTCAGAGTGACGGTGACCACCCCGCCATCGCGGCCATATTTGATTGCGTTCTGGAGCAGGTTGTTCAGCACCTGCAGGATTTCGTCGCGTTCGCCGCGGATGATGGCCGGGGATGTCAGGGGCGTGAACGTCAGGGAGGCATTGGCCGTGAGGGCGGCACTTTGCAAGGTATGGATCGCGCTGGTGCAGGCTTCGTTCAAGTCCACGGTGCCCTGCGGGGGCAAGTGAGTGCGCATCTCGGCACGCGACAGCGAGAGGAGGTCGTCAATGAGGCGCGTCATGCGTTCGGCTTGGGTGGCCATGATGCCTAAGAAGCGTTCGCGGGCTTTGGGGTCGTCGCGGGCGGGGCCTTGAAGGGTTTCGATAAAGCCGCGAAGGGCGGACAGCGGGGTGCGCAATTCGTGGCTCGCGTTGGCGATGAAGTCGGTGCGCATCTGGATGAGCTTGTCCTGCTCGGTGGTGTCGCGGAACGTGATGAGAGCCTGGGGCAAGCCGGGGGCGATTTCGCGCGGCGCAACGCGGGCCAGTGTGGCGTATAGGCGGCGCTCGAAGGGGACGCGTTCGATGAGTTCAACCGTTACCGGTTTGCTCATGTGGGCGAGTTGTTCGACAGCGCCCATGAAGGCCGGATTGCGCGAGACGTGGGAGATGGGCTGGCCGACGTTGAGGTTGGGGTACAGCTCGAACGCCGCGGCGTTGTGGTGGCGGACAATACCGGTGGCGTCGAGGGCGATGGCGGGCGCGGGGAGGGCGTCGACGATGGTTTGCCAGGCCACCGTTTCACGGTAGCGCTGGACGCTTTCGCGGCCCGGGGGCGGGGGAGGATTGGGGTCCAGGCGGGCGGCGACGAATGATGCGAGGCCGGTGGCGGCGCGGGCGACGTGGCGTGAGGCGCTTGTGACGGCGGACCTGGCTGAGGTGGTCAGCTTGTTTGCGAGGGGGGGCGGATTGGGTTTTGATGCGTCGGAGCCGGTCACCGTTCACCTGTCGTTAGAGGGTCGATCCTTTGCCGCACGGATCGGGATCATCCGGTGCGATCCTACAGGATGGGCGCTGTGCATGACAGGATGATGGGGGTGCCAAATATGCGAAGTTGTTGGGCTTAGTGGACGAGGAATACGGGACACCCGAAGTCGGCGAGGGGGCGGGCGGCGTTGTCGACGGGCAGGAGGATGCCGCCGTGGCGGGCAATGATGATGCGCGGCTTGGTTTGGGCGATGGCGGCGCGCAGGACAAGGTTTGAACCGGCGTAAGCGGGACGGGGGAGGATGGTCAGGTTGGTCGCTTCGCCTAGCGTGAGGCGGATTTCGCCTTCAAGCCAGTCGAGCGCGATTTCGTCGTCGCCGACGGGCAGCAGGTAGACCTGATCGCCGGCGACGGCTGCGAGGCGTTCGGCTGCGCGGACCATGCCGGTCAGGTGGTCGATGTCTTCGATGGCGACGACGATGGGGCCGGGACGCCACGCGCACAACGCGCCGGTCGCGATGTAGCCTGTGGTGCCCCAGACCTGGGACACGGCGGCGGAGAGCATCTCGCTTTTTGCTGCGCCGACGATGGGTTCGGCGAAGACGATGATGTTCCAGGGCCCACGTTGGGCGCAGGCGACCTGGAGCGCGGGGATGGTCTGGTCGCGGACAACGTGGGCAGAGAACTTGACGCTGGAGGCGGCGGCGGCAATCGACAGTTCGCGCTGGACGGCGACGGCGAAGTGTTCCGCATCGCGGCCAAGGACTGAGGCGGTCAGCTTGGCCGTTTTGCAGCCGCCAGGACCGACTTCGCGGAGCGAACCATGGGCACAGGCGGCGAACAGGTCGGGGTCTTCGACGAACAGGCCCTCGATCTGCGAACGAAAAGCCACGGCGACGTGGATGGCGGCTGCGATGGCGGCTTTGCTGGAGGTGGCGAAGTCGCCCAGCCGGACGACGACACGGCCACGGTCTTCATTTGCCTCGGCGACGTGGGCGATCATTTCGCCACCTCGGGAATGATCGGCGTCGTAGTCTGCGGCGCGAAGGGCTCTTCGGAGTCTGCGCGCTGCTTCAAGGCGCTCAGGATGTCCTGGGCGAGGGTGACGGCGCGGGCGCTGGATTTGGCGTTCTGATTGGCGCGGATGAGGACGTCGCGGACGGGATCGAGATCGGTTGCGAGGACGGCGGTACCAGATGCGGTCTGGGTCCGGTCGTGCATGAGGGCTGCGATGGCTGCGCCATCGACGGGCTGGAGAGATTCCTCAGTAACGATTGCCGAGACGAGGTTGGCAAACTCGCGTTCGGTTTCGCGTGTGAGCGGGGTGGTGGGCTCGAACGCAGTGATGAGGCGGACGGTTTTGGCGCCGTCGTGGCCAGCGTTGCGGAAGGCGCGGTAGTCTTCGAGGTCGCCGGTGACGATGAGGCGGGCATCCAGGGGGATATTGACGTTGGACAAGCGGGCCGTGGCGCTGGCGGCATCCGCTGGGCGGACGTGGCCTGCGGCGAGGGCTTGCTTGATGAGCGGCCACGCACCGAATTCGGCAATCAGTTCGCGGGCGTCGATAACCAGGAGGCCGCTGCCGGCACTCGCAAGAAGGCCGGGGGTGACGGCGTAGGGCGTGAGCGCGGTGCCGGGCGGGGGGATGTGGACGACGCCGCACAGGTCCGCGCGCTCCAGGCTTTGCGGTATGACGACGGCGGGTGTGCCGGACGTGTGGCCGGTCTGGGGGGTGAGGATATTGACGCGGTAGCGGGCAAGCGCTGGATCTTGGGCGATTTCAATGGGGGCGCGTGCGTGGCCGTTGGCTTGGCGGCTAGCTGCGACGAACAGGGCTGCGTTGCGGATGAGATCAGCGCTGAGGGCTTCGAGCCAGGTTGTGATCGGGGGACGGGATGCGAGTTTTTTGGTGATGCCAGCCAGGCTCGCGCGGACTGTTAGAGTGGCGACCTCGGTATCCAAGTCGCGCAGACGGGTGCGGTGATCCTGCTGGAGCGTGGTGCGGTTGCCGAGGACACCGGATAGTTCGTTTTCGAAGGCGGTGAGTTTGGCTTCGACGCCAGCTTTCAGACCCTCGGGGAGGGCTTTGAAGACATCGGGGGCGACGACGCGGCCATCGTGCATGGGGGCGACCGCATACCCGAGCGGGGTGCGCAACAGGCCGATGTTCTGGGCGAGGGCGCGGCGCTTCAGGGCGTCGATGGCGGTGTCGTGGCCGGAGCGAAGTTCTTCGTCGAGCGCGAGACGGGCGACTTTGTAGCTATCGCTCTCAAACGCCGCGGGCAAGGTTACGGACAGCATTTCGATGGCTTCGGCGATGCCTTGGGTCAGTGTTTCGGCGGCGTCTGCTGGAAGACGGAGCATGGTGAGGGGTTGGCGGGCGTCAAAGCTTGAGACGGCAGCGACGGCGTCGCTGTGGGGAAGGGCTTTGGCCTGTTCAGTTAGGAGAGTTTGGAGAACTTGGGCGTGACCTTGCGTGCGGGGGGCGGCGACGAAGAGGATCGCGCAGGGCTTGGATTTTGCAACGAGCGCCAGCGCAATGCGGGCGGCATCCTGGCCGAAGATGCCCGGGCGGGGCGTGAAGTCGGCAGAGGTTTTATGGTCGAAAATGGCCGTTTCTGCGGTTCCGGCATCGTAGGCCGCGTGTTCGTTCGCGTGGCCGTTGAGATTCTCAGCATCGGGAGGAGTTGGTGAGGGATCGACCGACGGGTGCTCGACCACAATGACGGGCGAGGCTTTGGGCGCGCGTTGGAGGAAATTGAACACCGGGCATCAACCTGCGTTAGACTGAATCATGAGAAAAAGCCGCTTCCCACTCACTCATGGCGAGAGCATGACCGACCCAAAGTCTATTCCTCAGGTCGATATGCCCGTCGCAGAGCCTGCAGAGGCAGATTCGGCTTTACGATCAATGGTCGCCGCCGATATCGAGCGTGGCGTGACGCGGCTGTTGATGGCGCAAGGAATTGCGGCTGTGTCCGAATTGCCTCTTCCCGACGGGCGCCGCGCGGATGTGGTGGGGCTGTCGGCGGATGGGCTGATTACGATTGTCGAGATCAAATCGAGCGTCGCCGATTTCCGGTGCGATCGGAAATGGACCGCGTACCGGTCCTATTGCGACCAGCTGTTTTTTGCGGTGCCGCCTGTGTTTCCGGTTGAGATTTTGCCAGAGGATACGGGGTTGATCCTGGCAGACCGATATGGCGGCAGCGTGGTACGGGAAGCACCTGCGCACAGAATCGCGGGGTCGCGGCGCAAGGTGATGATGTTGCGGTTTGGGCGGGCAGCGGCGGCGCGGTTCGCGCGGGTGCGCGATCCGGGGGCCGATGGGATGGGGGAGTTTTGAGGCGCCACCTATGCCGCGCGCCGGGAGGCGGAGGCTGGGATCAATTCGCGGATGAGAGCGCGCCAGATATTCAGGCTGGTCTCAAGGTGGCCATCGGCCGAGCGGCGGGCTGATTGGCCCATAGTGTAGAGGTCGGCGTGGGCGGCGGACTCGATCGCACTGGTGAGGCCTGCGATGTCGTCTTCGGCGACGAGCCAGCCGCACTCGGGCGTGGTTTGCTCGACGAGGCCATCAACGGTGGATGCGATCAGAGGGCGGGCGGCCGCACGGGCTTCGAGGGCGACCTGGCCGAAGCTTTCCCAGCGGGAAGGGACGGCGACGATGTCCTGCGCTGCAAGGAGGCCGGCCACATCTTTGGTCGGACCGCCGACGGTGACGTTGGGCATGTCTGCCGCCATCGCCTTCAGGCGCTCTTCATAGGGGCCGAGGCCGGCGAGGGTGAGGGCCGCCATGCCGGGTTGCAAGCGGCGCATGGCCTGGATGAGGTTTCCGAAGCCCTTTTGCTCGTGGTAGCGGCCATAGGCACCGATTTTCAGGGGCTGGCCGATCAGACCGCGACGGGCGGGCGGGGCGATGTCGAGGAAAGCACCGCAATAGGTGGACGAGGGGATGACAACGACTTTAGCGGGATCGACGACGCCGAGATGGCGCAGCCATGCGCCTTGGCCGTGCGAGACGGCGACGATGCGGTCCGCGAAGCCGTAGACGAGCTTCAGCATCGTGTGGAAGCGGGCGGTATTGGGAACGACGTATTTCTCGTATGATCCGGTATAGCTGTGTTCGACGATAACGATGGGGGCGCGGCCACGCATGGCGCGGAGGGCGGCCAGGAACGGCAGCTTCGACCACGACGCGGTGAAGTGGATGACGACCAGTTGATCGGCGGGGATCACGGGGGGCAGCTGAGTACGCGGGGACACGTTGTAACAGATGTGCTCGACGTCGCTCATGTGCGCCATCAAGGTCTCGAGATTGCGCATGACGCCGCCAAGCTCGATGGTTTCGATGAGGTGGGCAATCTTCATGACGTGGCTCCGGCAGGCTGGTCTTGTGAGCGGATAGGATTCTGGGCGAGGCTCGAACGAACCGCGAGGGCGGTTCCGATCTGGACGGCAATGGCGGCTAGCGACTGGGCGATGACGCCGGTGGCGAGGCCGTAAGGCAGCGCGACGGAAAGGGCTGCAAGCGAGACGGCGGTCAGGTTGGCTGACGCCAGGAACTCGGTGCGGGGCTGGCCGGCTGCGCGCAGCAGCTGGGAGGCGCTGTCGAACAACGGTTTGGGAATGGCGGACGCGCACAGCACGGCGACGAGCCAGGCGACGGCATCCCAGCGCGCACCGAACACGATGGGCACATACAGGAGCGACAATGACGCTTGAAGGGCGATGACGGCGGCACAGGGCAGGGCAGCGCGCCAGAGCAGACCGTCGTAGCGGGCAAGGAGTTCGCGCGGTTTGCCGGCGATTTCAGCAAGGTGGGGGTAGACAGACGCGGCAAGCGAGGCGGTCAGCGACAAGGAGAAGCCGAGGCCGGCGTTGAAGACGAAGTAGTAGATGCCGAGGGCCTCAACACCCAGGATCGAGCCCACCAGGACTTTGTCTAAATTGAAGCGGGCGGCGACGAGCAATTCGCTGCCGATGACGGGCAGGGAGAAGGCCATGAGGGGGGCCATTGGCGCTAAACCTGCCGAATTGTCGCGCTTCCAGACGCAGCCGCGGCGCATACCGATGACCCAGATCGGTGCGACGATGAGCTTGGGCAGGACCACAGCCCATGCGCCCAGTCCGCCGATGGCAAGCCCTGCGGTCAGGAGGTTGTCGATGGCGACCTGGACGACCGCGATGCCAGCCAGAATATGGAGCTGGTTGGAGCGGGCGATCAGGAACGACTGGATCTGACCGAAGGGGAGCGTGAGGTAGACGACGGCGAGAGAGGCGATCATCCAAAACACGTCTTGGCGCCCGGTGACGTGGGCAATGACGGCGCCGGTCAGAAGCTGGACGGAGAACGCGAGCAGGCAGACGAGCCAGCTCGCACGGTAGGCCGTCGCGCACATGGCTCGGAGTTCTCCGGCTGGCGCGCGGATGACGGCTTGGCCGATGCCGTTCTGGGCGAGTACGCGGACGATCTCGAAGGTGGTGATGGCGATGGCTGCGATGCCGAAATCGTGGGGCAGGAGCCAGCGGGCCAGCACGACCGTGGTGATCAGGCGGGTGAAGCGGTTGGCGAATTCGGCGAGGCCGTACCAGCCGACGTTACGCACGAGCCGGTCTTCGAGCAACGCACGGACTTGGCGTTGCAGCATAGCGATGAGGCCCGGCGAAGGGGAAGGGCGGTTGGCGAATTCGGTGGTTTGCATGGTTAGACGCGCAAGCCCGAGACGCGGGTGGCGCGGGCGATGGCCCAGGCGCTGCCGCGCTCGAAAAAGGTTTGCGGCAAGAGCTGCTGGGCGAGGCTTGCAGCAAACGTCACTAGCGTGCGGGCGGGTTCTTCGGCGACGAGGCGCGGGTGGAGACGCAGCGCCTGGCACATCATGGCAAAGGCAGGCGAGTTGGCGGCGTTGCCGCGGACGGCGCGGCGGGCGAGGTAGCGCAACTGGTAGGCCTTGGCGCGGTTGCCATGGGCTGCGGCCAGTTCCGGCGCGTAGTTCGCGACCTTGGCGCGGAATCGCTGCCAAGTTTCAAGCTGTTTGCTTGTATTGGCCGATAGCCCCGTCGTGTTGACGCGATAGTCAGTCAGGGGGGCATCGATGTAGCCGAAGCGCCAGGGGGTCGTGGCGGCCATGCGGGTCCAGCATTCGATGTCTTCGGACTGGCGGAAGCTTTCGTCGAACCAGCAGATGCGCTCGAAACGGGGGTCGTAGACGGCGATGGCGTCGAGGGCTGAGCGGCGAATGACGGGGGCCGAGCCGTTGCCGACGGGGTTGCGGCAAAAGATGTCGGAGGCTTCGTAGCGGGTTCCGGTAGGCTTTTGGATCAAACCGATGGGGGCGCCGTCGTCGTCGATAAAGCGGGAGGCGGAGAAGCTGACGCCGATCTCAGGATTGGCATTCAAGTGGGCTACGTGGCGCTCGAGTTTGGTGGGCTGCCACAGGTCATCGGCGTCGAGGAAGGCTACGACTTGGCCACGCGCTTGGGATATGCCGGCATTTCGTGCCCCCGCGAGGCCGCGATTGAGCTGCGTTATGACGCGAACGCGGGGATCTCGAACTGCGCGCGCGATGGCCGGACCGCCGTCGGATGAGCCATCGTCGATGACGAGGACTTCGAAATCGGTGAAGGTCTGGGCGAGAACCGACGCCAGCGCATCTGCGATGTAGCGCTGCGTTTGGTACAGCGGAATGACAACGCTTACATACGGACCATTCGACATTAGGGAACTCACGCAAATTGAGCGACGCCGCGATGGCGGCTCCTGCCAGACGATCAGGTTTACGGAGTTAGACTAAAAAAAACGTGAACATCGGAAGGCGTCCGTCGTGGTCCGCCGGGGGTGCCTTTCCCGGAATATATGGGAATTGGAATTTTGTCGTTATCGAATCGACTCGGAGTGTCCAAGACTGGGACGAATTGGATTTTAAAATTATTTCATTTCGATAAAATCCGATCGAATTAAGCAACAGCCTGTTCGAAATTGCCTGCGAAATTCATCTCAATAACGCTGGGGAGCGTGAGAGGGTTTTTGCAATGGCCACGTCTGCCATCAATTCGTCTGCTGTCACTGCGCCGAATGCTGCGGCTCAAGTGCTTGCTCGGAGCCTGCTAGGCGCTGCGAAGCCCGCGCCGGCCTTGTGGAGCGGAGACGCCAACAGCCCGCGCAAGAGCCGCTTGTTCGGGCTTGCCATCGACAATACGCGACTGGGACTGGCTGCACGCGAGATGGCGCTGGCAGCACGCGACCGGCGCCCAATGCGCGTCGTGTTCGTCAATGCGCACGCGATCAATACGGCGATGGCCGATAGCCAATACAAAGCTGCCGTTTCGTCGGCTGACCGGATTTATGCTGACGGCAGCGGAATGGCGGTTGCCGCGCGGATGTGCGGAACGCCGCTCATGGACAATGTCAACGGAACGGATTTGTTTCCGCTGCTATGCCGGGAAGGTATTGCTGCCGGGACCTCGATCTTTTTGCTTGGCGGGAAGCCCGGCGTTGCTGAAGCGGCTGCTCGCACGATCAGCGACTTTGGAATGGGCGCGGCAATCGCTGGAACGCATCACGGCTATTTCGAACATGGCAGCGCAGAAGAAGATCGCGTCATCGGCCTGATCAATGCGAGCGGGGCTAAGATCGTGCTCGTCGCTATGGGTGTGCCGCTACAGGACCAGTGGGCGCAGCGCAACGCGTCGCGGCTGGACGCATCGGTGATCGCGGGCGTAGGCGGGTTATTCGACTTCTTCTCGGGGCAAGTGGCGCGGTCGCCGAAGTTCATGCGGACGGCTGGTTGCGAGTGGGTGTGGCGGCTGGCGCTCGAACCGCGCCGGATGGCCAAGCGGTATCTCGCCGGCAACGTCGTGTTTCTTACGCATGCCGCACGGGAAGCGGCGCAGTTGCGCGGATGGCTGGGTGCAGCAGGAAGCAAGGCTGGGGCTCAGCGGGGCACGTCGCGGACTGCGGAACTGCGCTGAAGTCTAACGATGCTTGAGAGTTGAAATGGCTGGGGCAACCCGGTCATTTTGCGTTTGGACGGCAGACGGGACGGCCTTTTCGCTTCGCGCGCAATGACATTACATAACAGCAGTGCGAGCTGCAGAATGGGTCCTCGGGCCGAGCGAACGGCTGTCCGGTTTAAATTCTATTTTCCCACACGGCGTCCCCGGACGGCATTGCGAGCAGAGCGAGCGATGCCGATCCGGGGTCTTTGACATGCATGAAAATGGTAAGATCCAGGATCTGCGTGCGCAAAAGGGCGCAC
>JANLYB010000207.1:0-12317 GCA_031365425.1 Hyphomicrobiaceae bacterium
GACCAGACGACAAACGCGAGGACAGCTGCGGCGATCACCGCTGGAACGAACCAGCCTGCGACCTGATCGGCGAGACGTTGGATAGGCGCGCGCGAACGCTGCGCTTGCGCCACCATTTGCACGATCTGAGCCAGCACCGTATCGCGACCGACTTTGTCCGCACGCATGACGAAACCGCCCGACTGGTTCATGGTGCCGCCGATAACCTTCGCACCTACGGATTTGGTCACGGGCATTGACTCTCCCGTCACCAGAGATTCATCGATTGCGCTGCGCCCTTCGAGGATTTCGCCATCGACTGCCACGCGCTCGCCAGGCCGTACTCGGAGATGGTCGCCGGCCACGACATAATCGAGGCTTACATCCTCGTCCGTGCCGTCAGCCTTGATGCGGCGCGCCTTTTTCGGGGAAAGATCGAGA
Organism: Hyphomicrobiaceae bacterium; assembly: GCA_031365425.1. Taxonomy (GTDB): domain Bacteria; phylum Pseudomonadota; class Alphaproteobacteria; order Rhizobiales; family Hyphomicrobiaceae; genus JANXVY01. Next base: position 421 of record JANLYB010000207.1, read on the forward strand.
AGTGCGCGGATGGCGCCGCTGGTTTGTTCGCGCGCCTTCAGTTCGAGAACTTGTCCCAACAGAACCAGCACAGTGATGACGGCCGCCGCCTCGAAATAGACCGCCACCGAGCCATCATGAGCGCGCAGCGCAGGCGGAAATGAACCCGGCAGGAGCGTTCCTACAATGCTGTAAATCCATGCCACGCCGGTGCCCATGGCAATGAGCGTGAACATGTTGAGGTTGCGGGTCTTGAGCGAGATCCAAGCGCGCTCGAAAAACGGCCAGCCGGTCCACAGCACGACGGGCGTCGCCAAGACCAACTGCACCCAGTTCGATGCCTGTTGGCCGATATATTGGTGGAGATTGGTCAGGTGTGCGCCCATTTCGAGCACGAACACCGGCGCCGTCAGCGCGAGCGCAATCCAGAACCGGCGTGTCATATCGGCGAGTTCGGGATTGGCCGTCGCATCAGCCGATGCCATCTCCGGTTCCAGCGCCATGCCGCAGATGGGACATGAGCCAGGACCTTGTTGCCGGATCTGGGGATGCATCGGGCAAGTGTAGATTGTGCCTGCCGCAATCGGGGGTACGCTTTTTGACTCAGCCTTCAGATACTGAGCTGGATTGGCGATGAACTTCTCCCGGCACTTTCCCGAGCAGAAATAATACGACTGGCCAACATGGGTATGGCGATGCTTGGCCGTGTGGGGGTCCACCGTCATTCCACACACAGGATCTTTGAGGACCGTGCCCGGCTGCTCGTGCGCGCCGTGCGGAGCATGATCGCCGTGTGCGTGCATTGTATGAGCTGCCATGGCTGCGTGAACCCTTTTCCAACATACCCACAGGGGGTATAGTTGACATGTATACCCCGTCAGGGTATAGGTCAAGCATGCCCAAAGAATCAAAAGCTTCGTGTTTGAAACGCCTCAGCCGGATCGAAGGCCAGGTGCGCGGCCTCTCCCGCATGGTCGAGGAGGATCGCTACTGCATCGATATCGTGACTCAGATTGCCGCCGTACGCGCCGCCTTGCGCCGGGTCGAGGAAGAGGTGCTGCACGACCACATCGCGCATTGCGTCGAGCACGCCATTGTCAGCGGCGACAAGGACGAGCAGCGGCAGAAGATTGTGGAGCTGATGGAGTTGCTCAGCAGGACTGCACGTTGACCGGTATCAAGAATAGACGACCGTAGTCATGCGCTCCGGCTTTAGCGCGTTCCTTTGGTACCAGGCGTCAGCCTGAAATCAGACCTTTTGGTTTACCGATGAAAGCGCCGTACCGTCGGGGCGCGCGCGACCTTGATCTGTCAGCCCTCGAACATCAGGCGGCTGGGCCAGGACTTCGCCCTCTTATGTTTAGTTTCGGTCAAATTTCTCGAAGTGAAGCGGAGTTTGGGACGATTATTGCCTGTCATGATACAGTAGATGTTCCCAACGCTGCTCGCATCACGGGGCTTCTCGATGTTGTCGACCCGCTACCACGGCATCTTGATCTGGTTGAAGTGGGCGCTGTTGTTCACAGTCCTCTCCGCTCCCTCCGTCCGGGCGGCAAATGATTGCGGAGCGGAGACGGCACAGTTGCAATCGCTCGTCCGCGGCATCGATGTCAGAATCGACGCGCCGAGCCGGGGGACGGCCGGCGAACCTCTCCACATCTCGTGGCAAGCCAAGACGCGCACCCCCCTCAACGTCCCGGTCTATATAGCGATTGCCATTCCAGGCGAGGTGAGGTTTGCGATTGCGGCTCTACCGCCGGCGCCCAAACCTGCCGACGATGCCGAACCGGACCGGGAACCTCGGTTGCCGGGATTCCTCGCGTTGACGCCAGAGGCGCGCGGACCGTCGGGGCTGGGCTTCGGGGCCGGCAAAACGAGGGCGCTGGTGCCCTTGCATCATCCTGGCGTCAAGCTCTCGGGTTCGTTCGAGGTATGGAACCTGGCGGCCGGAGATAACGTGGTCGAGGCGACCGTCGTCGCGCGCACGGGTTGCGGCGAGCGTAGCGTGTCGAGGAATTTCGGCCGGACGATCACGCTGGCACCGGGCGCGCCCGCGATCGTGGTGCAGGATCCTTACGACATCGAACAGCCCAAGCAGGTAATCGTGTCAAACTCGGCCCGCTATCGCGTGAACATCTTCGACGGGCGGTACCGGGTGTTCGACTTGAAAACCGGCGCCAAGCTCGTCGACCGGGCGGGACGCGACGTCAATTTCTCGCCGACCTCGCGCTTCCTGGTGGCCAAAGCGGGAACGGCGGGCGCACAGGGCAGCGGGTCGTACGAAGTCATCGACCTCACGTCGGGGACGGTCGTGGCGACCCTGGGCGGATCGTTCATCGGCTTTGTCGATGACGATTCCTACGTCATCGACGGCCAGGGAAGTTGGGGTGCGCTGGCGGTGCGCTCGACGCTTATATCGCGGCAAGCGTCCACGATGGCCCAAGCACCAGGAGAGGTCCCCGACGATTTCCTGAGCCTGAGACATCCCGGCTCGTGCCACGCATGCACGTCGTGGACCGACGATAACGTCGTGCTCGATACCGATCACGGCATCCTCATTTATTCCAGCGCGTCGGGCTTTGAAGCGTCGGCGGCGGTTTACGAGTTGGCCAGCGGCGCCAAGCTCTGCTGCGAGGCAGCAACGCAAGTGTCCGCATTCATATCCAAGACCTACGCGCCCGGGTTCGTCGCGCCGCTGAAAGGCTGGGGCGCCCGTACTCCGATCCGCTTCAGCCACGTCGACGACCCGCTGAAGAATACGCTCGTCACCGATCCCAATTTCAAGACCGAAGCCAAGGACTTTCCCAACCAGGATTGGTACAAGGTCGCCATGGTGCTGAAGCGCCAGCTCGTCACCCATTCCGGGCAGGAGCCCAAGGTTTCGCGGATCGAGGTTGCGAGCGCGACAGCCGCCAGCGTGGTTCGCGGCGACTGGCGCACGCACGCGGCACGCGTTGCCAGGGGCACCGACGAGCCGGCAAAGACAGCTGGGAGCGAACTAGCGCAAATCGGCCTCGTTGTCGCCGCACCGCTCGCCCGCGAACAGATCCCGTTCTCCAACTCCGGCAATTCTCCAGATAAGGGCAGCAACTACTGGAACATCCCCAGGGAACAGAAGCGCGTCGACAGCCTCATCGCTAAACGGACCGTCGAGATTGAGCGCCGGCTGGGCGGGGATGTTGCGTCGCTTCGGCCCCGGCTGGGTCATTACACCGCCGACGGCGCAGCCGAGCGGTTGGAGCCGCGGTTGCCGGAGGCCATCGACAGGGGCAAGCTTTACCTCGATGAGACGCTGGAGGGGCTGTGGCGCTGGCAGGTCAAGGGCCGCCCCGTCTGGCTGCTCCAACTCTGGGCGACCGAAGGTAACGGCGGGGTCGGCCAAGGCCGGATCGTGTTGGCGACCGCGAGCATTGAGGGAACCGCAAGGGACGGACGCATCATCGATCTGTCGAAGCCGCTCGAAACGTTTTGGGCCGGCGAATACGGCGCCACTCAGCACGAATCGCGAGTGAAGCCGCAGATCTATCTGGATCGCTACCTAGTGATGGCGTCGGTCGCGGCGAAGTCGATCGCGGTCTACGATCTCGATGCGGGCAAGGTCGTGCGCATCTTCAACGACGTCGCACAAGCCGACCTCATCGCTGACATCGTGCTGTCGGGCGACGGCCGCCACGTCGTCCAAGAAAACACGGACGGTCAGTTTTTCGTCCATGAAATCGCGACCGGCCGGACTCCGCTGTCGGGTCGGGTCGTCGACGACGAGATCATCGCCTACACGCCGGAGGGCTATTATTGGTCGTCCTACGAAGGCGCGCACTTCGTTCAACTCAAGTTCCCCGGGTTGCCGGGCGTGTTCCCGTTCCAGCAGTTCGCCGGCGTACTCGACCGCCCCGATATTATCAAAGCGCAACTGGCGCCCCAGGCCGTGCCTGCCGCCGCACCCCAACTTGCCCCGCCGCCGACGCTCGATCTGTCGCTTGCCAGCCCTGCGTCCGGCGACGGGATCAACCTGCGCATCCTCGCGCGCGGCACGGCGCCGCTCGCGCACCTTCGAATCTACGCCGACGGTCAACCGCTACGCGACATCACCCTCACCACCGGCCTCGTAGCAGCCCAAGATGTCGTGGTCCCCGAGGTGAGCGGCGCACGATGGCTCACAGCGCAGGTCAGTGACGTCAACGGGCTCGTCTCCAAACCTGATGCGATCCGTATCAAGCCGTCCACCAACCCGACGCGCCGGCTTTACAGCGTGTTGGTCGGAAACGACCTCTACACCAATCCAAAACTCTCATTAAAGTACGCGCGCCATGACGCAGAACGACTGGCGGCGGCCCTAGAACTGAACCCTGGGCGCTATTACGCCACGAGTAAGACGAAGCTTCTCACCGACACCGCCGCGACCCGGGACACGATTCTGGCCGAGTTGCAGGCTGCCGTTGATGCCGCGCGCCCGCAGGATACGATCATGTTCTCATTTGCCGGCCACGGCTTTTCGAGTCAGGCCTACTACCTGACACCGTATGGGTTCGATCTCAATCGTATCGCGGAGACAGCCATCGCCTGGCACGACATCGCGGCCCTGCTCCACAAAGCAAGATCGCGAGTAATCGTCGTGCTGGATGCCTGCCACGCGGGCCTTTCGGGGCGTGAGGGACTTGGGACGAACGACGATGCTGTTGGCGCTCTGCTTGCTGGCGAACATCCCCCGATGCTCGTCCTTGCCGCCTCCAAAGGCCGTCAGGACAGTCTGGAGGATTCCCGGTGGGACGGCGGCTTGTTTACGTATGCACTGGTCGAAGTGCTGCGCACCAAGCGTGCCGAGTATGACGCCGACGGCGATGGCGCAATCGAGATCAGCGAACTCTACCGCGGCCTGCGGACGATCCTATCGCGCGAGACGGCTGGGCGGCAAACGCCTTGGCTCGTCCGCCAAGACCTGTTGGGCGATTTCGTTGTGTTTTGAGTGTCGATCATTAGCGCCTGCGAACCAGCACAGTTCATCGGCTTATCGCCCGTCGCGTCGGGGGTCGACGGCCGGTTCCGGACGAAGCCGGAGATCGAGGAGGGTTTGCTCCGCCGGCGCATCCTTGTGTGTGCGCCATGGCCGATGCGCGATCGGCATGGCGCGCATCGCAAACAGGAGGTAGTACAGCACTGGATCACGAGTTTCGACCGGCACGCTCTCGCAGCCCTTCAACATACCGGGCAGCCCGGCGCGGCTCACCGCAACCTTCAACGGCGGCGAACTAAGCGCATTTACATCTGTTCCGGGCCCCACGGGAAAGGCATGAGTTCATGACCTCGCAGCGCGTTTCTCCAGATCAATTGGCGGGCATCGTCAGCGCCGTCTATGCCGCCGCCGGGGTGCCGGACGATGACGCCCGGCTGGTTGCCGATACGCTGGTGCAGGCGGACCTATGGGGCCATCAATCGCACGGCGTGCTGCGGACATCGTGGTATCTGGCGCGCATCACCTCGGGCGTTATGCGGGCCAAGACAGAAGCGAAACTAGTGGTGGACGCAGGTGCGGTGGCAGTGCTCGATGGCGACGACGGGATTGGCCAAGTCCTGACGGCGCAGGCCACCCGTGAGGCCGTGGCTCGCGCTAAGGCGCACGGCATTGGCGCGGTTGCAGTCCGCAATTCAAATCACTTCGGCACGGCCATGTACTTCACCCGGATGGCCGCGCAACAGGGCTGCGTCGCGTTTCTGTCGACTAACGCCAGCCCTGCCATGGCGCCATGGGGTGGCCGCAAAAAGGTGGTCGGCACAAATCCCTGGTCTATCGCCGCTCCAGTTGGGAGCGATGCGACCATGATGCTCGACATCGCCAACACGGGCGTTGCGCGAGGCAAGGTCTATCTCGCCAAGCAAAAAGGGCTACCGATACCGCTCGGCTGGGCGCTGACCGCCGAAGGAGAGCCCACGACCGATCCAGCCGAAGCGATTGCCGGGATCATTCTCCCGATGGCTGAGCACAAGGGCTACGCCATCGCTGTCATGATGGACATGCTATCGGGCGTACTGACGGGCAGCGCCTTCGGCTCCGGCGTTGCCGGGCCCTATCAAACCGACCGGAAAAGCGGATGCGGGCATTTCATGATCGCTCTCGATATCGCGGCCTTTCAAAGCGTCAGCGGATTTGAAACACGCATCAAGCAGCAGATCAGCGAACTCAAATCCACACCGCGCGCCAAAGGATTTGATGAAATCTTCTACCCCGGCGAAATCGAGGCGCGCAACGAAGCGCAAAACCGCCGTGACGGCATTCTGCTGCCCGACGACACAATTGCTGACATCAGACGGTTAGCCACCGGCGCCGGGATCGTGTCACCAATCTGAACCGAAATAAAGGTTGCCCGCCCGTCCATTGTCATCTCTCATTCGTCTCAGTCGCCGTCTCGCTGCGTTACCGGACGTTCGCCGGCCCGCCTAACAGTTCGCGCCAGTTGCGAATGAATCGCTCCTGTTTGATCCGGTCGAGAAAAACGAGCAGCGCCGGGCTGACGGCGATGGGCTGGATGGTGGTCCGGTTCGCGTCCCCGTGCGCCTGCCCGCCCGTCGCACCCGCATCGAGCTGACCGTTCGCGTCGCTCAACCCCTGCCGGACGAGTTCCGACTGACCATCGGGCGACAGCAGAAAGTCGATGAAGGCGCCAGCTAGCCCCGGATTCATGGCCTTCCGCGGGATCACTGCCACCCGCGACATCACCAAGGTAAAATCTTCGGGCATCACAATTTCAATTGGAGCCCCGTGACGCCGTCGCGAGGCGGCGTACGACCCTAGCAGATTATAGCCGACGAGGATGTCGCCGCGCTCGATCGCCGCGAGAATATCGCTCGTGCAGCAATAGAGGCGAACATCCGTCAAGCCGAAGCTGCGGATGAGAGCGCCAAAGTTTCCCGAGCGCAACGAGTCGTGCGTGGCGTAGAGATATCCGATGCCGCTTTCGGAAATATCATAGGTGGCGACTTTCCCGCGCAGTTCCTCTGCACGCGCGGCGAGAAGCGAAGCCAACGCGTCGCGCGACCGGGGCGCGCCGAAGGACTTGGCGAAATCGGCATTGTAGACAATGACTGCCGGTTCCAGCGTGATGGCGAAGGCTTCATTCCGCCAATTCGCCCACGGGGGCAGGCGGGCGGTTGCCTCGCTTGCGTGCGGCCGCGCATGGCCATCGTTGACGAATTTGACCTGCAGGTCCATGGCCGAGCTGATGATAAGATCGGGGTGCTCCTGCTGATTGCCGATGGCCTCTTCGTGGAGCTTTCGCGTCTCCATCTCGCGATAGACGATGGCGACATCGGGGCGCTCCTCCTGGAAGCGGCCAATCAAGGGTCGTGCGGCGTCCAGATCAATCGTCGCCCATACGATGAGCCGGGCCGCCTCCGGACCGGTCGCCGGAAATTCGACGATGCCGCCCTTGGCGGCCGCGCCGGTCGCAGCCACAGCCAGGCAACCGGCGATAACCAGCCATAGTACCATCCGCTTCATGATGAACCTGCCGGCGATGGCGCCAGAATGCGCGGGAGAGACATTTCCACGGTCAAGCCGCCGCCGGGCCGGTCTTTAAATTGCAGGGTCCCCTTATGCCGTTCCAAGACATCGGCGACGATGGCAAGCCCAAGACCACTCCCAGCAACGCGATCCGCCTCAGCGCCGCGCGCGAAGCGTTTGGTCAGGTGAGCCCTGTCATGTTCGGCGATACCCGGCCCGTGATCGGAAACGCTCACGCGAACCGTGCCGGCGGTCGCAGCAACTTCGAGCTGGATGGTATCCTGGCCGCCGCCATATTTGCGGGCGTTGTCGATCAGGTTCTTCAGCGCTTCCGACAGCATGACGTCGTCGCCGAGGACCCAGCTCGCGTAGTCACCGCAGTCGCTTCTGTACGCCAAATCGATACCCTGGCTCCACGATGTTTCGAGAATGTGGGAACACAGATCCGCCACTTCGACTGGCGCGAATGGAACGGACTCTCCGCGATGGGCCACCATGGTGTCGGCAAGCAGCTGGTTAGCCAAGTGGGTGACGGCGTGGGCGTTGCGCCGCACGCGTTCCAGCCGCTGCTTGACGGCCCCAAGGTCGGTTTCATCGAGCGCCACGTCGACCTGCGCCTGCAGGCTTGCGAGTGGCGTCCGGATCTGATGCGCGGCATCGCCGAGAAAATCCTGCATGCGCGAGAGCAGCACGCCGAACCGTTTCAAGAGACTGTTGAGTGTTGCAATAAGCTGATGAACTTCGTGCGGAGCGTCGAAGCCGATCGGGCTGAAGTCCGTGGGCTTGCGCGCAGCAATCGCCCGTTCGACATCGGCGAGCGGCTTTAATGCCCGGCGGATCACGAGCCATATCGATCCGGTTGCCGCCAAGACCATCGCCAGCGTCGGCAGGAACCCGTTGACGAGAATCTCCCGCGCGAAGGCGTCGCGGTCTTCGCGCGTTTCGCCCGAGACGATTGTTACCCAGCCCTCCACGCCGCGGGCGGATATGAACCGTCCGAGTTGCACGACGCGCACGCTCGCATCGAGAAAGCGAACGTAAGAAAATTCCGGAGTTGTCGACCGCGCCTCGGGCCGCTTACCGGCAAGGCCATCATAGCCGGTGATGAGAGCGCCTCCAGGGCCGTTCACGCGGTAAAAGATACGGCTGCGCGGAGCTATGGCGAGGATCGCGTGAGATGCATACGGCAAGTCCACCGAAACGCGTTCCTCGCTCACCTGGACGGCGTCGGCGATCGTAAGGGCCGCGGCCAGGAGCAGCCGGTCGAACGCGCGCTCCGCTGCACCATCGGCATAGCTCTTGAGCAATAGAAACAGCCCGCCGCAAACCGCAATCAGCCAGATCGACGTGCCGACCAGCAGTCGATGTTCGAGGGAATAGCCGTTAGTCGTGCGCATCGGTTGCCGCGATATAACCTTCTCCCCGCAATGTCCGAATGCTCAAAGTGGCGCCGTCGAGCTTGCGCCGCAGGCGGGACACGTAAAGCTCCACCGCATTCGGAGCAACGGCTTCCTCGCCGCCATACAATCGGTCGAGGATCGACGTTTTCGTCAATAACCGGTCGATATTGGAGAGGAAGAGTTCCAGCAGGCGAAATTCCCGCAGCCCTAGCGAGATTTCTTTGTGGTCGATATGGACACGGCGAGTCGCCAGATCCAGCTTCAGATTGCCGGCCGTGACAACACTTTGTGCATGCCCTGTTGGACGCCGCACAAGTGCACGCACACGCGCCTCAAGTTCCAGGAGATCGAACGGTTTGACCAGGTAGTCGTCAGCTCCGAGATCAAGAAGATCGACTTTGGTGCACACATCGCCGCGCGCGGTCAGCACAAGTACCGGCGTACGTTTATCATGACACCTGAATCGGGCGAGCACCTCCCGCCCGCTGAGCACCGGCAGCATGAGATCCAAGATGATGAGGTCGTATTGTTCGCGGCTCGTGAGGTCCACCGCCGACTGTCCGTCGCCAGCACAATCGACAGCATAGCCGCTGCGTCGCAGCCTGTGCCGGATGGCATCGGCCAGATCTTCTGTGTCCTCGACTATGAGCAGGCGCATGATCCGGCTCTCGTTACGGCTCAGAACTAGTGGGCAACAGTAGCCGACCCCGTGGCGCTCGTACACTCTCGACCTTCGACATTCGCATCCATGACAGGTGGCCGACAGCTTGGCGGGTGATGATATGGGCTGGAGAACGAAGAGAGGGGAGCGCCAAGATGCTCAAATCCCCCCGCGCCTCCAAGGAAACCAAGGAGGACCTCGATGGCAGACAATGTCGCCGCCGCAGACGTGTCTGCGGCCGAACCGGTAACCTCAACGTCCTTTTGGCCCGCCGGTTGGTGGCGTCTGATGGAGACTCGCATCGGAATTATTCCGATTCCCGTCTATTTCGTTCTGCTAGCCCTCATAATCACCTTTTCTGTGACGAACCACGTCACCGGAGAGATTTCGATGTCGCTGGCCCTGATGGCAATGGGCGGGTTTACGTGCGCCGAACTCGGCAAGCGTATTCCATTGCTCAAGCACATCGGTGCGGCCGCGATCTTTGCGACATTCATACCGTCGGCGCTGGTTTTTTATCAGATCCTGCCCAAAAACATCGTTGATGTGGTGACGAGCTTTCACAAGACCTCGAACTTCCTCTATCTGTTCATCACCTGCATCATCGTCGGATCCATCCTGTCGATGGATCGTAACGTTCTGATCAAGGGCTTTCTGAAGGTTTTCGTGCCGCTTGCAACTGGAACGGTCGCCGCGGCTATCGTCGGTACTGCGGTCGGCACGGCCATGGGCCTTGGGTGGAAGAAGGCATTGTTCTTTGTCGTCGTGCCCATCATGGCCGGCGGCGTCGGCGAGGGCGCTATCCCGCTCTCGATCGGCTATTCTGAAATCCTGCAGCAAAAGCAGGGTGACCTGTTTGCGCAGGTGCTGCCGCCGGTGATGTTGGGCAGCCTGACCGCCATTCTGCTTGCAGGCGCGCTGAACTTTGTCGGCAAGCGCTTTCCCCACCTGACTGGCGAAGGCAAGCTGCAGCTGGGCGAACAAAACGACACGCTGCAAAGCGACCACGAGGACGAGCACGCTCCTGCCTCCTCGATCGTGGACACGACCCACATTGCAGCCGCTGGCGTAACCGCCATTTCGCTCTATCTGGTCGGCGTGCTCTGCCACCAGTTGTTCGGACTGCCGGGGCCAGTCGCGATGCTGTTTGTCGCCGTAACGGCAAAAATCGGCAGACTGATTTCGCCTGAGATCGAAGCTGGCGCCCGGGTCGTCTACAAGTTCTTCCAGGTTGCTGTGACATACCCGCTTCTCTTCATGGTGGGCGTCGCGATCACACCATGGAATGGATTGGTCGAAGCGTTTCACCCGGCCAATCTCGCAACGATTGTCGCCACGGTCGTGACGCTCATGGCGACAGGCTTCATCGTCGCCCGGTTCGTCAATCTCTATCCCATCGAGGCAGCTATCGTGAACGCCACGCACTCGGGACAAGGCGGCACCGGCGACATCGCAATCCTTACCGCTGCCAACCGCATGGTGCTTATGCCGTTCGCCCAGGTCGCGACGCGGATCGGCGGCGCCATCGTCGTGACGATCGCACTGATCGCCATGTCGCAACTCAAATAGTCTATGGTGCAAACTGTCTTGTCTTGGATGACTGCTGGAGAATTCACATGCAGATCACTGGAATGCTGACCGGTTCACAACTTCTGAAGCACGTTGAGTTTCCGGCTTCGGAAATCCTTGGTCCTGGGGCTAGCGAGGATGAAATCCAAGCGCTCATCGACCGCCACAAGCTCATCTTCATTAAGCCGCTCTTTAAGGGTGGCGTAGGCAAGAAGGGCAAGTCCGGTCTGATCGGCAAGGCAACGGATCTCAAGACCGCCCTGCGCGAAAAGGAGCGGCTCTACTTTGCGGAGCATCGACACGGCAATGCTGTCGCCAAGGCCAACGGCGTCACCTTCGAGGGTGGCGTGCCGGCCGAGCATGAGGTCTATTTCGCGATTTCCGACTCAACGGTGTTTCGTGCGCCGACCATGACGCTGACCCACAAGGGCGGCGTAGACATCGAGGAACTCGACAAGGGCGACATCGCCAACGTGCCGTTCGACGCGCTGACCGGCCTCAAGGCGTTCGTCGTTGCCAACGCGCTGACCGACATCGGCGCGCCAAAGGAGATCATCTCGCCGCTCGTGCAACATCTGCCCAAGCTGTGGGAACTGATGCACCACTACGGCATGACGACACTCGAACTCAATCCGATCCGCATGCGGCCCGGCAAGGATGGCCGCCTCACACCCGTGGCCTGCGACTTCAAATGCGGCTTCGATCGCGACGATCCACGGTGGCAGCGCCTCAACCTGCCAGACCATCTCTTTACTGCGGACACCTCCGACTTCGAGCATGAGGTCAATCAACT
>JANLYB010000226.1:0-5994 GCA_031365425.1 Hyphomicrobiaceae bacterium
TGCGGCCGATGATCATCGGCTCAAGCTCGGCGTGGTTGATGTTGGCCGGGATGATGGCGCGGCCACGTGCGATCTCGTCGCGCACGAACTCGGGCGTGACGAATTCGGGCAGGCTCGCGCCGAAGCTTTCACCGTCGGCGAGGTTGGCTTTGGCTTTGTCGTGGAGTGCTTGACGGCCCAGATTTTCGCGGTGGGCGACGAAGATCATTTCCTTGGTGATGATGCCGGCCTTGGCGAATTCGTATTGCGTGACGGGCGCATTGCCGACGCCGCGCATGGGCTTGGGTGTGTTGGGGAACACGCGCGCGGCGTGCTTGCCGGATACGTTGCCGTTGTCTTCGGGCTTAATGGCGCGGCCATCGTAAATTTCGATGCCGCCGCGTTCCAGGACCCATTGCGCGCGGGCGCGCGGGAGGCCTTTTTCGACGTCGATGCGGGCGTTGCTATCGGTATAGGGGCCGGAGCTGTCGTAAACGCGGAAGGTCTTTTCGTTGGGGTCGGTCAGCGCGATTTCGCGGAACGGCACTTTGACATCGGGGTGCGCGTCCGGGGCGGAATAGACTTTGCTCGAACCGAAGATTGGGCCGGTGGTGACAGCAGGGATCATCTGGTCGGCAGGGTGGGTGGGTTTGTTCATGTCAATTCCGGGAGGTTTGTGGATTTTTACAGGTGGGCTTTTGCCGTGAGGAACGCGCCGAGGGCGATACTGAGGGCGGCGGCGATGTAGGTTGTTGGCGGGGCAATGAAGGTTGTTGCCATGCTGGCGAGTTGGGTCGGGAACAGGATGCGGGCAAGGCCGCTGATGACCGAGAGCCAGCCGAGCGCGGTGATGACGGCCGGCCAGCCGCGCCATGTGGCGTGGCATTGGATGATGGCAATTCCAGCAATGAGCAGGGAGACGCCTGAGAAGAGGATCAGGCCTTTGCTGTGGCCGATTTCGGCGGCGATTTCAGTGGACAGATCGCGGTTGAGGAGGAGCGAGCAGCCGATGGCGGCGAGTACTGGGCCGATCATGCCGGCAATGAAGCGGCTGAGAGCGGGCAGAACTTCGGGGTCGATTTCCGGCTTGGACATTGGCGCACTCCTATAGCCCGCGTTGGTGCGGGGTGGGCATGCAGCCGATGAGACGTGCCGATGGTGTGGCCACAAAGGCCTGGCACTGCGTCCGTCCCTTCGCCGGCATAACCCGGATCAGGTTCTAAGGGTTTTCACGCAAGGTCAGCGCGATCTCAGCCGGTTTTCACCGGCTCCCCTCGGAACATGCGGCATTATGGCGGGTATGCCAGGGGAGCGCAAGGGGAATGGGGCGTCAAGGCGATGGGGGGTCAGGATTGGGACGGCGCAGATGAAAGGCGCGATGCGGCGGCATCGAATATGGGCGTCTCGATATTGTGCGCAGAGGCAATGGCTTTGGCGGCCTTCACTTGGGCCGAAAATTCGCTGCGTTCGTCGTCGGACACCGGTGGATCGGCGAGTTCGTCGGGGACGATGCCGCTTGCGGCGGCAATGGCTTGGGCTTCGGCAAGCGCTGCGTGATAGGTGGCGCGAATGGACTCGGTCAGCGCTGCCAGCATGCGGCCGCTGCCTTGGGGGCCGGCTCGTTTGACAGTCCCTAAGCGCGAGAGGATCGGAGTTAGGCCGTCAATGTGTTCTCCAAAACCGCCAGCGAACAGGCGTGCCTCGCCCGTGGCGATGTTATTGGGGTTGGCGATGCCGATTTCGACCAAGCCGATGGCACCGCCTGCGAGTTGCCCGGCGAGGCGCAAGGCTTCACCAGGCAAGCCGCCGCTGATGTCTACTAATAGCGTGCCCGGTGCCATTGCGCCGAGCAGGCCGGGGCGGTCGGCGGTGCCGGTGAGGGCTTCGCGGAGGGCGGCATGGGTGTCGTAGGCGGCGATGACGGCTTCGCATTCGCTGGCGAGGTCGAACAGGTTCGGGGCGCGCTCGATGCGGGCACGTTTGGGGAATGTGGCCAGAAGGGCTGTGTCGAGGCCGTGGACGATGACGCGGGGCCCTTTGGCGTCACTCGCGAGGCGGGCTGCGATGGCTGCGGCGAGCGGGGTGGTGCCGATGACGCCGATTGGGTCGAGGATCATGGAGGGGGCCTGGAGGTTGAGGCTCGCGCGGCGAGGAGAGGACGATGTTAGACGGGTGAAAGCTTTCTGACGATGGCTTGTGCGGAAATTCGTCTGCCCATGCGTCGTTGTTAAGCTGGAAGAAACATATCGGTTTGTATTCTCAACCAGATTGACCCGAGAGGGAGTTTTGCGTGAGAATACTTATTTTTATTTGTATTGGCTTCGTTTTGGCGGCGCTTCGGGCCGGTAAGCCGGGGGCGTCCAGCGAGGCGGCCGGGCTGACGATGCGGCAGGAGCCCAATCGCGTTGTCATGGTCTGGAACGGGCCGGTGGAAGCGCCGATGAAGCAGCGTTTCGAGGACGCTTTCAAGAGCCTAGGGAGCGAACCGCGCCGGGTTTTGATTTCGTGGAATTCGCCCGGCGGACGCGTGGATCACGGACATGAGGTTTTTGATGTCATCCAAGCGGCTGCGCGGGTGCATTACATCAATACCACGGTCGGCGAGGGTAAGATTTGCGCCTCGATGTGCGTGCCCCTCTACTTGAGCGGCATGGAGCGCACCGCCCATCCCAAAGCGCGTTTTATGTTCCATGAAGTGATCTTGAAATTAAAGCCGGATGCCGAGCGTGCGGTGCGTCAGCTCCAGACGATTGCACCGGATCTGGTTGCCGGGGCGCAGAGGGAAGCTGTCGGCCAATTCACCAACAGGCTTTTCGAAGAGGGGTTCGAGAGCAGGCTCGACAATCGCTGGCTGGCTCAACTGCGGGTCCGGATCAAGGGGCGCGATGTGTGGCTGACGGGGCGGCAGCTCGTCGAGGAGAAGTCGGGCGTGGTGGATAAGTTGTTGTGAGTCAACAAAAAAGGCCCGGAGCGATCCGGGCCTTTCTCGTTGGATGATGGTTCGCTTAGACCGAGTAGTACATGTCGTACTCGACGGGGTGCGGGGTCATTTCGTAGCGCATGTTTTCTTCCATGCGCAGCGCGATGTAGCTGTCGATCATGTCGTCGTTCATGACGCCGCCCATCTTCAAGAACGAACGGTCCTTGTCGAGGCAGTCGAGCGCTTCGCGCAAGCTGCCGGCGACGGTCGGGATCTTGGCCAGTTCGGCGGGTGGCAGATCGTACAGGTTTTTGTCCATCGGCTCGCCCGGATGGATTTTGTTGTTGATGCCGTCGAGGCCGGCCATGAGCATGGCGGTGAAGGCGAGGTAGGGGTTCGCGCCGGGATCGGGGAAGCGGATCTCGATGCGCTTGGCCTTGGGGCTCGTGACGTGCGGGATGCGGCAGGAGGCCGAGCGGTTGCGCGCCGAGTAAGCGAGCAGCACGGGGGCTTCGTAGCCGGGGACCAGACGCTTGTAGGAGTTGGTCAGCGGGTTGGTGAAGGCGTTGATCGCCTTAGCGTGCTTCAGGATACCGCCGATGTAGAACAGGCACATTTCCGAGAGGTCGGCGTACTTGTTGCCGGCAAACATCGGCTGGCCACCCTTCCAGATCGACTGGTGGACGTGCATGCCCGAGCCGTTGTCGCCGAAGATGGGCTTGGGCATGAAGGTTGCGGTTTTGCCGTAAGCCTGGCTGACCTGATGGACCACGTATTTGTAGATCTGCATGTGGTCAGCCATCTGGATCATGGGGCCGAACTTGACGCCGAGCTCGTGCTGAGCGGAGGCGACTTCGTGGTGGTGCTTTTCGACGGCGACGCCCATTTCGGTCAGGACTGAGAGCATTTCCGAGCGGATGTCCTGGCAGCTGTCGATCGGCGGGACGGGGAAGTAGCCGCCCTTGAGGCGGGGACGGTGGGCGAGGTTGCCCATTTCGTAGTCGGTGTTGGAGTTTGACGGCAGTTCAGACGAATCCACCGAGAAGCCGCACTTGTAGGTGTCGGTCGAGAAGCGGACGTCGTCGAAGATGAAGAATTCAGCTTCGGGGCCAAAGAAGACCTGATCGCCGATGCCTAAGGACATCATGTAGGTCTCGGCCTTCTTGGCGATCGAGCGCGGGTCGCGGTCGTAGGCCTGGCCGGTGGAGGGTTCGCGGACGTCGCAGAATACGGCAACGGTCGTCTGGGCGAAGAACGGGTCGACGTGAGCGGAGGTGGGATCGGGCATCAGCAGCATGTCGGAGGCCTCGATGCCTTTCCAACCGGCGATGGACGAGCCGTCAAAGGCGTAGCCTTCGTTGAACATGGCTTCGTCGGCGCAGCTCACGTCAGCGGTGACGTGCTGCATCTTGCCTTTCGTGTCCGTGAAGCGCAGATCGACGAATTTAACGTCTTTGTCCTTGAGCATCTTCAGGACGTCATTAGCGTTCTTCATGCAAAACTCCCCTGTTTCGACCGCATTATACAGCTTGAGCGGACGCGCAAGGTGCCCCTTGCTGCCGTCCGCTTGCTCAGTCTCTGTCCGCTCTGCGTTTCAAGTCAGAGGGGTCAACCCAAATCAGATGACAAAATCAGATGGCGTCGCCACCCGTTTCGCCCGTGCGGATTCGGATCGCGTCTTCAATGGTGGAAATGAAAATCTTACCATCCCCGATGCGACCCGTCCGGGCCGCCTTCTGAATGGTTTCCACGGCCTTGTCGAGCATTTCGTCGGCAAGAATGACTTCGATCTTCACCTTCGGCAAAAAATCGACCACGTACTCTGCGCCGCGGTACAATTCCGTATGGCCCTTCTGCCGTCCGAACCCTTTGGCTTCGATCACTGTGATCCCTTGCAGGCCGATTTCCTGCAGCGCCTCTTTGACTTCATCCAGCTTGAAGGGCTTGATGATAGCTTCGATCTTCTTCATGGGCCCTCTTGGTCTCCCAATAAACGACGTCACCCGACGGGACGGTGAACTACGACCGCAGACCGGAGGCGCGACAAGGATTAGCAACATGCGACGACTTAGCATGCCACGTGCCAGTTCGTTAGCCAATTTGAAAGCGGCTCACTATCAGCCGTTTGGCTATGTTCCGGCGGTTTTCAGCATGCTCACGGCGGTGAGGTTTGCCTCATGTTTGGACTATTAGCCCAAAAAGTAGACAGCGTGCAGCAAGAAAGATGATCACGATGACGGTTACGAAGGCCGGCACGACTATTGGACTCGAATTGCTGACGACGGACGAGATGGCGCGGGCGGACGCGCGGGCGGTGGCAGGCGGCGTGCCGTCACTCACGTTGATGGAGAACGCGGGGGCGTCGGTTGCTGAGGTGGCGGCGGGGATGGTGGTGCCCGGGGCGCGGATCGTCGTGCTGTGCGGGCCGGGCAATAATGGCGGGGATGGGTTTGTTGCGGCGCGGTTGCTGGCGGAACGGGGGTATCGGGTTCGGGTGCAGTTGCTGGGATCGCGGGTTGCGCTGAAAGGCGATGCGGCAGCGATGGCTGCGCGGTGGAGCGGCGCCGTTGAGCCGCTTGGAGCGCAAACAGTTGGGGATGCGGATCTTATTATCGATGCGATCTTTGGCGCTGGTCTGGCGCGAGCTGTCGATGGGGAGGCTGCGCGTGCCATTGCTGCGGCGAACGCAAGCGGCGTTCCTGTCTTGGCCGTCGATGTGCCCAGTGGACTCGATGGGAGCACGGGCGCCGCGAAAGGGCCGGTGATCAAAGCAACTAAGACGGTGACGTTCTTCAGACGGAAGCCCGGGCATGTGCTGTTGCCGGGGCGGGATTTGTGCGGCGAGATCGTCGTGCGAGAGATTGGGATGCCGGCGGCGGTGGCGGGGCAGGTTGGCAGTCAGGCCTGGTTGAATGAGCCAGGGTTGTGGTGTGGGCAGTCTCCGGAATTTCGGACCGATGGGCATAAGTATACGCGCGGGCATGCGGTGGTGGTTTCGGGGCCGATGCATGCGACGGGGGCGGCTCGGTTGGGTGCGCGAGGGGCGCTCCGGATCGGTGCAGGTTTGGTGAGCGTCGCCAGTCCAATGGAGGCGG
>JANLYB010000231.1:0-3577 GCA_031365425.1 Hyphomicrobiaceae bacterium
TGCGCCTTGACGCCCCCAAAGCCCTCGAATTGTCAATTGAACGCCTCGAAGCCAGCGTTGCCGACCTGAAACGCCAACGCGACGCGTTGGCCGCCGAACTCGCCGCCGCCAAAGCCGAGATCGCAACCCTCGACGCCGCACGCAAAACCGCGATCGACCGCATCGACTGGGTCATCGATTCCCTGAACACCGTTCTGCAGGACAAATCCTAAGAGGTTGAGCGTCCACATGGGCCAGGTTGCCATATCGCTGATGGGCAGGAGCTATCGCTTCGTGTGCGGCGATGGCGAGGAGACCCGCATCAAAGCCCTCGGCGACTACGTACGTACCAAAGTCGACCAGCTCGGCCAGGACATGGGCCGCGCCGCCGACGACCGTCTCCTGGTCATGGCCGCTCTCATGCTCGCCGACGAACTTTTCGAAGCACGCGAGGCTGCTTCCGCTGAACCCTCCGCAACAGCTCCAAACCGCCCCCGCAAGCCCAACGCAGCGTAATCAGGGGAATATCGAGCTTCGCCCTTGGAATCCCGCCCCCGAACGACTACGTTGAGTCCGCTGCGGGGCTCGTTAGGAGCATATATGACCCGGGGGCCTATAAGATCCGCTAGGGTGCTGTCCCTGCCTTGAGCCGTGGCTCTTGGCACACGGTGCCCACCTACCATGTAGGGACCACGCGGGCTCATTGCGCCGACGGCCTTCGCGGCACTTTATTTTCGGCCAGCTGCTTCTATACCCGCAACACGTGTTGCCCGCCCAACCGCCGTTCCCCGCGATGCCTCATCCCTCGCAGGTCATCGCTCTGATCGTCAGTCCCATTCAGCTTCGCGATTTTCCGCGCTACCAGCCGCATGACGGGTGGCGCGAATAAAATGTTGCGATGGCCAAAGCCCTCGAACGCCGCCAGCTCCGCTCCCTCGTACCCGGCGGCGATTTCTTCGCCGCACACGAACGCGACATCGTCATCATCACGATCATGGACCACCAGAGCGCGGCATCCGCTGGACTGCAACAGCTTAGCCGTCGCGTAGTGATCGATTGATCTCCAACCCACGCGCACCAGCCGCCGTTCGAATGCCCGGCGTCCCGCAGCAGACAGCTCCCACCGGGCTGAAAAATCACGGGTCAGATCGGACAGGCGGTTCGGGCAGGCGATCAACACAATCTGCCCGGCATCCAAAGCACGCGGCATGGGCGGATGCCCCTCCATCGCCAGCGCCACAATCATGCCGCCGAACGAATGTGCGACCACAGCCCGGACAGGCCCCACATGCTCCGCGACCGCCAGGGTCGCTTTCGCGCAATCGATAAGATTGGTATGACGCCCGCAACTCAATCCATGAGCGGGAAGATCGAACAGAACCACACGAAAGCCGGCCCGCCGGATCGGCTCGGCCAGCACGCTCATGAACGCAGCCTCCCCGCTCCAGCCATGGACGACGAGAACCGTTCCTGCTGACTGGCGCGCGTCAGGTTCAAAAACGTACGCTTGAACGTCCCCAGCAACAGTCGGAATACGCATCCACGCGGCGTGGCGCAGGTGAAAACGGGCACGCTCGCTGAGCTCCCGGTAATTCTCGCCCCGCTTATCCGAGAGCGACGGCGTACAGAAAATCCGGAACGCAGCATCTCCTGCGGCTGCCGGTGGCAATTCGGACAACGTTCCCTGTGGCAACGAAGAGGTCATCGGTCAAATCTAGGAACCCAATCCAGGCTCCGCAACACAAAAAGCATTTTTACCAATAAAAACAACGATAAGTGAACAAGGGCTAATTCCGCAACTCCCGGTATTGCAGCCTCAAACCGCCTGCCCCGCCGACCAGCCACTCGACCACGCCCATTGGAAGTTGTAGCCGCCGAGCCACCCCGTCACATCGACCGCCTCCCCAATCGCATAAAGCCCGCAGCCGTTAGCCGCCGCCATCGTCTTGGACGACAGATCGCGCGTATCGATCCCGCCACAGGTCACTTCAGCCTTAGCATACCCCTCGGTGCCCACAGGCTGATACGGCCAAGCCTGCATCCGCGCGGCAAACGCCGTTAACGCCTTGTCGGGAATGTTGGCCATCTCGCTGACCGGCAAGCGCCGCGCCAATACCTGCGCCAGCCGCGCCGGTACGATCTCCGCCAGCACCGTCTGCGGCATCGACTTTGCCCGGCTTCTCTTGCGCTCAATCAAGAACTCAGCCACATCGCGATCAACCGTCAAATCGAGAGAAATGTCCCGTCCCGGCCGCCAATAGGACGAGATCTGCAGGATAGCCGGCCCCGACAAACCGCGATGCGTGAACAAGACGTTTTCGCGAAAACGCTGCCCCTCAAACGAGGCAACCGCCTCCAAGGCAACGCCAGCCAACGACACGTCAAACTCGCTTGAAACGCCAGCCGTGAACGGCACCAGCCCCGGTCGTGTCTGCGTCTCCCGCAACCCGAACTGCCGCGCGAGATCATAGCTGAGGCCCGTCGCCCCCATTTTCGGAATCGAAAGCCCGCCGGTCGCGAGCACCAGCGACGGCGCAGTGAAATACCCCCGATTGGTCTCAACGCGAAACATGTCGCCGCGCGAAACACCCGTCACTGTCTCGCTCAAACGAATATCAACGCCGCCGCGCCCACATTCGTCCAGCAGCATCGCTACCACCGCCCGCGCCGACCCATCGCAAAACAGTTGGCCGAGCGTCTTCTCGTGATAGGCAATCTTATGCCGCTCGATCAGCGCAATGAAATCCGCGGCCGTGTATCGCCCGAGCGCCGATTTACAAAAATGCGGATTGTCCGAAATGAACCTATTGGGTGCGCAATCGAGATTGGTAAAGTTGCAGCGCCCGCCACCCGAAATCAGAATCTTCGACCCCACTTGGTCGGCATGCTCGATCAGCAAAACCTTGCGCCCGCGCTGCCCCGCCGTCAGCGCACACATCAACCCGGCCGCCCCCGCGCCTAGGATCACAACATCAAAGGCTTCCTCGCGTACTGTCAAACCACCACCTCACGTCACTTCGCCCGCAGGGCAGGGAAACCCCGCGTGAGGCACCGAACTACGCCCGAAGGGCAGGGGAGCAACGCCCGGCGGATCAAAGGCCCGCAGGGCAGGGGAGCAAAGCGACCCGCGGCAAGCCGCGCCCCGCCGGAGCGCCTCGGCGCGTGAGGCAGATTAGGTATTGAACCTGAAGTGCAGGACATCCCCATCCTTCACGACGTATTCCTTGCCTTCGAGCCGGAACTTTCCGGCGTCCTTGCAGCCGGCTTCGCCCTTGTTCTCGATGTAGTCGGCGCACGCGATGGTTTCGGCTCGGATGAAGCCCTTTTCGAAGTCCGTATGGATGACGGCGGCGGCCTGCGGAGCTTTGGTGCCGCGAATAATGGTCCAAGCGCGCGCTTCTTTCGGGCCGATCGTGAAATAAGTCACGAGATCGAGCAGCGAGTAGCCAGCCCGGATCAAGCGGTTCAACCCCGGTTCTTCGAGGCCCATTTCCTTGAGGAACTCCATCCGGTCAGCCTCAGGCAACCCGGCGAACTCGGCCTCGATCTTGGCCGAAATCACGACGGACTGAGCGCCTTCCTTCTTGGCGAACTCGGC
>JANLYB010000232.1:0-3700 GCA_031365425.1 Hyphomicrobiaceae bacterium
GCCGGCCTCGACGAGAACGACGTCGCCAACCCGCAGTTCAAGCGCCGGCTTGAGCTCCCAGAGATCGTCCTTGCTATCGTCCCGATGCAGCAACAGCTTCGCCAGCGTATCGGTCCGCGTCCGCCGCAACGCATCCGCCTGTGCCTTCCCACGCCCCTCGGCGACCGCTTCCGCGAAATTGGCAAACAGCACCGTGAACCACAGCCACGCCGCGATCTGGCCCGAGAACCACGGATTGCCAATTCCATTCGCGACCTCGCGAACAAACAACACGGTGACAAGCGCGGCGACGACCTCCGTGACAAAGATCACCGGATTGCGGACCAGCTTGCGCGGATCGAGTTTGGCGCCCGCATCGAACACCGCCCGCTTCAAAATGGCGGCATCGAAAAGTTTCAACTCTGATGCTTTGGCAGACATGGGAGGGATCCTTCAAAAGGTCTTCGATCCGAGCAACTGGAAGTGCTCGACGATGGGTCCGAGTGCGAGGGCCGGGAAGTACTGCAGACCGCCCAAGATGAGGATCACCCCGGCGAGCAGCCCGATGAACAATGCGCCATCGGTCGGGAACGTGCCGCGCGTGGCGGCGACCTTGGTCTTGGCCGCAAGAGATCCGGCCATCGCCATCACCGGGATCACATAGGCGAACCGCCCAAGCACCATGGCGATACCCAGCGTCGTATTGAACCACGGCGTATTCGCGTTGAGCCCGGCAAACGCCGACCCGTTGTTCCCCGCCGCCGACGAATAGGCGTAGAGGATTTCCGACAGTCCGTGCGGACCGTTGTTAGCAAGGCTCGTCAAGGCGGCGGGGAGCACCGCGGCAATCGCAGCGAAACCCAGAATGGCTGCAGGCAGGATCAGCAGCGCCAGCATGGCGAGCTTCATTTCCCTGGCCTCGATCTTCTTGCCGAGATACTCAGGCGTCCGCCCGACCATGAGCCCCGCCACGAACACCGTGACGATGGCCATTACGAGTATTCCATAGAGCCCCGAGCCGACCCCGCCAGGAAGGATCTCACCAAGTTGGATGAGAAACATCGGCACGAGTCCGCCAAGCGGCGTCAAGGAATCGTGCATGGCGTTGACGGCACCGCACGACAAGCCCGTGGTCACGGCGATGAACATGGCCGACATCGCTTGACCGAAACGGACCTCCTTACCCTCCATGTTGCCACCACCCGGATCAACGCCGAGTGCTGACAAAATCGGATTGCCGGAGGCTTCAGCCCAATAGGTGATGCCCACGCCAGCGGCCAGCAACAGCCCCATCGCCCACAATAGCGCGTGGCCCTGCTTGGCGTCGCCGACCATGTGGCCGAATGCGAACGGCAATGCCATCGACACCACCAGCATGCACCAGATCTGCAGCATGTTGGACCACGCATTCGGGTTCTCGAACGGGTGCGAAGAATTGGCATTGAAGAAGCCGCCGCCGTTGGTGCCCAATTGCTTGATGGCTTCCTGGCTGGCGACCGGGCCGAGCGAGATTACCTGCTTTGCGCCCTCGACAGTGGTCGCATCGATCGATCCTTGAAACGTCTGCGGCACCCCGAGCAGCACAAACCCGAGCGCAACGATCAACGAAAGCGGCAGCAGGACGTATAGCGTCGTACGCGTGAGATCGGCCCAGAAGTTCCCCAATGTCCCGGCTCCGCTGCGGGCAAACGCCCGCGTCACGGCAGCAGCAAGCGCGATGCCCGTCGCCGCCGATAAATAGTTGTGAACCGTAAGCCCCGTCGTCTGAACGAAATGGCTCATCGTCGTCTCGCCGCCGTACGCTTGCCAGTTCGTATTGGTGACGAAACTCACCGACGTATTGAACGCAAGATCAGGCGCGACCGCCCCAAACCCTTGCGGATTGAGCGGCATGAAGCCCTGCAACCGCTGAAGCGCGTAAAGCAGCAGAAAGCCGGCCAAACTGAAGGCGAGCATGGCCGCCGTATAGGCCAGCCAGCTCTGCTCCGTCTTAGGGTCGATACCGGCGGCGCGATAAAACCCGGCTTCAACCCGCACCAAAACGGGAGAGAGCGGTGTGCGCTCACCTGCAAGGACTTTCGCCAGATAAATCCCAAGCGGTCGCGCCGCGAGCAGCGACAGCGCAAAGACAAGCGCGATCTGCAGCCAACCATTCAAGGTCATGGCTTCAAACTCCAATGTGATTTCTAAAAAGCGGGGACCGGCATCAAATCGGGTTAGAATTTTTCCGGGCGGATCAGCGTGTAGATCAGATAGACCGCCAATCCGGCCGCGACCGTGCCCCCGAGGATCACTTCGAACATGGCCTGGCTCCTACAATCGATCACAGGCGGCAGCGTAGAGGGCGAGAAGGCCAAATAACCCGCACCCGATCACAAGAAACACGACATCAGCCATGAGACGTTCTCCACTCTCAGCGATGAGGTGAATATCGGCCCGGCCGCATAAGGTTTCGATACCGATTGTGAGCTGTCCAAATAAGGGCGGCATAAGGATCGGCCCAAGCTCCGCCAGCATGGATCACGCCTGTTTCGCCAGCAGTTTGTTTTGGCTGCAAGGCAAGTCGTTTCGCAGATTGTCAAAGTGTCGTGGCGCGAACGCCACATGGCTCCGGCCACGCCTCAATCAGATCAATGAAGCCAAATGCGGCCCCAGGTTTCGTGCTGAGATCGCGTGGTTTCACGGGCAATTGGCGTCCTCTCACGTTTCTGTCCGCTTCCTCTCAGATTTTTTGGCGCGCTACAAACACGCCAGTGGCTCCTCCGGCGCATTCCCATTTCTTCCCTGTGGATTCCTTAAGAATCCATTGACGCCCATTAAATCCCATGCAATCCCATTGTTGCCCATTCATTTGGGCTCAGCCCGTGGTCGGGCGCCTGCAACGTCGAGGGCCGTTGCTAGGAGGACCGCCACGGGTGTGACGACGAGCGAAGGCCTGCGCGGCGGGGTACGCGCGCAGGCCTCGCTCTCGTCCCTGGCGGTGCGGGATTCCTTCGTGTCTCCGTCAAGGGTCGAGCCCAGTTCGTAATGTTTCGCTTTCGTTGTGTTGCCGGTTGTCGAGTGAGAGTGGGAGCGCAACACGCGAAGAGGGAATGGACCGCTTTGTCTCGACATTCACAAACAAGCTCGACGCCAAAGGGCGCGTCTCGATCCCTGCCCCGTTCCGGGCCGTGCTCGAGCGAGATGGCTATCGCGGCGCTGGGGCTACCGGCATCTACTGCTACCCCGCGATTGACGCTGCGGCACTCGATTGCGGCGGCGAAAGGCTTGCGCAAAAAATCGATGGGCTTCTCGCAGGCTTGCCGGATTATTCAGACGAGCGGGACGAACTCTCTGTCGCGCTCTACGGCGACGTCCAGGTTCTCTCAATCGATGGGGACGGCCGTATCGTCCTTCCTGAAGAGCTTCGCGCGCACGCGGGTCTCGGCAGCCAAGGAACCCTTGCGCAAGTCACTTTTGTCGGCCTGGGCGACAAATTCCAAATTTGGAACCCCAGCCAATTCGAAGCCCGCCGCAAAATAGCCCGCGAAAAGGCCATGGAACATCGCCAGCTGTTGGGCGGGAAGGGGTGAGGCGATCAAGCAGCAGAAGGCGTGGCGTCGCGGGACAACGCGACGGCCACTCCAGCGGCACGCTACGGCTTAAGGGCAGCACCGTGCGGTTGATGCGGTGCTTTGGGCGTCAGATACGCGAGGACGGCGGCGACTAACAATAGCGCAGG
>JANLYB010000307.1:0-1959 GCA_031365425.1 Hyphomicrobiaceae bacterium
ACTCTGATTGGCACGAACCCCCAGGCCGCCCATCGCCGTTATGAAAATCAGCATGAGAAGCAACATGACGCGGGCTTCTGGAAACAGATCGTTTGATGCGACACTCCAAAAAACGCTGGGAATGGTGGTGGGCAAAAAGAAAGCGAAGAATGCAGGCATGTACGAGCTGAAGGCAGGAATGGAGCCTCCCGCGACACTCAGCGTGACGACCATGATCAGCATCTCGAGTGAAAAGCGGTCAGTGTTGCCGACGAGCGAGACCGATCCCCAACCCCAGCCAACGCCTTCGGCGAGGCTGATCGCGGTAAACGAGATTGCCCAGATCTTCCACTGATCGTCGTTCGGCCTGGCGCGCAAATAGAGCCGCCAAAGAACGAGGTGAGCTGCTGCACCGGCACAAATGTAGGATGCCCAGGATATGCCCTTGACCCAATCAAGCGCACCAAGCTGAATCATCGAGATCGCCAGAACGAGCGCGCCGGCTGCGGCACCGGTCACGCCCAAGGCGACGTGTTGAAACAGTGCCGCCACTTGCTCGGCTCGTAATCGATTCTTCAGTATGACCGATTGGTCCATCTCGACCCGGCTCACGATAGATCGCCACGCATTGGCTGCTCGTCCCTTGTTGTTGCTTACCTTTGTCAAGCGCGCAACTGACCATCTTGGTTGAGCGGTCTTTGAAGACCAAGGTCCTACGACCTAATTGGTCGACTCTAGGACCTCTGGTCGATATGAAATTCGTCGATCCTCGGTTAGTGGTCCTCATTGCCCACGTTCGTCGAATTGCCCGAACTGGTGACCGGCGAAGTCCCACAGCACGAATTTGCGGTGCCTTGCTTTGAAAACGGGGATTTCAGTGCGCTACCTGACCATTGTCCTAGCCGTGGTTTTCACGGCCATCACCACTGGTACTGCCCTGGCCGACAAGCGGGTGGCCTTCGTCGTCGGCAACGGCAGCTACAAGAACGTTGCCGCACTTCCGAACCCACCGATCGACGCCAGGTCGATGGCGGCCGCGCTCCGCAATGTCGGATTCGAGGTGGTGGAAGGCACCAATCTCTCCCGTGACAAGATGGCGGAAAAGCTTCTGGATTTTGGCAAGAAGGCCGAAGGCGCCGACATCGCGCTGTTCTTCTATGCCGGCCACGGCATCGCGGTGAACGGGACCAATTATCTGGTGCCGGTCGATGCCGATCTCAAATCCGAAATGGACGTCAAGTTGGGGGCCGCCATCAATGTCGACGTCACGCTCGAACAGACCATGGGCGATGCCAAGGTCAAGTTGGTGTTGCTCGACGCCTGCCGCGATAATCCGTTCGCCGCGAAAATCCGTTCCGCCAGGGCCACCCGCGGCGTCAACGTGCAGCCTGGTCTTGCCGAAATGAAATCCGGCGAAGGGACGCTCATCGCGTTTGCCACCGGTCCCGGACAGACCGCACTCGACGGCGAGGCGGGCGCCAACAGCCCGTTCACGCGCGCTTTGCTTGCCAACGTCACCCAGCCCGGAGTCGAGATCCAGCAGGCCATGACCAAGGTCCGCGCTCAGGTCAACGAGGAGACCCAAAAGGGGCAGTTGCCCTGGGGGCACACCAACCTGATCGGTACGGTGTATCTCAACGGCGCGCCCGCGGCGCCCGCCGCTGCCGGAGCGACGCCTGCCACGGCGCTGGCTGCAGTGGCCGTCGCTGCCGCGTCTGGCGGCGACGTCGAGCTCGAGTTCTGGCGCTCGATCAAGGATTACAACAAGACGGAAGAGCTCAACGCCTATCTGTAGAACTATCCTAACGGTCAGTTCAAGCCGCTGGCGTTGTCGCGTATCGCTTCGCTGGAAAACGGTCCGAGCATCGCGACCCGCAATCTGAGCAACGGCATCGATCCCGCGACCTTCAGCGAGCAATCCGGCCAGACCACCGAAGACCAGATCGGCCTGGACAAGGGCCAGCGCCGCGACGTGCAGCG
>JANLYB010000368.1:0-8018 GCA_031365425.1 Hyphomicrobiaceae bacterium
TGCGCCTCGTCTTGAGCGGAAAACAGCCGTGATGTGATCACGAAAAGGTTCTGGCCAAGCGGGGTCAACCGCACCTGCCGCCCGATCCGGTCGAACAGACGCACGTCGAAGCTGACTTCAAGCGCCCGAACCTGCGCGGACAGCGTCGGCTGGCTGACATTGCGCGCGCGCGCCGCCCCGGTGAAACTTCCCGCCTCGGCCACCGCATGGAACGCCGAAAGCCCTGAGTAGTTAGCTGTCATCACATAGGTTCCTTCTATGGATCGCATGGAAAGGAAGTATTGGAGCTATGTCAATCGGCGATCTAGCTTTCTGTAAATTGCCCCATCGCAGAGCAGAGGTCGTCATGTTTCAAGCCCGCCAACCCGCCGCTTCTGAGACCGGTGACCCGCTTCTGCTGACCCCAGGTCCGCTGACGACCAGTAAGGCAGTTAAGGAAGTAATGCTCCACGACTGGGGCTCGCGCGATGCCACGTTCGTAGGCATCAACAAGGCAGTGATGGATGAACTGCCGAAGGTGATCCGCGGCGAGGGCACGTTTGTGACAGTGCCGATGCAAGGGTCCGGCACATTCGCCGTGGAAGCCATGCTAACGACCTTTGTACCTCGCGAGGGCAAGGTTCTGGTGCTGATCAACGGCGCCTATGGCCAGCGCGCCCGCCGGATTGTCGAGATTGCCGGGCGCGGCCTCGTCTATCACGAGACTGCGGAAGACATGGGGCCTGATCTTGCCGAAGTCGATCGCCTGCTAACGGCGGACCCCGCCATCACGCATGTCTTCACCGTGCACTGCGAGACAACAAGCGGCATCCGCAATCCGGTCGAGGCCATCGCGGCGCTGGCCAAGCGCCACGGTCGGCGGCTCCTGATCGACTCGATGAGCGCCTTCGGGGCGTTGCCGCTGGACAGCCGTGAAGTCTATTTCGACGCTGTCGCGGCCTCGTCCAACAAATGCATTCAGGGCGTCCCCGGCCTCGGTTTCGTCATAGCCCGTCGGAGCGCGCTGGCGGAAACCAAGGGCAACGCTACCACGCTTGTCCTTGACCTGCATGACCAGAACGACGTCTTCGAGCGCACCGGCCAGTACCGTTTTACGCCGCCCATCCAGGTCATCGTCGCCTTCCACAAGGCGCTTCAGGAGTTCTGGGCCGAGGGCGGCGTTGCAGGGCGCGGTGAACGTTACGCCGAAAATGCACGTATCCTGATCGAAGGCATGAAGCAACTCGGCTTCCGCACGCTGCTGCCGACCGCGAAGCAGGCGCCGATCATCGTCACTTTCCACATGCCGCAGGAAAAGGGCTTCGTCTTCCAGCGTTTCTACGACGCGTTGAAGGATGCTGGCTACGTGATTTATCCCGGCAAATTGACCGTCGCCGACAGTTTCCGGATAGGCTGCATCGGGGCTCTCGGCTCGCAGGACATGCGCAGCTTTCTAGTTACCGTCGCCAACGTGCTCGCCGAAATGGGGGTCGGCCTCAAGTCGGCCGCGTGAGGGGGATCTGATGACATTCCACGCTAAGGTTGGCGGTGAGGTTGTTGCGAATGGGCGAAGCTATAAGCGGCCTGCAAAGCCGGTCGTCGTAATTTGCGTCGACGGCTCCGAGCCGGGATACATCGAGGAAGCCATTAAGGCGGGGCTTGCGCCCAACCTCGATCGGCTGATGAAGAGCGGAGCCAACACTACCGCGCTGTCGGCGATCCCGAGCTTCACCAACCCTAACAACCTGTCAATCATTACAGGCCGCCCACCTGCCGTCCATGGCATCGCCGGCAACTTCTTCTACGATCGCGAGGCCAAGGAAGAAATTATGATGAACGATGCGCGGTTCCTCCGCGCGCCCACGATCCTGGCTGAGTTCCAGAAAGCCGGCCTAAAGGTCGCAATGGTAACGGCCAAAGATAAGCTTCGGACGCTGTTGGGAAAGGGTCTGGACTTCAGCGCCGGTACGGCGATCGCCTTCTCGTCGGAGAAGGCAGACAAGGCTACGATGACCGAGAACGGCATTAAAGACGTGCTGGATTTCGTCGGGCTGTCTCTTCCCAGTGTCTATTCAGCCGAACTGTCGGAGTTTGTATTCGCCGCCGGCGTCAAGCTGCTTGGGACGTTCAGACCCGACGTCATGTATCTTTCGACGACCGACTATGTGCAGCACAAAGCCGCCCCGGGTTCAGCCATGGCAAACTCTTTTTATGAAATGTTCGACGGATATGTCGGTGAACTCGACGCTGCGGGATGCACGCTCGTCATCACGGCCGACCATGGAATGAACAACAAGCATCTTGCCTCGGGTGAGCCGGACGTCATTTATCTGCAGACGCTGATGGATGAGTGGTATGGGGCTGGGGTGATGCGGGTCATCCTGCCGATCACCGATCCTTACGTCGTCCACCATGGCGCGCTTGGCTCGTTTGCGACGATCTACTTGCCGGACGGCGCCAGCCAGCGAGAGGTCGCGGACAAGATCGGAAAGCTCGATGGGGTCGAAGTCGCGCTGACCTCTGGCGAGGCCTGCGAGCGCTTCGAGTTGCCGGCCGATCGCATCGGCGACGTCGTGGTGATTTCGACGCGCTACAAAGTGCTGGGCACAGCGCCTGAGAAGCATGACCTCTCCGGACTGACCGAACCTCTGCGCTCGCATGGCGGCCTTACCGAGCAGCGCGTGCCTATGATCGCCAATCGCGCCATTGCCGTAGCGGACGGGCGGGTATTGCGCAATTTCGACGTCTTCGACGTCGCCCTCAACCTGGTGCGCTGACATGAACATGAACGTGAAGCCGCCAGTGCGGCGTGAGACGATGCGGATTGCTGGCAAGCTTGTCTCGACCGACGAGATGGTCGAGGTTCGAAATCCCTACGACAACAGCCTAGTCGGCCTGATCCCGGCTGCCCGGCCTGAGCATGTGCGAGTCGCCTTTTCTAAGGCACGATCCTTCAAGCCTAAGCTGACGCGCTATGAGCGCCAGCAGATCCTTCTGAAAACCGCCGAATTGCTGGGCGACCGCAAGGAGCAATTCGCTCGTTTGATCACGGCCGAGTCAGGACTGTGCTGGAAGGATTCGCTCTACGAGGCGAGCAGGGCTTATGACGTCTGGTCCTTCGCTGCGCAACTCACCATCAAGGACGATGGTGAGATGTTCTCCTGCGATATCTCGCCGAACGGAAAAGCGCGCAAGATCTTCACGACACGCCAGCCGCTACTCGGCGTCATTTCGGCGATCACGCCGTTCAACCACCCGCTCAACATGGTCAGCCATAAGCTTGCGCCCGCGATTGCAACGAACAACCGGGTCGTGCTGAAGCCGACTGAGCTGACGCCACTGACTGCGCTGGCACTGGCAGATGTGCTCTATGAAGCTGGCCTTCCGCCAGAGATGCTCTCGGTTGTTACGGGCAATCCGTCGACGATGGGTGACGCGATGATCACTGATCCGGACGCTGATCTCGTGACGTTCACCGGCTCTGTCCGCGTCGGCAAATACATCGCTGAAAATGCCGGCTACAAGCGTATCGTGCTGGAACTCGGCGGGAACGACCCGCTGATCGTCATGGAGGACGCTGATCTCGATAAGGCAGCCGAGCTTGCGGTTTCAGGAGCGACGAAGAACTCCGGACAGCGCTGCACAGCCGTGAAGCGAATCTTGGTCGTGGAGAGTGTCGCGTCCGCCTTCTCGAAGCTTGTTCTTGAGAAGGCGAAGAAGTTGAAGTGCGGTGATCCGATGGATCCAACCACCGATGTCGGTACCGTCATCAACGAGCGCTCGGCAAAGCTGTTTGAGGCAAGGGTGAACGACGCCGTTACTCATGGAGCCGAGGTTTTGTATGGCGCGCCCCGTGACGGAGCGCTTTTCCACCCGACCGTAGTCGACCACGTTCCCTATAACTGCGAACTCGTCCACGAGGAAACCTTCGGCCCAGTGATCCCGATCGTGCGCTGCCCTGACGACATCGCCGAGGTCATTCGCATCTCGAATTCGACGGCTTACGGGCTCTCGTCTGGGGTCTGCACCAATCGCCTCGACTATGTCGCCCGGTTCGTCGCCGAGTTGGAAGTGGGTACGGTCAACATTTGGGAAGTTCCGGGCTACCGCATAGAGATGTCACCTTTCGGTGGCATAAAGGATTCTGGCCTTGGATATAAAGAGGGTGTGATCGAGGCCATGAAGTGCTTCACTAACGTCAAAACTTGGTCACAGCCTTGGGCTGCCTGACACTACACGATGCCTGAAGGCCGGACGGCTCGAACCGCCAGGTGCTAAAAATACAACGGGATTAGACGCCCATCGTGGGCCAACATAATCGCTACAGGGGACTATATCGTAACAGGGGCTATAAAATGAAAAGCTGGCTTGCATCATGCGTTCTAGCCGTTCTCGCTCTCGCGACGCCCGGCATCGCCCATGCGCAGAAAACCACCATAACAATCTACACGGCGCTGGAAAACGACCAGCTTGGTCCGTTCAAGGCCTCGATCGAAAAGGCGGTGCCCGAGGCAGAGGTGGTATGGGTCCGCGATTCGACAGGTGTCATCACGGCGCGCTTCTTGGCCGAGAAGGACAATCCGCGCGCCGACATGGTGATGGGGCTGGCGGCGTCCAGCCTGCTCGTTTTTGAGAAGGCGGGACTGCTCGAAACCTATAAACCTGCAGGCGTCGACAAGATCAAGCCGGTCTTCCGGGATTCCAAGGAGCCCTATACCTGGACTGGTATGGACGCGTATCTCGGTGTAATCTGCTTCAATACTGCGGAGGCAAAGGGCGTTGCGGTGCCTTCCTCGTGGAAGGACCTGCTCGTTCCGGGTCTCAAGGACAAGATCGTCATGCCGCATCCCGCCTCATCCGGCACCGGCTA
The DNA here is from genome assembly GCA_031365425.1 of Hyphomicrobiaceae bacterium. Lineage (GTDB taxonomy): Bacteria > Pseudomonadota > Alphaproteobacteria > Rhizobiales > Hyphomicrobiaceae > JANXVY01. The sequence goes on from JANLYB010000368.1 coordinate 4,850, forward strand.
TCTGATGGTTGCTGGATGGCTTCAGAGCATGGGCGAGGCTGAGGGCTGGAAGTTTATGGATGGGCTGCACGAGAACATCGCCGCCTATCTTCATTCCGGCTCCGCTCCTTGCGTCCAGGCGGCTCGCGGCGAGCGTGTCGTCGGTCTGTCGCTTGACATGCGCGGCGCCTCCGAGAAGACCAAGGGCGCGCCAATCGAGGTCATCATCCCGAAGGAAGGCGTCGGCTGGGAGATGGAGGCGAGCGCGATCGTTAAAGGCAGCAAGAATATCGCCGTTGCAAAGAAGGTCGCCGACTGGACCGTGACCCAGGATGCTAACACGCTTTATTCCAAGAGCTATGCGATCGTGGCCTCGCCGGATGTCAAGAACATCCCGCCTAACTATCCAACAGGCGCTGAAGCTGGCATGATCAAGAACGACCTGTCTTGGATGGCCGATAACCGCGAGCGCGTGCTGGCAGAATGGTCAAAGCGATACGAGTCTAAGGCTGCGCCGAAGAAATGAGGCCGTACACCGGCCGGGTCCCAACATGGCCCGGCCGGTGGCGCGCGTTCTGATAGAGTTAGCCATGACGACCCATCGATGCGTTTGCGCGCCGCCGCTGAAACGTTTCCAGTCTGGCGTCGCGATGAAAGGCCGGTTCGATCATGACCTCGTCCAGTCCTGTTCCGTTTCTCTCGATCCGTGACGTCAACAGGAACTTCGGAGAATTCCGGGCGCTACGCTCGATCGACCTTGAAATCAAACTGGGCGAATTTGTCTGCTTTCTCGGCCCTTCCGGTTGCGGCAAGACCACGTTGCTGCGGGTCATCGCCGGTCTTGACAAGCAGGATCAGGGTTCAATCCACATGGGTGGCCGCGACGTCTCCCATGCTCCTCCGTCAGAGCGCGATTTTGGGATTGTGTTTCAGTCCTACGCGCTGTTTCCAAACCTCAGGGTTAGCGAGAATGTCGGCTACGGCCTCGTGAACCTGCGCCGCCCGGCGCGTGACATCGCCAAACGCGTCGATGATCTGCTTCAGATGGTGGGCCTGCCCGAGCAGGGGCGAAAGTATCCCGTCCAGCTTTCGGGTGGCCAGCAGCAGCGCGTCGCGCTGGCTCGAGCGCTGGCGACATCTCCTGAATTACTGCTCCTCGACGAGCCGCTTTCTGCGCTCGACGCTAAGGTGCGGGTACGACTGCGCGACGAGATCCGCTCGCTCCAGAAGCGTCTCGGCGTCACCACTGTGATGGTCACGCACGATCAGGAGGAAGCGCTGGCGATGGCCGACCGTATTGTGGTGATGAACAATGGCGCGATCGAACAGGTCGGCACGGCTGAGGAAATCTATCGCCGCCCAGCATCGCCGTTTGTTGCCGATTTCGTCGGCCATATGACATTCATCGACGCTATCGTCACCGGACCGGGCATGGTTCGCGTCGACGAGCTCGAGCTCGTTGTCGCCAATGCCGTTCCATTGCCGAACGGCACACCTGTCCGGCTGGCGATGCGACCTGAAGAAGTCCGCACCCGCTCCATCACCGCCGACACACCCAACAGCTTCGAGGCGACGATTGGCGAACTCTCCTTCCTGGGGTCGTTCAGCCGCGCCCTTCTGCGGCCGACCCGTGCGCGCGATTCCATTATCGCAGCCGACTTCTCCGCCAATGCCATGCGCGATCTTGCCATCGTGCCAGGACAGGTTCGCTCTATCGCCTTCCCGCCGGAGGCGCTGCACGTCTTCGCCGGGACAGTCCGATGAGCGCCACCGCGCAAGACGCACCTTTGTCGAGCGCAATAGCGCGGGCCCGGCCTGCCAGGATCGGCGAGCGTCAGGTCGCGGGCATGTTGGTGCTGACCCTCTGCGCTATACTGATAGTGATCATTGGGCTACCGCTGTGGGCTCTGTTGTCGAAAAGCGTTGAAGACACCACCGGCCGCTTTGTCGGCCTTGCTAATTTCGTGACGTACGCGACCACGCCGACGTTGGTCGCGTCACTCGTGAACAGCCTCTTCGTCGCGGCTACGACGACGATGATCGTGATTCCAATCGCCTTTGTCTATTCTTACGCGTTGTCCCGCAGCCGCATTCCCGCAAAGGGCCTTTACTATGCGATTGCTATGGTCCCGGTGTTTGCACCTTCGCTGCTCTCGGGCTTGGCACTGATATACGTGTTCGGCAATCAAGGGCTGCTAAAATCCTGGATGATGGGAGCTTCGCTCTACGGACCTGTCGGCGTCATCGCTGCCGAAGCTCTCTACTGCTTCCCACATGCGATGCTCATTCTCGTTACAGCGCTCGCGCTCTCCGATGGGCGCCTGCGCGAGGCTGCGGAGGCGCTAGGGACCACGCGCTGGCGCATGTTCAGGACGATCACGCTACCGGGTGCGCGATATGGCATCATCAGCGCAACATTCGTAGTGTTTACACTGGTTATCACGGATTTCGGCATCCCGAAGGTCATCGGCGGTCAGTTCAGCGTGCTGGCGACCGACGCCTACCGGCAGGTCGTCGGTCAACAGAATTTCCCAATGGGCGCGGTGGTTGGTATCATCCTGCTCGTGCCCGCCGTCATCGCCTTCTTCATCGACCGCGCCGTCCAGAGACGCCAGAGCGCCATGCTCTCAGCGAGGGCCGTGCCCTACGCGCCGAAGCCCGAACGGCGGCGAGACACGACACTGCTCGCCTTCGTAACGCTCGTTGCGATTATCATCATCGCTCCATACGGCATCGCCGTCTGGGGCTCCTTCGTGCGCTACTGGCCCTACAACCTGTCTCTGACGCTCGACAACTATGACTTCGCGGTGGTCGACCCGAGCGGCTGGACGTCTTACCGCAACTCGCTGGTGTTGGCCGGGCTGACCGCGGTGATCGGCACCGGGCTTATCTTTTGCGGCGCCTATTTGATCGAAAAATTGACGATGTTTCCGCGGCTTCGCGGCTTTGCCCAGTTTTTGGCGATGTTGCCCATGGCAGTGCCCGGCCTCGTTCTGGGCCTGGGCTACGTCTTCTTCTTCAATGCAACTTGGAATCCGCTTGGGTTCCTATATGGCACTCTCGCCATTCTCGTAATCAACACGATCGCGCATTTTTACACGGTTGGTCACATCACCGCACTGACGAGCCTAAAGCAGATCGACGGCGAGTTCGAAGCGGTTTCGGCCTCACTCAAGGTGCCATTCTGGAC
>JANLYB010000370.1:0-10413 GCA_031365425.1 Hyphomicrobiaceae bacterium
GATCGCCAGGGATAGGGGCATCACGATGTGTTCGAAGGCTGGCGAAACGAGGTTCAAGCCCTCGACGGCGGATAAAACGGAGATGGCGGGCGTAATGACGGCGTCACCGTAGAAGAAGGAGGCACCGGCGACGCCGAGGGCGAGGATCAGGCCGGAACTCGTTTTGGCGACGGATCTCGCCAGCGCCATCAGTGCGAACGTACCGCCTTCGCCTTTGTTGTCGGCGCGCAGAAGTATCATCACATATTTGAGGGTACAGATGAGCATCAGCGCCCAGAAGATCAGCGACAGCACGCCGAGCACGACGGGGCGGCCGGTCAGTCCGCTTTTCTGGGCGGCTGAGACGGCTTCCTTGAAGGCGTAGAGCGGGCTGGTCCCGATGTCGCCATAGACGACGCCGACCGAACCCAATGCGAGGGCCCAGAAGTTCTGACTGTGCGAGTGATCGCCAACCGCGCCGGTATCGGCGACAGACGTCTGTGCCATCAGGCAAATCTCTTAGAAACGATTAAGATCGCTATCGTCGGATACTTCGTCGGGTCGCTCAGACCGGCGGGACATGAGGTGCGTTTTGCTGCACCGCACATTCGGGCCGGACTCAATGCGGTCTCATACTCCCGTGCCGACAGCCGCGGAAGTCCCAATTTCGCCACGAAGTGAATAACTGTGACTTGACAAAGTTGATAGTGCCTAAGTTGTGGGCATTGATTTGGGTCAAAATTTGGGGGATTCAAGGGGCGGCGGGCGCGGGACAGAGTGGACGTTGTTGGGTTACGGCGCATTGAGGCCCCGGGTCACATCGAGGCCGTGCAGCGCCTAACCCAACCTACAAGTGGCCGCCATGGGCGCGCGGCCCCTGGATGGCCGGGTCAAACCCGGCCATGGAGTGGTTGTATTAAACGCCGGCTTTTTCCATGGCTTCGAGTTCGTCGATGAAGCCGGAGAGGACCGAGAGACCTTTGCCCCAGAAGGCGGGGTCGCGGGCGTCGAGGCCGAAGGGGGCCAGGAGTTCGGAGTGGTGTTTCGAACCGCCCGCTTTCAACAGATCGAAGTATTTGCCGACGAAACCGGGGTGGGCTTCGCGATAGAGTCCATAGAGCGAGTTCACGAGGCAGTCACCGAACGCGTAGGCGTAGACGTAGAACGGCGAGTGGATGAAGTGGGGGACGTAGGTCCAGAACACCTCGTAGCCGGGCCTCAAGTCGATGGCAGGGCCGAGGCTTTCGGACTGGACGTCCATCCAGATGGCGTTGATCTGGTCGGAGGTCAACTCGCCCTTGCGCCGCTCTTCGTGGACGCGGCGTTCGAAGGAGTAGAACGCGATCTGGCGGACGACCGTGTTCAGCATGTCCTCGACCTTGCCGGCGAGCATGGCCTTCTTTTCCTTGGCCGATTTGGTTTCCGACAGGAGTTTCTGGAAGGTCAGCATTTCGCCGAAGACGCTGGCGGTTTCAGCAAGGGTCAGCGGGGTTTGCGAGAGCAAGGGGCCTTGCTTGGCGGCTAAGACTTGGTGGACACCGTGGCCTAGTTCGTGGGCCAAGGTCATCACATCGCGGGTTTTGCCTTGGTAGTTCATCAAGACGTAAGGGTGGACCGAAGGAACGGTGGAGGCTGAGAACGCGCCGGGGGTTTTGCCGGGGCGGACCGGGGCGTCGATCCAGCGTTTATCAAAGAACTGCTTGGCGATGGTGGCCATCTCAGGCGCGAAGGCGCCGTAGGCCGACAGCACCATGTGTTCGGCTTCGCTCCAGGGGATGACGCGCTCAGGCTTGTCGGGGAGGGGGGCGTTGCGGTCCCAGTGGGCGAGTTTGTCCTGGCCGAGCCATTTGGCTTTGAGGGCGTAGTAGCGATGGGACAGGCGCGGGTGGGCCTCCCGGACCGCGGCGACGAGAGCATCCACGACGGGGGCTTCGACGCGGTTGGCCAGATGGCGGCTATCGGCGACGTCTTTAAAGTTGCGCCAGCGGTCGTTGATTTCCTTGTCCTTGGCGAGCGTGTTGGTGATCAGCGTAAACAGGCGGACGTTGGCGGTGAAGGTCTTGGACAGCGCTTGCGCACCGGCGCGGCGTTTTTCGCCGCTGGGATTTGAGAGCAGGTTCAAGGTAGGTTCGAGCGTGAGCGGGGCTGGCTCGCCTTCGACGTCAAAGCGCAGGTCGGTCATGGTTTCGTTGAACAGACGGTTCCACGCGCCGCGGCCGGTCTGGGATTTTTCGGTGAAGAGGGTTTCGATTTTTTCGTCGAGCTGGTGGGGCTTTTCCTTCCGCAGATCGTCGAACCATGGCTTATAGCGGGCCAGCGCCTCGTGAGTCATGGCGTGGGCGAGGTCGGGTTCGCTGATGCCGTTCAATTCGAGTTCGAAGAAGATGAGGTCGGTCGAGATTTTAGTGAGCTGCTCGCCGACGTCTTGGCTGAATTTGGCGCGCTTAGGGTCGGCCTGGTCGCCAACGTAGTAGAGGCCCGAGTAGGAGCCGACTTTGCCGAGCAAATCAGAGAGGGCTTCGTAGGCGATGACGGCGTCCGCGAGGGCGGCACCATCGCGCCCTAGGCTTGCGAGGCGGCCCTGGTATTTAGATTTGAGTTCGAGGGCGCGTTTTGCGCCTAGTTCGAGGTCGCGCTTCAGTTCGGGGGCGTCGGGGCCTTTGTAGAGGTCGTCCAGGTTCCATTCGGGGAGGGTGCCGAGGCTATCGGCGGCGGCGGCTGGCAAGGCGGACGTTGTCATGATTGGATGCTCTTGGATTGGGGGGATGAGTTGGCCGCAATATGGGCGGGATGGGCGGATTTCACAAATAGCAGCTCACTCACCGTCTCACAAAAAAACGAAGCCGTTGGGATACGATGCAAGCGTTTAACCCAACCGTTGCGCGACCCCCACCCCGACCCTCCCCGCAAGGGGGAGGGAGAAGAAAGTCAGGGGCAGCCGGTGCGTTGTTTTTCGACGGCAGCGCGGGATTTGACGTCGGCGGAGGCGGCTGGGAAGCGCGTGTTCAGTTCGCCGAACGAGGAACAGGCGGCGTCTTTCTGGCCCATACGGCCAAGCGACATGGCGAGCTTCAAGAGGCTGTCGGGGGCTTTGGCGCTCTTGCCGTAGGTTTGGTAGCCTTTGAGGAACGCGGAGGCTGCCGGTTTGAACTGCCCGCGGACGAAATAGGATTCGCCGAGCCAGAACTGGGCGTTACCGGCCAAGCCGTCGTTGGGGAAGCGTTTGAGGAAGTCATCAAAAGCGGATTCAGCGGCGCCGTAGTCCTGCTGGAGCAGGTAGCCGTAGGCAGTTTCATAGAGTTGCTTGGGGTTGCCGCCCTCGGCTGGGCTGGCGGCGGCGGGCAGTGGTGCTGCCGTCGAGGCGGCGGCGATCACGCTGTCGATGGAATCGGGGGCAGCGGGTTGTACGGAAGTGGAACCGAAGCCCGATGGAGCGGCGGCGGGCTGAGATGCGACCGGCGCGGCGGCTGGTGAATATGCGGGAGGCGGCGAGGTGTCAGAGCGGCGCTGCTGGCCGCTTTGGGCGCGGACTTGCTCGGTCAGTTGCTGGACTTGAGCGGTGAGAGCGCGGACCTGGGCTTCGAGGCCTGAGACGCGGGCTTGATCAACGCCGGACCCGCCGGTGGACGGTTCGGGCGCGCCGGCGCGGTAGGCGGGGGACGCGGAGGCTGCGCCGTTGGATTTGGCAAACGAATCAAGCGTGCCGACGACGACCTGCATGTCGACGAGCTGTTCTTCGAGGTTTTCGATGCGCTGGCGCAGGGCTGCGTCGCCGGTGGGTGCGGATTCGGCTTTTCCGGTCTTGGGCGCGGCAGGAGCGGGAGCGGCTTTCGCTGGCTTTGCGGTTGCGGCCGGGGCGGGCGGGGCTTGAGCGAAGGCTGAGCTGGCTGAGAGGGTTGCGAAGGCGGATGCGAGGGCAAGCGCTCTCACGGGAGAGGCGGTGGATTTCAGTCTAGCCAGGGAGCCGGGCATCTGGGACTTGTCCGTCAAAACGAGGAGCGCTGTCGTGCTGGCAATGTGCCGTTCAACCTTCAGAAAACTGGCAGCCAGCGGAAAACTGGCAGCATAAGGCTGATGGTACGTTCGATCGCCGACCGGGTATATCAAGGCCGGCTTGGTGTGTCGCCCCGGTCAGCCGGGTTGACGCATGTTCGCGCTCCCCGTGTGACTCACGCGCACTACGCACCGAGAGCGAACCGTCAGGTTCCAGCGCGGCTGTTGAGGACAGTTTGCGCGCGGCGGTTCTGGGACCAGCACGAGATGTCGTTGCAGACGGCGACCGGACGTTCCTTGCCATAAGACACCGTACGCAGACGGGCGGCGGTAACGCCGTTCTGGGCGAGGAAGTTGCGGACCGCGGTGGCGCGCTTCGCGCCGAGGGCGATGTTGTATTCGCGGGTGCCGCGCTCGTCGGCGTGACCTTCGATGGTGACGGTGAACTGGGCGTACTGAGCCAGCCACTTGGACTGTTTCTGCAAGGTCGCCTGGGCTTCCGGGGTCAGATCCGAGCTGTCGGACGAGAAGTAGACGATGTCGCCGACGTTGACAGAGAAGTCGCGTTGCGTGCCGGGGGTCACAGGACCGCCCTTGCCGCCGGGGCCGAGCAACGCGCTGTCAGGGCCGTTTGCGTCCTTGTTGGCGCACGCTGCCACGACGAGCACCGCGGCGCTGATGAAGAGCGCGCGAATGACACGGCGTGGGGTGATCGAAGCTGCCATTTCGGTTGTCTTTCTCTAGGATAGGCTTTGGCTCTGGAGCGGTTGGCTCGAACATTTTCGACGTCGTATCAGCGCGTACGTGATTGATTGTGCGAAAATATGGCCATCGCGTGTGTTCACTGGGGAATAGCAGCAACGATTGCGTATAAAAACCCTCGGTGGCCGGGGAGTCACAGGTATTGTGACGCAAGTGCGAATTGGACACAGGCGCGTTCGATTTTCAGAGCAAAAGACAGAAGCGAATCAAAATGGATTGGCGGAACGAACTCACGGCACATCGCGCGGCCTAAAACGTCAAAGGCCGGTCTGGATGATGCGAGCACCATCCAGACCGACCTTAGAAATCAACCCCCAGCTTACGCTAAGGAATGAAGTTAGCGAGCAACCTGCTCAGCAGCCGGAGCGCCGAGCTTCATGGGGGTGTGCTCAACTTCGCGACGGCAAGCGCCGAGAGCAACTGCAGCAACGATAGCGAGAACGAGAACGCTCTTCATGATATTTCTCCTGAAGTTTTAAGTGAAGTGAAGTAACAAGTATAATCTGACCGAAGCCCGAATTAGCGAGCAACTTGCTCAGCAGCCGGAGCGCCGAGCTTCATCGGCGTATGTTCGACTTCCCGACGGCAAGCGCCGAGGGCGACAGCCGCGATGACCGAGAGAACGATCAGCCCCGTGTAAGCCTTCATAGTGTATCTCCTGCTGCTTTATCGGCACTAGCCGTATATTGGGGTACCGGTGTGGTGGGATTTGTTCAAGGACAGAGGGCTGTCGGGCACTGTTTTCCGCCGATATTGGTGCGAAAAAGACACGCCGTGTTCCGCCATCCTCAGGACTAGTAGAAGTGGCGGCGCATCGCGGCGAAGGCGTTGATCCTCCACCAAGATTTGCTGCCGCTTCTGCTCGACAACTTGAGGGTTATTAACGCCGAGAATCGTTAACACCCGGTAAACGGGCGCTTCGTTTCGCAACGATTGGGCGGGCAGGCGGCGTGAGGGATATGCGGGTGTGGCCCCAGGGAATCAGTTTTGCTTTCACAAACTCCGTCCTGAAAGTGGCCGAAGTTTGTGAGTCCCGCGCTCGCGCCGACGCCTCTTTACTTGTTTGCAAACTGACTGATCCTGAAGAAGGTCAGTCAGTTTGAGTCCGGCGCTCGCGCCGGCGGCCCTTGGCCGCTTCGGCCAGCAAGGGCTGGCCGCTCTTTTGCTTCCAATCAATTCAGGAGGGGGGACCAGGCGGGGTCGGAGGCGAAGGCGGGGGTGGGGATGGTGCGTTCGTTGTAGCCGGTGACGTCGACCGAGCGAATCTGGGGGCCGGCTTTGGCACCTTGGCCTTCGCGGAAGAACATCAGGACGCGACCGTTGGGGGCCCAGGTCGGGCCTTCGCCGTGGAAACCTTCGCTCAGGATGCGTTCGCCGGTGCCGTCGGGGCGCATGACGCCGATGAGGAAGCGGCCGCCGGCCTGCTTGGTGAATGCGATGTTGTCGCCGCGCGGGCTCCAGACAGGGGTAGAGTAGCGGCCTTCGCCGGTCGAGAGGCGGCGGGCGCCGGAGCCGTCGGCGTTCATGACGTACAGCTGTTGCGTGCCTTCGCGGTCGCTCTCGAACACGATCTGGCGGCTGTCGGGCGAATAGCAGGGGCTGGTGTCGAGGCCTGCGGTCTTGGTGAGCTGGCGGTATTGCTTGGAGCGGAGATCGACTTCGAAGATGGAGGTGTCCGAGCCGGACGAGACGCTCATGAGGAGGCGCTGGCCGTCGGGGGAGAAGCGAGGCGCGAAAGTTTCGCCGGGGAAGTCGCCGACCTGCTGGCGCTGGCCGGTTTCCAGGTTCATGACGTAAACCTTGGCCTTGTCGCCCTGGTAGCCCATGAACGCGATTTCCTGCGACGCGGGGTTGAAGCGCGGCGTCAGCACGAGGTCTTTGCCCTGACTGAGGAGGCGGACGTTCGCGCCGTCCTGGTCCATTATGGCGAGGCGTTTGGTTCGCTTTTCCTTGGGGCCGGTTTCGTCGATGTAAACGACGCGGGTATCGAAGTAGCCTTTTTCACCGGTCAACTGTTCGTAGATCTGGTCGGCGATGAGATGGCCTATGCGACGCCAGTTCTGGGCGGTGGTGGTGAAGCGCTGGCCGGCTTTCTGGCGGCCGTTGACGACATCCCAGAGGCGAAATTCGGAGACGAGGCGGCCATCGGGGCTGCGCGAGACCTTGCCGACGGCGAGGGCGTCGGACTTGATGGCGCGCCAGTTGGCGAAGTTAGGCGCGGTGTTGACGTCGCGGATCTGCTCCAGATAGGAGGCGGGGTCCAACACATTGAACAGACCGGAGTTTCCAAGGTCGCCCGCGATGACGGCGGCGACGTCCTGGCCGAGCTTGGGGTCCTCGCTGATGAAGAAGGGCAGCGCGATCGGGGTCGGGGCGATCTGGCCTTGCGTGGTCGTGCCCTCCAGCGCGTGAGCAGGGACGTGAGCCAACCAGATCAGGGCGGCGAAAGCCAGCGAAAGGGCGCGGAGAGAGCGGAACGTATGAGCGGCGGTCATCATGATATTTCTGCGGTCTTTCTGCGGTCTGATCCGTGTGAGCAGGTGACAGGTCATTAAGGCGAAATCGGGCTCATACCCTCTCAGTTATAAACTGACGCGTCAGTCTATAACTGAGTCCGGCGCTCGCGCCGGGCCGCATTCGCGGCCTTGCCGCAAGTTCAAGGTGATAACAGTTCTATACATACTTGCGGCGGTATTAGAGCATCTTGCTGGGGTCGAACTTCCAGGTGTTATCACGCCAATTGGCGTATTTTTCGGGTGGAAGCTTGAAAGGCTGGGCAGCTTTGATGGCGCGGACGGCGGCTTCGGCTGCGACCTGGAACAATGGATTGTTCTGGGGCGAGAGAACTTGGGGTTCGCCGTCGAGCGTGCCGTCGGGCTTCAAGGTCCAACGGACGGCAACGATCGGCGTTTGCGTGCCGCCGCCACCTGCTGGCAGACGCCACTGGCTCTTCAACTGCGCGTCCAGCAGGGAGTTCAGCATGTCGGCTTCGGTGGCCGACAGCACGTTGTCGCGGCCTTGAGCCGTGCCGGCTTGCGGGCCGAGATTGGTTGCGGTCTTGCTGTCGCCGGTGGGTTTGGCGCCGGTTGGCTTTTGCGATTTGTCGATCAGCGCCTTTTGCGGGGCATCGTCGGGCGATTTGTTCAGCAGTTCGGCCAATTTATTGGGGTCGAACTTCTTTTTGTCGGCTTCGATCTTGGCCAAGCGCTTCTTCTCGGCTTCGTCTTTCTTGCGCTTTTCCTCGGCGAGCTTTTTCTTGCGTTCATCTTCCTTTTTCTTGGCTTCGGCCTTGGCCTGCTCGGCGGCGGCTTTGCGCTCAGCTTCCAGTTTGGCTGCAAGCGCTGCCTGCTCCTCGGGCGTGGGGCCTTCTGGCTCAGGGGGCGGCTGCGCCTTGGCGGGTTCAGGCGGCGTAGGAGGAAGGGCCGCGATCTTTTCTTCGATGGTCGGGGGCGGCGGCTCGGCTTTTGCCGGTTCGGGCTTTGGGGGCTCTGGCGGCGGCGGCGGGGTTTCGACGACGGGGGGAGGCGGCGGCGCGGGAGCTGGCGGGGCGGCCTTGGGCTTGGGCGCTTCCTTGGTCGAATCGTCTTCTGAGGGTTTGTCGGCGGCTTTGGATTCGAGATTCTTGGTGTTCTGGTCACCCTGCTTCATGCGGGTGAACTCGGACGGCGTCACAATGGCAACCGAGATCGGCACAACTTCGGGCACGACGATTTCAGGCGTCTGATGGAGGTTGATCAACATCCAACCCAGCAGAACGGCATGAAGCGCTAGCGATAGTATGAACCCGAGCCGCATCCTAAACCCTTTTGCAAAAGTTGCGACCAGAAGGAGGTCACAACTTTTGAGTCCGGCCTACCGGCCGGCGGCTCTTCGCCGCTTCGGCCAGCAGGGCGGTGGTAGAAACTACAATCTTCTGCTGGCCGCTCATAGCGGCACTCAGCCTCCTTCTTCGACCTCGGTCACAAGGGAAACTTTTTTGAACCCGCCGGCCGAGATGCGGCCCATGACTTTCATGACGGTGCCGTAGGTGATGCCTTTGTCGCCGCGCACGAACACGGGTTCGTCTTCGCCTTTACGGCTTGCAGCGAGGGCCTTGAGCTTGGTCACCAATTCAGGCAGCGGAACGAGGGCTTCGGCGATGTAGACGTCGCCGTTGGCCCTGATCGAAATCGCGAGCGGATCACCCTTGGTTTCCAATTGCTTGCCCTTGGCCTGAGGCAGGTCGAGCGGGACGCCGACGGTGAGCAACGGCGCTGCCACCATGAAGATGATGAGGAGCACGAGCATGACGTCCACCATCGGCGTGACGTTGATTTCGCTCATGGGGGCTTTGCGGCCGCGACCGCGTCCGCGCCGGCGTCCGCCACCCGAGTTACCCATATTGAGGCTAGCGCCCATGTGAGTCCTTTGTTTGAGCGCGATTTTTCACGGAAAACCGCAAGTACACTTTTCCTAAATCGCGCTTATGTCCTGGTGTCGATCTGGCGCGACACGATGGCTGCGAATTCGTCTGCGAAGGCTTCGAGCCGGTGGCTGATCTGGCCAGAATCGGCGGAGAATTTGTTGTAGAATATCACTGCTGGAATGGCAGCAACGAGGCCGAGGGCGGTCGCAAACAGGGCTTCGGCAATGCCGGGCGCGACGACGGCGAGAGAGGTGTTTTTCGAAACCGCAATGGCCTGAAAGCTCGACATGATGCCCCATACGGTACCAAACAGGCCGACAAAGGGGGCGGTGGAGCCCACCGTTGCGAGGAACAGGAGGCGGCGGTCGAGGCGTTCCATTTCGCGCGCGATGGTGACGTCCATGACCTTTTCGACGCGGAGCTGAATGCCGCCCAACGCGCGGATGTTACCTTCGACGGAGCGTTTCCATTCGCGCATCGCGGCAACGAATAGCGCGGCCATGGTGATGTTCTTGCCGCGCGAGAGGGCGTTGTAGATCTCATCAAGCGATTGACCGGACCAGAACGATTGCTCGAAGCGGTCCGATTCCATGCGGGCGCGGCGGAAAGCCATCAGCTTTTCGATGATTATGGCCCAGGACCAGATGGAAGCGAGCATCAGCCCGATCATCACGGATTGCACGACGATGTGGGCGTGCATGAACATGCTGACGAAGCCCACGCCGCCATCGGCTGGGGCAATGGCTGCGCCTTTGACTAAGTCCGCCGGATTCATTGAAATTTCCCGTCTTGATGGTCAGTTTTGCTACCGTCACGCGAAAGCGCCCGCCGCGTGGTCTCCGCAGCGAGCGTCAAGTGCCGGTTTCCCCTGCATAGGCTCTTGTTGCCGTGCAATATGACGAAACAAGGACGGGAGCGCGTGTGATAAGGTCACGGTATACACAGGTTTGTTTGTGTACGATGGGGCCGCGCCGGAATGGCCGCGCCGACCGTGGAGCCCCTGGATGGCCGGGCTCGACCCACAGCTGTCCGGCTTAAAATCCATTTCCCCACAATGCTTCCCCGGACGGGATCGCTGAGCGCAGCGAGCGATACCGATCCGGGGCCTTTACCTGCATGAGAGAGGTAAGGGTCCCGGATCTGCGTGCGCAAGGGGGCGCACTTGTCCGGGAAACCAGTGGGAGGGAAAGTCCGTGTCCAGCCAAGCCATCCGAACTGGAATTTCCTAACAATACAATGCCGTCCGGCGAAGAGCAAAATCGGGAACCGGACAG
>JANLYB010000006.1:0-16642 GCA_031365425.1 Hyphomicrobiaceae bacterium
TGTCGATCCTGCTCGGCGCCTCGCCCGCAATAGACGCCGATCCAAGCGAGCGTATGCATCATGGTGAAATAGCCACGCGGGTCGCAGCCCTGGCTGGCGAGAGCTACAACAACGGTATACGAGCCTACTATTTCTCGATCGCCCCTATGGCGTGGTTCATCCACCCGCTCCTCCTCATTGCCGCGACGACCATCGTGACGTTCGTCATCTACCGACGCGAATTCTACTCGCCGATGCTGTCCGCTTTGGTTTCAAATTCGACAACAAAAAAGGCCACCTAAGTATCGGTCCGACGCCCGACAGGGCCTCCGGCACTCACGTTCGTTCTGTCAACGGCGGACTGCGGGAATGTTTCGCCGCTGTCGCACACGCCCACTATTAGACTTGCAGCGGCTCACCGCCGAACGACAATGATCGCACGAAATCTTGGGGCGTGATACATGCCTTCTCCGCTATCTTCGTAGATCCGAAGCGCCGATCGGCAGCTCTCTTGACAGTCCGCCCATTGTTCGAACTTTTGTTTTGAGAATCGAGCCCTTGTCAGCCGTAGTGGGGAGTTCAGAGACTTTTTACGGATTGCGTCTTTTGTAGAGAGTTCGGGCCAGCCTGAATTCTCTCTTGAAATGCAACGCAATAGAACCGTAGCTTGCTTACAGGTACGGCTACGATCAATGTCCCAAGTCGATAGCAGTCGATGTCGGCCCTGCTCCAAGCCCGGATTTTCGACGTTGTCGGCCAGGAGGCCTGAATGGGCAAACTCCTACAGATGCCAGCCTTGACGCACCAGGATGCCACGCGGCCGGTCGCAGGATCCACCCTCGCCGCGCTTGGCATAGTTTACGGCGATATCGGCACTAGCCCGCTCTACGCGCTGAAGCAGGCCGTAGCGGCAACCGGCACGCCCACCCCTGACGCCATCATGGGAGTCGTATCGCTAATCCTGTGGTCGCTGATCGTGATCGTCTCGTTCAAGTACGCTATCCTGCTCATGCGCGCCGACAATCACGGCGAAGGCGGGATCATGGCGCTACTGGCGCTTCTCGACGCCCGGCGCGCCCCCGCGCGAAGCTGGCGAGCGTCCCTGCTCATCTTCGGGTTGATCGGCGCCGTGCTGCTCTACGGCGATGGGGTGATCACGCCAGCGATCTCCGTACTGAGCGCCGTCGAAGGCGTAAAGCTCGACGCCCCCAACCTCGCGCCGCTGGTCGTTCCGATCAGCATCGCGATTCTGGTTGCCTTATTCCTGGTGCAACGCAAGGGAACGCAATTCATCGGCAACATCTTCGGCCCGGTGATGCTGCTTTGGTTTGGTGTCATCGCCCTGCTCGGACTGCGCGGCATCATCATGACGCCGAGCATCCTCGCCGCCGTCAGTCCTCTGCATGCCCTGTCGTATCTGATCAGAGCGGGACCCGGCATCGCGTTCGCCGTGTTGGGGGCGGCATTCCTTGCCGTGACCGGCGCGGAAGCGATGTATGCCGATATGGGACATTTCGGTCGACTGCCCATCCGATGCGGTTGGTTTGCCTTGGTCTTGCCCGCTCTGATGCTTAACTACTTTGGCCAGGGAGCGCTGCTCCTCGCCGACCCAGGCGCACTGGTCAATCCGTTCTACCTACTCGCTCCAGGATGGGCTCATATCCCGATCGTGGTGTTGGCAACGCTCGCCACGATCATTGCCTCTCAGGCGATGATCTCAGGTGCCTTCTCCCTCACCCAACAATCGATGCAGCTGGGCCTGTTTCCTCGCATGCGGGTGCTCCACACCGCCAGCCATGAAAAGGGGCAGATCTACATCCCGATCGTGAACTGGCTGCTCGCCGTGGGCACGCTCGGGGCAGTCCTCTTATTTGGCACCTCGGACTCCCTCGGAGGCGCTTACGGAATAGCCGTCTCCATGCTCATGGCGATCACGACTGTGCTTGCTGCCTTGGTCGCCCTGCAATGGGGCTATAACCCGGTGGCCGTCGTGCTGGTGAACGGATGTCTGCTGATGATCGAACTGATTTTTGTGGCTGCCAATGCCACCAAGGTGTTCGAGGGCGGCTGGTTCCCCCTGGTCCTAGCCGGTGTCATCGCCATGCTCATGCTCACGTGGCGAACCGGCTGGTCGCTGCTCGAGCGCCAGCGCTCCAAACTTCGACAAAGCGAAGAGGAGTTCGTCGCTTGGATCGTCACCAACCCGCCGCTGCGGGTGCGTGGAACGGCCGCAATATTCACCGCATCCAGCACTGGCATCCCGCTCAGCCTGACCCATCACCTCAAGCACAATCAGGTCTTGCATGATCGCGTGCTGCTGATGTCGACGGTGAGTACCGATGCACCACGAGTGAATGCCGCTCAGCGCGTCAAGATCGTACCGGTAGGCCCCGGCATTGTCCGCCTGATCCTGTCCTTTGGATTCATGGAAAGCCCGAATGTGATGGAAGGGCTGAAACTCGCCTGCAGCGCTCCGGAATTGAGCGGCATCGATCCTGAGAACATCACCTATTATTTCCGGCGGGTGATGGTCGTACCCAGGGCCAACATACCTGGGATGGCAATGTGGAGAAAGGAGCTGTTCGCGGCCATGCACCTCAACGCCAACCTTCCAGCCAGCTACTTCGGTGTGCCGACCTCGCGGGTCGTGGAGGTCGGCCTCGAGGTCGAGATCTGACCAGAAAAGTAGCTTTGAGTTGAGAAGCGGTGCTGTTACGAGCATCGGGTCCGCTGCTCCTCAGTAGCGAACTCCGTGCACTATGCGCCCTCTTACCGAGATGCGCCTTGTGTAAAGAGTTGTCGCCGCGCGACAGGGCTGCATTGGCAGAGGCGCGATGATTGCCGCCGGGGCCGCAGCTGGCCCAGGCTGTGTGAAAACCTTGCCGCACAATATCTGCATGCAGATCTATGTGCT
The DNA here is from genome assembly GCA_031365425.1 of Hyphomicrobiaceae bacterium. GTDB lineage: Bacteria > Pseudomonadota > Alphaproteobacteria > Rhizobiales > Hyphomicrobiaceae > JANXVY01. The sequence goes on from JANLYB010000006.1 coordinate 2,894, forward strand.
ATGCTTTCCGCACTGAATCGGAAGCGGGGGGCGCCGATGGCGGGATTCGTGGAAGGTCTGGGGCGCGGGCAGGTCAGCTTGTTCCCGGCACAGCTGGACGACTACGTGGCCGAGGACAATCCGGTGCGGGCGGTCGACGCGTTCGTCGACGGCCTCGATCTCGCGAAGCTCGGGTTCACGAACACGGAGCCGCTGGCGACAGGCCGACCGGGCTATGATCCTGCCACGATGCTCAGGATCTACGTCTACGCCTATCTCAATCGCATTCCTTCGAGCCGTCGGATCGAGCGCGAGTGTCAGCGCAACGTCGAGCTGATGTGGCTGACCGGGCGGCTTGCGCCAGACCACAAGACGATTGCGGATTTCCGCAAAGACAACGGCAAGCCGATCCGCGAGGTGTGCCGCGCGTTCGTCCTGCTGTGCCGCCAGCTCGACCTTCTCAGCGTGGCCAGCGTGGCGATCGACGGCTCCAAATTCAAAGCCGTCAACGCGCGCGACAACAACTTCACGCAGGCCAAGATGAAGCGGCGCCTCGAGCGGATTGACGAGAGCATCACGCGCTACATGGAGCAACTGGTGACTGCCGACCGGCAGATCGCCGGTGGGAACGACGCGGTGCCGGCGGCCAAGGTCACACGGCTCAAGGACAAGCTCGCCAAGCTGAAGGAGGAGGTCGCGCGCCTCAACGCAATCAACAAGGACCTGCAGAAAAGCGAGGACGAGCAGATCTCGCTCACCGATCCCGACAGCCGCTCGATGGCGACGAGTGGCAAGGATACGGGTATTGTTGGCTACAACGTGCAAGCGGCCGTCGACACCAAGCATCATTTGATCGTCGTGCACGAGGTAACCAATGTCGGTTCCGATCGTCACCAACTCGCCAATATGGCCAAGAAGGCGCGCGCTGAGCTGGGCAGCGAGACGCTCGATGTGGTCGCTGATCGCGGCTACTACGAGGGCGGTGAGATCAAGGCATGCGAGGACGCCGGCATCTCGGTGATGCTGCCGAAGCCGCAGACGTCAGGTGCCAAGGCAGAAGGCCGTTTTGGCAAGCAGGACTTCGTCTACAAACCGGAGGAGGACGCCTATCGCTGCCCGGCCGGCGAGACGTTGCCGTATCGCTTCACGAACGTTCGGGACGGCAAGACCGTGCACCGCTACTGGACCCACGCATGCAAAGACTGCCGGCTCAAGTCTCTTTGCACTCCGTCGAAGGGACGGCGCATCTTTCGTTGGGAGCACGAGGCGGTGCTGGAGAAAGTCCAAGCCCGGCTCGATCGCACTCCAGATGCCATGACCATGCGCCGCTCTACCGTCGAGCACCCGTTTGGAACCATCAAGTGCTGGATGGGCGCGACACACTTCCTGACGATGACGCTGCCGAAGGTGGCGACCGAGATGGCGCTCAACGTGCTCGCCTACAACATGAAGCGCGTGATGAACATTATCGGCGTGGGCAGGTTGCTGAAGGTGATACAGGCGGTCATGGCTAAGGCTCGCTCGATTTTTGCGCGCATCAGGTTGCTCCTGGATGACATCAGGACCTCACCGGCAGCGATCTGGGCCGCCGCGGTCCCGTTCAGTCGAGAAATGAGCCTCGACCAGGTGGTTTGGGTCAACTGAGACAAGAACTGCGACTTCTCACACAGCCTGGGCCCTCATCGCATTTGTTCCGAGAGGAGGGCGACTTCCGCAACTGGGGGTATCGCGTTGGCTTGCCGGCGTTCCAGAATTTTCTGCCGGCCAGGGTTGTTCCAGCATTGGCTTGACGGAGGCTTAGGTTCCGCAGAACGTTTGATGCACCACCTGATCAGGGAGTGGGGGGTCGGTATACTGCGCGAAATCAGGCTGATCCTCGAAAGGCTTTGCGAGCGCAAGTTGCGTGGTGGCTTTAACGCCGACTGAAAATGTTACGCTGGCTCTGAAAACCGGAGGGCCAGTGTGGTGTTGTTGGCTATTCTGGGATCGGCACGAATACCACAGGGATAACCAACAACGGTGCAATCAGCAGCTAACGGCTTGCGCACGCCGAAGATGCTCATACACTTCCGTGACGCAATCAAGCCGCGCGGGGTACACCATGACCATCGTGAACATTGCCCAATACGATGCAGTTGTAGCAATTGTCCGAGACCTCGAATGTATCAAGGGTTCGATAGAGGAACCTTTGCTCGTCGAGCTATCCTCCGCGATTGAGGAATACGAGAACACCGCCATCGTCGTGCGAAAAACGCATTAGCACTCAGCATAGTCTCAACAGACATCGCCGGACTGCACTTACCGGCCTTGCTGAAATTGACGGCCGTCGTTGACGATATGGCTATTGGCGAATCACGCCAGTGCGTGACCTGTCGTTTACGTCTCGATGACCAGGCGGCTCAGCCGCTTAGTTGACGGCCCCCTGACTCGAACCCTCAAATGCGAGCTTGCATCGTTACGATCAACCTGTCGTTGGCATACTGAACGCCAGTCATTTGGCGGGAGCTGCAATGAACACCGAAGTTGAACGGCGGGAACACAAGCGAACGACATCGGGCGCAATCGCGTTCATGATGCGGGCTTTCTACGCCCACATTCCATGCCGGGTGGCCAACATTAGCGAAGGCGAGGCGATGATCGAGCTACGAGAAGACGTGCTGCTACCTTACGCCTTCGCGCTCACGATCGACGGCACGGACTTCACTTGTGGCCGCCGTGGTCGTAGACCATGCGCTGCCGGGGCACGACTTCGAGATACTGCGTCGTGTTTTCGTAATCGGTGCCGTCCGGCCCGTGCATAGTGTAGTGCCAATGGCCGCCAGTGCGCAGGTCGCGGCTATGGTTCGTTAGAGTGACGCCGCGCGGGCCCCACCATTGCGCCACCTCTTCTGGAATTGTCCAGGCATCCCATACTGCGTCCAGCGGTGCGTCGTAGACGCGGGTGAGCGAGATTACGTTGGACTTATTTCTTGCGGCCATGGTGGGTTCCCTTCGTTTTTGATTTCAGATAGGCGCCAAGCCGATCGAGCTGGTCATCCCATGCGACCCGATGCAGCTCCATCCAATCCAACGCCTCGCGCAGCGGTTCACCATTGAGTTGGCAAGGCCGCCACTGCGCCTTGCGCCCCTTCGTGATGAGATCAGCATTTTCGAGAACCTTCAGATGCTTGGTCACCGCCGGAAGGCTCATGTCCCGCAGGAACGGCTCCGCAAGGTCCGATACGTTTGCCTCGCCTTTGGACAGGCGGGCGAGCATTGCTCGCCGCGTTGGGTCAGCGAGGGCCGCAAAGGTGCGACTGAGAGGGTCGCGCATTATAATTGACCGATCAGTTAATTAACTAGATGGTAAAATATACGGACAGACTGGCGCGTTGTCCGGATGTGAGTTCTTGACTCAGTTTGATTGCCGGGAGGATTTTTTAATGCCGTCGGCAACTTCTAAAAATCTTTGCTGCGCGGCACGGTGATCAGCGCAATGACGTAGAGAACAAATCCGGTAGAGCCCCAGTTATGCCCCAGAAACCCCCGAACCGAAAGCGAACGAAACGCACCAAGACGACCGGAAACACATTGAAATTGCTATGTTTTATTTGATGCGACAAAATTCGGGAGCAAGGGGTCGGGAGTTCGAATCTCCCCGCTCCGACCAATGATTTCAATAAGTTCGTGGTTGGCCGATTGGGCCTCGCCCGAGAAGGGCCCAAAAAACATGTCCGGCATCGAAGACGGACAATCTGAAAAAGCCTCGGATTGAGCAGGGCCCTCGCACCAGCCGCTGCATTTTGCCGCTGCTGCCGCCCTCAGGAGCAGGCATCGACGCCGCCGATTGCAGTACTCAGAAACCTCCGTAGCTAAATCGGCGACCATCGACCTATCCCCTTCAACACGCACGTCAAGCCGGCTTGGCAGGAGGATTGGAGGTTCACCTCGACCATTTCAGAACGGCCTGCAAAGCCGCTCGGCTCGCACACAATTAGAACGATTCCAAGCGACTGATCGTGATAGCTTTTTCTTGACAATCGCAGATTTTTTGTTCGTTTGTTGACCTTGGTTGTACAGTATTTAGATCCATGCGGGGGCTTTGAACCCCCGACAGAGGAATATATCGATGACGGCCCATACTTCTATTCTCGATCCGCGCTTGTCTGCGGATTGGATCTGCGCGATGTCACACGCCGTTTGCCCGCCGGACGCCATCAAGCGCAGGATGGTTCAACCGTGATCATCTGTTCTTGTGCCGTTATCAGCGATGGCGACATCGAAATCGCGCTCGTCGAGATCCTGTCCCAGCCCAATGCGCTCCTGCCGACACCGGGGGTCGTCTACCGGCACCTTTCGAAGAAAATGAATTGCTGCAGCTGCGCGCCTTTGGCGGTCACGACCATCTATCAATTGGTCGATCAACTCGAACGCGATGGCCGCGTGTGTCCAAACGCGTGCGCTACCGCTAAGGTGCGCCTTCTGCAGTTCGACAAGAAGCAACGGGGGCGGGACCCTAATCGCCCTCTTTTGATCGCCGCTGAATAACGTGACGAGACGCGCGGGACAGGCAACAACAACGGGAAGTCTGCAATGAAGGGCAAGAAGGAAGTCATCGACGCACTCAACGAGGCGCTGCGCCACGAGCTTGCGGCGATCAATCAATATTGGCTGCATTACAGGCTGCTCGACGATTGGGGGTTTACGCTGCTGGCCAAGAAGGAGCGCGAGGAAAGCCTCGAAGAAATGGTGCACGCCGACAAGCTCGTGACCCGGATCATTTTTCTCGAAGGGTTCCCGAACCTGCAGACCTTGGCGCCGCTGCGTATCGGGCAAAACATCAAGGAAGTCCTCGAAGCCGACCTCGCGGCGGAACGGGAGGCGCAGCAACTCTACACTGCCTCGCGCGACATCTGCTTTGCGGCGAAGGATTACGTGTCGATGGATTTATTCGAAGCCCTGCTGAAGGATGAGGAAGGGCATATCGACTTCATCGAGACCCAGCTCGATCTACTGGGAAAAATCGGGGTCCAGAACTATGGCCAGCTTCAGGCCGCTTCTGCCGACAAAGCAGGGGGCCACGGATAAGCCGCCTATTTGCGTTCATCCGCACCGGCCCGTCAGTTCAGCGCCCATAGGTAAACGATCGTCGCTGCGATGCCGAGGGCCGTGCGGATGGCGTGAAGGCGCGCCCATTGCTCGATCATCAGGCGGGTCGCGGGATTGGCCGCCGCGTCGGGGACTGCGTTGAGCTTGTGATTGACCGGCATGATCACGAGCAGAGTGAAAGGCCAATTGGCAAGGATCAGCACGGCTCCTGCGATCCACCGCCAGTCGTGGGTCATCCAAGCGGCAAGGAAGCCCAACGCGCCTGAGAGTGCGGCGAGACTCGATTGCATCGTGAAGCCTGCGGCGTACGACGGCTTCCATTGCTTCAATAGATTGGCGTCATCCAGCGTCAGGCGCGCGGGCTGCTCGGCGAAATTGATGTAGAAGGCCGCGCCGGCAAAGGCTGCAGCCAGCACGAGCGCCAAGTGTCCAATGAGCATGACGATGATCCTTTGTGAGGCATATTGACAACATGATGTCTAATCAGCATGAAGTTGTCAAATGAAGCCAAACAAGCACACGCCGGCTGGGCACGCCACTACCGAACTCATTGTCGACGTATTTCGACTCAACGGCCGGTTACTCGTGGCGGGCGACAGGCTTGTTGCCGGGCTTGGGTTGACGAGCGCACGCTGGCAAGTGATGGGGGCCATCGTTAGGGCGCCTTCAGCGCAGCCGGTGGCGTGGCTCGCCCGCAGCATGGGATTGAACCGGCAGGGCGTGCAGCGAATTGTGAACGAGATGGTCCAAGAAGGGCTTGTCGAGCTGCTACCCAATCCGCATCACCGGCGCGCACATCTGGTGTCGCTGACCAGCAATGGCCGGGCGGCTTATGATGCTGTCGAACAGTTGCAGATTCCATGGGTCAACGCGCTCGCGAAGGGGCTCGACCGCGACGATATCGCTGCCGCGGCGCGCGTCCTTACGGCGCTACACGAGCGATTGAAGGCGGATCCATGACGATGCCCAATCACATGCTCGATGCGGCGCGGATTTGTTGGGCGGTGGTCGCGGCGGCGTTGACGAGTTCTTCGCGCGTGTGACCGCTGGTGATGAAAAATCGCAGGCGGGCGGCCTTTAACGGCACGGCTGGATAGATGATCGGCAGCGCGCTGATGCCCTGCTGATACATCAGATCGGTGACGCGCCCGGCCTTGATGATGTCGCCGACCAAGACAGGAACGACGGCGTAGCCTTGGCTGGAGAGGGTGTCCAATCCGTGGGACTTGGCTTCGTTCAAGAACAGTTGAGCATTGGAGCGGAGCCGCGCCACACGTTCTGGTTCGGCGCGCATGACTTTGAGGGCTGCGAGCGCTGCGGCGGCGAGCGGCGGCGACATGCCGACGGAGTAGACCATTCCCGCCGCGCGGTATTTCAAGATCTCAATCAGTTCGGCGCTGCCGGCGATGAAGCCACCGCAGCCTGCAAGCGTCTTGCTGAGCGTTCCCATCCAAATGTCCACGTCCAATGGGTCGATGCCCCAGTGTTCGGACGAGCCAAGTCCGCGGTCGCCGAGAACGCCAAGAGCATGGGCCTCATCGACCATAAGCCATGCGCCGAACCGGCGCTTCAACTCGATCAGACGCGGTAAGTCCGGGGTATCGCCGTCCATGGAATAGAGTCCCTCCACGGCGATCAGCACATTGCGATGGCGCGGGCGCTCTCGTTCGAGAAGCTGTTCCAAAGCCGCCAGATCGTTGTGACGGAACGAGAAGCTATGAGCACCGGAAAGGCGTGCTCCCACGATCAGGCTATTGTGGGCCAGTTCATCGTAGATGACGAGATCGTCGCTATCGAGGAGCGTGCCAACGGTGAAGACGTTGGTGGCATGGCCGCTGACGAATACCAGCGCGCTTTGGGTTCCATACACATCAGCCAGCGCGCGCTCCAACTCCGCATGCAGGGGAATTTCACCGGCGACAATGCGGCTGGCGGACACCGACGTTCCATACTCGTCGATAGCGCTTTTGGCAGCCGCAACGACGGCTGGATGACCGTTCAAGCCGAGATAGTCGTAGGAGGCGAAATTCACAAAGCGGCGGCCATCTATCCAGGTCGCGGTGCCTTTGTTCTTGTCATGGCGGCGGTAGAACGGATTGCTGAAATTGAACCGCTCGGAGATGGCCGTGGTTTTCAGAATGGAGGCGTAGGCTGGATGGTCTGCGAAAGCCTGCGATTTCTTGACGCCCACGACCGGGGTCCGGGTCGCGGGCCGCACTGCCAAGCTGGCTGTTGAGTTCGCCGCAACTCGATCCGTCAAGGCCTTGGCGTTAATACCGATTTTCGTGAGGATGCGCGATACGCGCACGGCCAGGGCCGGCTTGGATACTGGCGCGGCGCGCGTCAATGGTGTCGAGCCCTTTTCAAGGCTTGAGATTTTCGCGGCCGTCCGGGGGCTGTCTTGCAAGCTGCTCATGTCATAATCCTGATCCGCTCATACGATCAGATTAAACTCGCCACGGCAACCCTACGTTCCATCTACCCGCATCCCGCGGCTACCAAAGCCCGCGTGAGTATGAGACACAGGCAACTAGCCACGCGATGGCCGCATCCATCGCTGAACGACGCCAACGCACAGGACCGCTGAAATCGTATGGAAGCCGAAGCCATCAGAGTTTTGACAGCGCCCAACTCGGGTCCGTTTACGGGCAACGGCACGAACACGTATCTGGTGGGGCGGCGGACGCTGGCGGTGATCGATCCAGGGCCGGACGACGCCGCGCATATGGCAGCGATCCTCGCGGCTGCGGGCGGGCGGCCGATCACCCACATTCTGGTAACGCACGCGCATCGCGATCATGTCGACGGGGTTGGCGCGCTGAAGAGCGCCACGGGGGCGGTAACCGTTGGTTTTGGACGCGACCGCGCAATGGCGGCAGACGCGGGCCAGGCAGATAGCAGCCCGTCGGGCGGGGATTTCATCGACTGGTCGCTCGAACCCGACGTGACGGTTACGCATGGCGATGCGGTCGAGGCAGGCGACGTTGTGCTGGAGGCGGTGCACACGCCGGGGCATGCGCCGGATCATTTGTGTTTTGCGCTCGGCGGCCAATTGGACAGCGGGGGGGCACCCGTATTGTTTTCAGGCGATCATGTGATGGGATGGAGCACGTCGGTGATTGCGCCACCGGAGGGCAGCATGGGGGATTATCTGCGCTCGCTCGAACTGTTGCTGGCGCGCGGCGAACGGCACTATCTGCCGGGACATGGCGATGCGATTGCCGACGGACATCGGACAGCGCGGGCCTATCTGCTGCACCGGCAAATGCGCGAGCAGGCCGTGCTCGGCGCGGTTCATGATGGCTTGGCGACGATCCCGGCGATTACGGCGAAGGTTTACGAGGGCATCGCGGCGCAGTTGTTGAACGCGGCCCGGCTGTCAGTACAGGCGCATGTGGAGCTGCTGGCAAAGAAAGGGCTGATTTCATTTGAGGGGCCACTCAAGCACGCCGAGCGGATCATATCTGTCCGGCGAGCGTGACGCTAACTTTCCGACAGATCGCCTGCGGCGAAACAACCCCACGCGCGGATGTCCGGAAAAGTCAGGGCTTGGTATGATAGCCCAAAGACCCATTGAAGTTCGATGAAACTGATATAGGTCAAGAGCTGAAATTCCAATCAATCGGCTGGATATAAATGACCGCAATTCGAAATCCGCACCTGTCTAAAGACCAGATCAAGATCCTGCTGCTCGAAGGTATTTCGGACACGGCGGCGGATGCCTTCACGGCGACCGGATTTACGAACGTCGTGCGGATGAAGAAGGCGCTCGACAAAGACGAATTGTTTCATGCTCTCAAAGATGTACGCATGCTCGGCATCCGCTCGCGCACGCAGATCACCGCGGACGTACTGAATGCGACCGAGCGGACGGCGGCAATCGGGTGTTTTTCGGTCGGCACCAATCAGGTCGATCTCGATGCGGCCTGCCGCCGTGGTATACCGGTATTCAATGCACCTTTCTCGAATACGCGCAGCGTCGCCGAATTGACGATTGCCGAAATCGTCATGCTCTATCGCAGTATATTTCCTAAATCGGTTTCGGCGCACACGGGCGGCTGGGATAAATCCGCCATCGGCAGCCGCGAAGTGCGCGGCAAGACGCTCGGCATCGTCGGCTACGGCAACATCGGCAGCCAGCTTGCCGTGCTTGCCGAAGCGCTCGGCATGCGCGTCGTCTATTACGATCACGTCGACAAGCTGCACTATGGCAACGTGCAGCCGGCGGAGACGCTCGATGCGCTGCTGGCCGAGAGCGATGTCGTCACGTTGCATGTGCCCGAGACCGCGGCGACGCATGGCATGATCGGCGAGCGCGAGATCGCGCTGATGAAGCCGGGCAGCTATTTCATCAACAATGCACGCGGCACGGTGGTCGATCTCGATGCGTTGGCGGTTGCCTTGAAAACCAAGCATCTGGCAGGCGCTGCCATCGACGTGTTCCCGGTCGAGCCGTCGTCAAATTCGGAGAAGTTCGCGTCTCCGCTGCAGGGGCTCGACAACGTGATTTTGACGCCGCACGTCGGCGGGTCGACGGAAGAAGCACAGGAGCGGATCGGGCTTGAAGTGGCCAAGAAGCTGATCGAGTATTCCGATGTGGGCTCGACGCTGGGGGCTGTGAACTTCCCGCAGGTGCAGTTGCCGCCGCGTCCGGCGGGGACGCGGTTCTTGCAGATTCACCGCAACGTGCCGGGCGAAATGCGCCGGCTCAACGAGGTGTTTGCCAAGCATAAGGTCAACATCGCCGCGCAGTATCTGCAGACGAATGCGGATATCGGATACGTGGTGCTCGATGCCGACGGGGCGGTGCCGGATGCGCCGGACATTCTCAAGGAGCTGCGGGATATGGACGGCACGATCCGCGCACGCGTGCTGTGGCAGCGGGGTTAGGCCGGCGCAATACGCTGCGCTATTGCGCCCTACAAGTTTGCCAATTCTTCCGCGGTGAGTAAGGCGGGGAGGACGGCGGTTAGGCTGGGGCCGGGAATGAAGACGTCGGCGCCGGCTTGGACAAGGGGGCGGGCGACGACGCCGCCGAAGCCAATGACCGCTGCGCCGCCGTCGCGGGCTTCCAGGTCGGTGACGCCATCGCCGACGAGGGCGATGCGGCCGTAGCGTTCACGAATCGTGCGGCAGACTGTAGCCTTGCCGCCCTTCTTGGCGAGCGGGGAGGTTTCGTCGAAGCCTGCATAGTTGCCGCTGGCGTCGAGCAGGACCAGGACGGCGTGGACGCGATCCGGCGGGACGCCGAAAGCCTTTGCGATATCGAGGACCGGCTGTAACAGCCCGCCGCTGATGATGTGGACCGCTTTTCCGAGCGCGGTCAGCGTGGCAATGGTTTCCTTGGCACCCGGCACAATTTCTTCGACGTAGCGTTGGCCGACCCAGGCAAGGGCTGCCGCATCGGGGCGGATCAGCTCAAGGCGTTTGGCGTAGACCTGATCGATGGTCAGCGTGCCGTCCATGGCGGCCGTCGTCAGCGGGACGATCTCAGCCGCGATGCCAGCGCGGACGGCCAGCTCGTCGATGCCCTCGAGCGTCGTCAGGGTGCTGTCGCAGTCGAAGCAAATGACGTCGAACGGGGGGAGAAAACGGGTGGTCGTCACGCCGGCATCCTTGAAAGTGATTGATCGGTAAGGACGCTGCTGCGCGTCGCGACTGTCTTATTCCTGGCTGCGGGAGCGTTTGGAGGAGGTTTTGGCGGGCGGCCTTTCTTCCTTCGCGGAATCGGACTTGCCTTTTTTGTGAACCGCGTCGAGGGCGTGCTTGACGACCGTGCGCGGGCCGCGTTTGCGCCATTTGACGTAGCTTTCGCCGGTCGCGGAGGGGATCGTCGCTTCCAGGCGGGCGACGATCTCGCGCATCAGGCGGCGCATGCGTTCCGCGTTGCGGCCCAGGTCATGGCGGCCGAAGCGGGACGCCGAGCGCAGGTCGATGCGCGAACGCATATTGTCGCCATCCACGCGCACGGCAATGTCGTCGTAAAGGCCAAACACGAGAGTGCGATCGACGGCTTCGATGACGCCGGATCTGCCGGGTCCGCTTTCGGGCGCCTGCTCGCGCACGATGGTCATCTTCTGGCGGAATACTGCTTCGCGGGCGATTTCGAACGTTTCCTCGACCGGACGGTCGATGAACATCGGTTTCAGGTCGGGATAGGCCTGCGCCTGCAGCTTGGCGTAGGTGATGGGGTAGGTCGAGGTGTTCGTGCCGGGGCCGCGCAGCTTCATCAATTCAACGAACTTGGGCGGGGAATTGGCGTCGGTGGTGATGTCGTTGATGGCCGGCAGGCTGCGATATGCAGGCAGGAAGGCGAGCGGCCAGGACAACAAAGCGAGCGCCAGGACAATCCCAAACGTGACGCGCAAGGCTCCGGCGCAGCCTTGCCGCCAGATGACGATGGAGGATGCCAGCCCAAGCGTGAGCGCGACCACCGCGCCGATAAAGGCGACGATCACCAGATTGAACGCCGTCAGCGTCGGCATCGGGCCGAAACGGTGGGCGGCGAGCGCGACGATTGCCAGCGACACCGAAAACAGCGCGACGCGGGTCGTCCAGCGGGCGGTGTCGGGCGTCTCATTGAACTGCATGCGGTCGTGGTCCCAATTACTTGCGTGTCGTGCGTAAGCACGCGAAGCGTGACGCCGCGTCGATCTGAAAGTTCGCCTGCGGCGAGGCAACCCCGCGCGCGGGTATCAAGACGGGCACGTCAAAGATGCCCGTCTTGATACGGGTGCCCGTGCGGCGTTCGTTCACCATACCGCAGAATCAGGCGAGATCGATAGCGGCGTAACGCGCAGGAGGGCAAGGGCAATCACACCAAAATCCATGGTGGCAAAGGCCCCGGATATTTGCCGCGCATTAGCGCGTCAAATTCCGGGGAAGCACTGAGGAGGGTGATAGGCGCGGTGCGTGTGCGATGCTTAGGGGTATAGCCGGGTCTTTTCCCAGGGCGTTTTGGAATCTGGCCGGGTGAAGACGATGCGGTCATGGAGGCGGAACGGGCGGTCATGCCAGAACTCCATCTCCAGCGGGGTCAGGCGGAAGCCGGTCCAATGGGGCGGCCGGGGGATGTGACCCTCGGCGTAGTGTTTTTCGAGGGCTGCGACGAAATCCTCAAGCTCCTTGCGGCTCGTCAAGGGCTTGGACTGGTCCGACGCCCAGGCACCGATGCGGCTGCCGCGCGGGCGGGAGGCGAAATATTCGTCGGCTTCTTCATTCGATACGAGCGCGACGCTGCCGCGAATGCGCACTTGGCGGCCCAGGCTCTTCCAGTGAAACAGCATCCCGGCTTTGGGATTGGACAGCAATTCCCAGCCTTTGGTGCTCGACGTATTGGTATAGAAAACAAACCCCCGGTCAGCGCGGCCCGGACCATCGAGGCCTTTCATCAGCACGGTGCGGACGTTGGGCAGGCCGTGGCCATCGACCGTTGCCAGAGACAACGCATTGGGATCGTTGATTTCGCTCGCGGAGGCATCCTCAAACCACGTGCCGAACAAGGTAAAGGGCTCGGGCGCTTGCGTGAAGTCCTGCTCGGCGGTTGTCGTTACACTATCGGCCACAGCGTCGTCCTTTTTCTATGAAATACACCAAACCAGTGCGGCGCGTAACGCCAGTTTAACCTTACCCCGGCATGCTGCGAAGAAGAGTTGTCCCACGTCGGGGCGGTCGTTGTGTTCTCAGTTGTTTGCGAGTCTTTTCATGCGTCAGCACACGAGTTTATTCCCCGTCGCTGCGGCGTCGGCGGTGGCCTTCGCTTCGACGGTGTTCATATTTATTGCACCAGATTTCGCACGGGCGAGCGAACCCAAGTCAAACAAACCTCCCCAAACCGGCGACAGCACCTGCGGATGCGCTGGCCCCAAAGAAAAACTTTGGGTGCGGCCCAAGTTCGCCGAAATGCCCGCGATCAGCCAGCCGGTCATGCTGGACGAGAGCGACGAGATTGCGGCCCTGGAAAGCGTGCAGTTTGCGCTGAGCGAAGTGGGCGACGGTGCAAGCTACATTTGGCATCGTAACAACGGCCGTCTTTCGGGATTGGTTCAGCCGATGACGTCGTTCAAGGACGGCCAGGGGCAAATATGCCGGCATGTCGTGGTCATCCTGACCTCGGGCTCAAATTCGAAAAAGGCGGAGGGGGTTGCCTGCCGTGCGACCAGCGGTCAATGGAAGCTCGAAGGTTAAGCAATCAACGGCGCAAGACAATAACTTGCGGCATCGGATGCGCGCGGCATCCGCTTGGGTCAACCGGGCGGGTGCCGGTCAGATGAAAACCAGAGCCAGCACACACAGCACCGACAAGGTCCAAAGCCCGACATTTTCTTTGCGTGCTACCGTCATGATCGCCTCCGTAATCCTAAGGGAATGACGCGTCTCGACTGTCAAATGTTACATTACATTTAATCAAATGTCTTCCGCTCGGAGCGGTATTTGTGGACAACGGAGCGTAATTTCGATTTCCGTCGTCGCTTTTTGTTTTTTCGGCGCTTCGGCCAGCAAAGGGCTGGCCGCTTCCCTTGTTGCGACACTTCCGGCCTAAAGGAGGCCGCAAGCGTCGAATCCGGCGCTCGCGCCGGCGCCTTTTCGGCGCTTCGGCCAGCAAAGGGCTGGCCGCTTCCCTTGTTGCGACACTTCCGGCCTAAAGGAGGCCGCAAGCGTCGAATCCGGCGCTCGCGCCGG
>JANLYB010000026.1:0-16714 GCA_031365425.1 Hyphomicrobiaceae bacterium
GCCCAAGCAATCGGACTCGCGCCGTCCGCCATTCTTCACACCGGCGGCGTCATCGGTGCAGCTATCGTCCTGTTGATCGGCTTCATTGTCCAAGCCCGCCGCAACGCCCGCCAAGCGTCCGCCTGATCAACTCCCAACTCCCAACTCCCAACTCCCAACAAAAAAGGCCGCTGCGAATGCAGCGGCCCTTCGTCGTCAAGATTGTGAAGACTTAAGCTGCAGCCGAACGGGCAACCACGCGGGCACGCCAGGGCTTTAGCACGAACAGCGCTAGCACAGCGGCCAGGATATTCGCAGCAGCAGCGACGAGCAGAACCGAGTCCCAGCTTCCGGCCGGCACGCCGAGCATCGGCACGCCGTCCTTTTGCATCATATTGGCAAGCGGCAGCAGCAGCGAGCCCGTGCCCTTAGCGGTGTAGAGCAGACCAGCGTTGGCCGAAGCAAACTTGGTCCCGAACGTATCCGTACAAGTCGACGGAAACAGCGAGTAGATTTCGCCCCACGCAAAGAACACAAGACCGGTCAAAATAACGAACCAGAACGGGTCTTTACCGAACAAGTACAACAGATAGATGCCGACGCCCTCGAGCATGAAGCAGAAGAACATCGTATTTTCACGACCGACACGGTCAGAAATCCACCCGAAGATCGGTCGCGTAATCCCGTTCAGGAACCGGTCGATCGTGAGCGCAAACGTCAGCGCAGGAAGTGCAATACCAAGAATGTTTACTGGCGTCTTTGCAAGACCGTAGTCGTTAGCAATCGAGGCGAGGTTGGCCGTTGCGACGAGACCTCCAGCAACCACCATCACGAACATGACATACATGAGCATGAAGATTGGCTCACCCGAACGCACGGTTACAATGATACCCGCCGCAATGATGGCGAACGTCAGCAGAACCGGAATCCAAGGCTTGATGCTCGGGCTGAAATATCCGCTGAACCCGAGATAGAAGACCGAAAGCAAGGCAGCAGCACCAAGGAAAACTCCAAGCACGACCGGCGTGCTGGTCCCGATGATTTCGCCGGGTTCGTAGTTGCGGCGCGACTGCGCGTTGGCGTTGTTTTTAAGACTTGCAGCAGGCGTCTGGCCCGGCTTTGGCGAAAACAGGAAGAAGGCGAGCAAGCAGATGATGGCACCCTGGACGATCCCGTAGATCAGGAACGTATCCTGGAAACCGCGAGCTTGGATCATGTCCTGGATAGGTTCGACCGTGAAGGCCGAACCGATGCCGAAACCTGCAGCTGTAAGACCGGCGGCAAGACCGCGCTTGTCGGGGAACCACTTGAGAGCGTTACCAACGCAGGTGCCATAAACACCGCCAGCACCGATACCGCAGATGATCATAGCGGCGTAATAGCCGGTCAGACCGCCAAGCGAGGTGGCCTTCGAGGTCATATACCAGCCAAGCGCGCAAAAGATGCCGCAAACGAAAACGACGATCTTCGGGCCGTATTTGTCGACCAGCCAGCCCTCGACCGGCACGAGCCAGGTTTCCCAGAGCACGAACAGCGTAAAGGCGATGGCGATATCAGGCCGCTTCCAGCCAAACGTCTTTTCAATTTCCGGAACGAAAAGTGTCCAACCATACTGATAGTTGGCAATCATAACCATGCAGACGATGCCCAGTATTAACTGGGTCCATCTAAAAACGTCGCTCACCCTTTGGGAGGGCTTCTCCATTGTCGTCGATGCCATATTGCGCTTCCCCAAGATTTATAGATGTTTCGCAGCGTTCGTGCGGCGTTAAGTCCTGGGATGAAGTATGAAGCGGACCCAAAAGGTCCGGACACTGCCCAATCCCCGGGCTGGTATACCTTATACCAGTGAGATTAAATCCCTGCAACGGCAGATTACACGATCGTTAGCGCAATGGTCACAAAACGACGCCAATTGACAAAAATTCCAATGTGCACCGCAATAAAATGTTGCACCAGCGAATAGTGTTCTCTTCGCTGTACGAATTTCTATTGGCCTTCATACAAGCGTGCCGTATGCCCAAAGCTGTAGGCACAAAGTATAAGCCCACTTAGCTTGTAGGGAAGGAACGTGGACGTGGTCAAATCCGATATCGAAATCGCACGCGAAACCAAGATGAAACCGATTGGAGAGGTCGCCTCCAAGGTCGGCATCCCGGCCGATGCATTGGTTCCGTACGGCACTACGAAGGCCAAGATTTCGTTCGATTTTATCAATTCCCTCAAAGACCGTCCCGATGGAAAACTAATCCTCGTAACCGCGATCAGCCCCACCCCGGCAGGCGAAGGCAAAACCACGACGACAGTCGGCTTGGGCGACGGATTGAACCGCATCGGCAAGAGCGCGATGAGCTGTCTGCGTGAGCCATCCCTGGGTCCCTGTTTCGGCGTCAAAGGCGGCGCAGCGGGCGGTGGATACGCCCAAGTCGTGCCCATGGAAGACATCAATCTTCACTTCACCGGCGATTTTCACGCCATCACCAGCGCGCACAATCTTCTCTCCGCGTTGCTCGATAACCACATCTACTGGGGCAATAGCCTTGGCATCGACCAGCGCCGTGTCGCGTGGCGCCGTGTCATGGACATGAACGACCGCGCCCTTCGCTCCATCGTCAATTCCCTCGGCGGCACCGCCAACGGCTTTCCTCGCGAAGACGGCTTCGACATCACCGTCGCCTCCGAGATCATGGCGATCTTCTGCCTCGCAACCGATCTCAAGGATCTGCAGAAGCGCATTGGCAATATCGTTGTCGCCTACACCCGCGACAAAAAGCCTATCTTCGCCCGCGATCTCAACGGCGATGGCGCGATGACCGTTCTGCTCAAGGACGCACTTTCGCCCAACCTAGTCCAAACGCTCGAACACAACCCCGTCTTCATCCACGGCGGCCCGTTCGCCAACATCGCCCACGGCTGCAACTCGGTTCTCGCGACCCAGACCGCACTCAAACTATGCGATTACGTCGTCACCGAAGCAGGCTTCGGCGCTGACCTGGGCGCTGAAAAATTCTTCAACATTAAATGCCGCAAAGCTGGCCTCAAGCCGGCTGCCACCGTTATCGTTGCCACCGTCCGCGCCCTCAAGATGCATGGCGGCATTGCCAAGGATGACCTGAAGCACGAGAACGTCGCAGCCGTCACCAAAGGTTGCGACAACCTCAAGCGTCATATCGAAAATATCGCCAAGTTCGGCGTTCCAGCCGTCGTCGCCATCAACCGCTTCGTCACCGACACAGAAGCTGAGATCCAGGCCGTCATGGCCGCAGCCGAATCCATGGGCACCAAGGCCTTCCTCTGCTCGCACTGGGCCGATGGCGGCAAAGGCACGGAAGCTCTCGCCCACCACATCGTCGCCGTCGCCGAAAGCGGTAAGGCGAACTTCAAGCCGCTCTACCCCGACGACATGCTCCTGCGCGACAAGGTCAAAATGATCGCCACGGAAATTTACCGCGCCGCCGACATCGCGTGCGACAACTCGGTCGAAACCCAGTTCAAGGATCTCCAGGCCGCCGGTTACGGCCACCTGCCGGTCTGCATGGCCAAAACCCAGTACTCGTTCTCGACCGACGCCAACAAGCGCGGCGCTCCCACGGGCCACATCGTCCCGATCCGCGAGCTTCGCTTGTCGGCGGGCGCAGAGTTCGTCGTCGTCGTCACCGGAGACATCATGACCATGCCCGGCCTTCCCAAGAAACCGTCAGCTGACTTCATCAAGCTGAACGACAAGGGCCAGATCGAGGGCTTGTTCTAAGTAGCAATCGGCCACAAGGCTTGGCCTCCTTCAGCGGCCACCCTTGTGGCCGAAGCGCCGAAGAGGCGCCGGTGCAAGCGCCGGACTCGGCGAGTTGATCTTCTTCAGGTCGGCTCGTTGAAAGAAAAGAGAGCCCGGCACCCGCGTGCCGGGCTTTTTCATTTCACAAGCCTCCCGTTTTGCGAATAGGTCCCCAGCGCTCACCGCGGGCAAAAGCGGCAATGCAATGTTGCATTATCTAGCCTGATTCAGTCTAACTCAGACGTCGTGTGAAACTACAGCTTGATGCACTAGCTACGCACACTTTCCATAAAACATACTCCTGCCCTTCCCATCCTCCGAGCGAACCATCAGGCCAACGATGCCCTTTCTTGTCGCCTTGTCGCTGTGCTGCTTTGCGGCCGCCCTGATCATCCGCATGGTCGACCCGCTCATCCCCGACATCGCTCGCGATTTCGCGGCACGTCCCGAAAACATGGCCCTCCTCGCCTCCGCATTCGCCTTCCCGTATGCCCTCGGTCAGCCGGTCCTGGGCCCGCTTGGTGACGCCATCGGCAAAGCGCGCATCATCCAAGCCTGCCTGATCGTCCTGACCGTAGCTCTCGTTTTGTCGGCAGTCGCAACCTCTCCCGAGATGCTGTTCGCCGCTCGAATCATGGCGGGCTTCGCCGCCGGCGGGACAGTTCCCGTTTCCCTCGCCATGGTCGGCGACCGCGTCGGTGTAGCCGAACGTCAGGTCGCTCTCTCGCGTCTGCTCGTTGCAATGTTGACCGGCCAGCTTACCGGCGCGGTCGGTGCAGGGATCGTTGGCAGCCAACTCGGCTGGCGCGCCGTCATGTGGATCGGCTGCGGCCTCATCCTCGGCGCGGCCCTGATCGCAAGCCGCTACCTCACACCGCGTCAAGCAGTCGTGCGCAAGCCCTTCAACCTCACCTCCATCATCGAAGGCTACACGCTCGTCTTTAAGAATCCGCGCGCCAAGATCTGCTATGCCGCCGTCTTCATTGGCGGCATGTGCCTGTTCGGCCTCCTCCCCCACGTCGCAACGCTCCTCGAAGCTCGCGGTGCCGGCTCCATCAAGGAAGCCGGATTTGTCATCGCAGGAGCTGCCATCGGTGGCGTCGTCTATGCGATCTTCGTCCGCAAAATCCTCAAGCTACTCGGCGGCCAGATGAATATGATCCGCGTCGGCGGCTTGGTCGCCGGCATCGGTCTTGCCCTATGCGCACTGCACCTGACTTGGCCGCAAGAGATGGCCGCTTTCGTCGTCATCGGCATCGGCTTTTACATGATCCACAACTCGTTGCAGACCCAGGCAACCGAACTGGCCCCCACCGCACGCGGCGCCGCCGTCTCGCTCCACGCCTTCAGTTTCTTCATGGGCCAAGCATCCGGTGCACCAATCTTTGGTCTAGGCTTCTCGGCATTGGGACAATCCCCAACGTTAGGGATCGCCGCAGCAACCATGGCCCTTCTCGGCCTCGCACTGGCCTCGTTGCTCACGTCAAGCAACCTCTCCGGTCCACCTGCCTGAGCAAACGTGCACAATTTCTAGGCGTCCGATTGAAACTAAGGCACGCATTCGGACTTGTTATCGAGCGCAAAGCGCAGTTTCATGTCCCCAATCCAGCGCACCTGCCGTTGGGGCAAACTGGCCTGCCGTTTGCGACGCCAACGATGGGCTGCCTGACAGCAACCGTTTTGTCGAAGCGATGCGGTCGCGTGCACAACTGACTAGGGGGACTCGTGGCGATCTGCTTCGACGAAATGAACGGACATCCATCCGCTGAACCCTGCGGACCACGCGCGCCCTATTCAGGCATTGCAGACTGGATGGCAAACCAGCCGCTCGAGGCCCTCCGCGCCAAACGCAGCGACGCCGAAGGCCTGTTCCGGCGCACGGGCATTACCTTCGCCGTCTACGGAGACCCCTCGTCCTCCGAACGCCTCATCCCGTTCGACATCATCCCTCGCGTGATCGCCGCCAACGAATGGCGCCGCCTATCGGCTGGCATCGAGCAGCGCGTCCGCGCGCTCAACGCCTTCATGTACGACATCTACCACCGCCAGGAGATCCTAAAGGCCGGCCGCATCCCCGAAGAGCTGATTATCAATAACTCTGCCTTCGTGCCCGAGATGATGGGCGTCACGCCCCCGCTCGGAATCTACAGCCACATTATCGGCATCGACATCGTCCGCACCGGCGAGAATGAATTCTACGTCCTCGAGGACAACACGCGCACGCCCTCCGGCGTCTCCTACATGCTGGAAAACCGCGAAACCATGATGCAGCTCTTCCCCGAGCTGTTCGCCAAAAACCGCGTCGCGCCTGTCGATTCCTATCCCGAGAGCCTGCTGAAAACCCTCGTCTCCGTCGCGCCCTCCAACCTCGACAATGATCCCGTTATCGCCGTCCTCACACCCGGCCAATACAATAGCGCCTATTACGAGCACTCTTTCCTCGCCGACCAGATGGGCACCGAACTCGTTGAATCCCACGACCTCGTAGTGCTGGATGGCGCCCTGCAGATGAAAACCACGCAGGGCCTGCGCCGCGTCGACGTCCTCTACCGCCGCGTCGACGACGACTATCTGGACCCGCTCGTCTTCCGCCCCGACAGCTTGCTCGGCGTACCAGGCCTGTTCGACGTCTACCGCTCAGGCCGCGTCACCATCGTCAACGCCCCCGGCGCCGGCATCGCCGACGACAAAGCCATCTACAGCTACATCTCCGAAATCATTCAGTTCTACATGGGCGAACCGGCGATCCTCAAAAACGTGCCGACGTACAACTGCCGCAAGTCCGATGATCTCGCCTACGTTCTCGAAAACATCGAACAACTGGTCGTGAAGGAAGTCCACGGTTCGGGTGGCTACGGCATGCTCGTCGGGCCCGCCGCAACCAAAGCCGAGCACGAACTGTTCCGCGCCAAAGTCAAAGCCCGCCCGGACAACTACATCGCCCAGCCCACGCTAGCGCTTTCGACCTGCCCCACCCTGGTCGACAAAGGCATCGCGCCCCGCCATCTCGATCTCCGCCCGTTCGTTCTCGTTGGCGATTCTGTTCGTCTGACGCCCGGCGGCTTGACCCGCGTCGCGCTCAAAGAAGGCTCCCTCGTCGTCAACTCGTCTCAAGGCGGCGGCACCAAAGACACTTGGATCTTGCAGGATTAAATATTCCCGATGCTAGGCCGTACCGCCAACGATCTATTCTGGCTCGCCCGTTCCATCGAGCGCGCCGAAAACATGGCCCGCCTGACCGAAGTCGGCTACCGCCTGTTCCTGTTGCCCCGCGAAGGCGATGGCCACAATCAGGAATGGCAATCGACGCTCGCCAGCGCCGGCTGCGTCGATCAGTATTATGCCAAGTACGACAAGGCCGAAATGGCCAACGTCGTCAACTTCCTGCTGTTTGACGAAACCAACCCGTCGAGCGTGCAGACCTGCCTTGCCAACGCCCGCCGCAACGCTCGCGCCCAGCGCACGGCGATTACGCGAGACATGTGGGAAAGCATCAATACGTCCTGGATCGAATATTCGGGCTTTAACCCGCAACGCACCTCAGGCACGGAACTTCCAAAGCTGCTCGACTGGGTCAAACAGCGCTCAGCCCTCTATCGCGGTGCGATGCTGAATACGATCCTGCGCAATGACACCTATTGCTTCAGCCAGCTTGGCACCTTCCTGGAGCGTGCCGACAACACCGCCCGCATCCTCGACGTCAAATACTACGTCCTCTTGCCCAGCATCGGACTCGTCGGCAGCTCCGTCGACAACGTTCAATGGGCTGCCATCCTGCGATCGGTGACCGCCCATCGCAGTTACCGCTGGGTCTACAAGGAAAACTATCAGCCAGCCCACATCGCCGAGTTCCTGATCCTGAACCCGCAGATGCCGCGGTCCCTTCGCTCGTGCTACAACGAAATCACGACGGCCTTGAACGATCTTGGCCGCTTCTATGGCACCACGCATGCCTGCGAAATACACGCCACGGAAACGGCCCAGCAATTGGCCGAAAGCACCGTTCAACAGATCTTCTCCGCAGGTCTCCACGAGTTCCTGCTCGAATTCACCGGTCGCAACGGATGGCTCGCAAGCCAAGTCGCCGAAGCGTATCATTTCAACGGATGAGGACTGGCAGTCGAGCCCCCCATGCTGATTTCAATACGCCACCAGACGCGCTACACCTACGACGCGCCCGCCAAGTATGCGATCCAGACCCTGCGTTTGACGCCGCCGTCGTTCGTCGGCCAGACCGTGAAGGAATGGTCCGTCAAAGCGCCCTGTATCGAGAAGGCCGTCCACTTCACGGATAGCTTCGGCAACGCCGCATCCCTCGTCGCCTGCAATCTCCCCCACAACGAAATCGAAATCGTCGCTCAAGGCCTCGTCGAAACGACGGATTGCGCCGGCGTCGTCAAAGGCCTGAACGACCCGTCGCCTAACCGCATTTACCTGCGCCAAACCCCGGCCACCACGCCCGACGCCGCCATCCGCGACCTCGCCTCCAAGACGAACGCCGATACCGTCCTTGCCCGCCTCCATGCTTTGATGGATGCGATACGCGAACGCGTCGAATACGAGACCGGCTCCACCAGCCAGCTCACCCCGGCAGCAGACGTGCTCGCCCAAGGCAAAGGCGTCTGCCAGGACCACGCCCACGTTTTCATTGCCGCCGTCCGCAGCCTCGCCATCCCCGCCCGCTATGTGAACGGCTACTTCCTCTCCGGTGCCGAAGGCCCCGAAGCCGCCCACCACGCCTGGGCCGAAGCCTACGTCGATCATCTCGGCTGGGTCGGATTTGACGTCGCCAACCTCGTCTGCCCCGACGACCGCTTCGTACGCTTGGCCACCGGCCTCGACTCCGCCTCCGCCAGCCCCATCCGCGGCAGCCGCCCGATTCCCTCAGGCGCGAGCAGCGTCAAAGAAACCCTCGACGTCCATGTCGAGGTCGTCGATCAATCCGCAAAGCAATCCCAAAGCCAGTCCCAGTCTGCCGCAGGCCAGCAACAACAGCAGCAACAGCAGACGATCCCGGCCGCAGCGAAAAAAGGCGCTCCTACGACGTGAGACCGGCTGCATCATGCAGGTTGGACCTTCAAAGCGACCCAGCCTGCATAGCCCTAACCCAACCCATTGAAATAAGACCCGCTTCAAACTAAACCGGACCAGATCTTTCCGCTTGGAGCGCCCGCCCATGACCTACGCCGTAGCGCTTCGTTTGGAGCGCGGGCTGGTATTCGCCGCCGACACAAGAACCAATGCCGGCATCGACAACATCGCCCAATTTCGCAAACTTCACTTCTGGCGCAAAACCGGCGACCGCGTGATTGTTGTGCTGACAGCCGGCAACCTCGCCGTCACCCAGGCTGTCGTTAGCCTCATCAACGAGCAGCTCGAGTCTGACGACGACGAAAAGCAGACGATCTTCAACGCCACCAACATGTTCCGCGTCGCCCGCTCCCTCGGCGATGCCATCCGCGAAGTCCGCAAAACTGACGGCGAAGCGCTGGAAGCCACCAAAGCCGGCTTCTCCGCCAACTTCATTGTCGGCGGCCAGATCGGCGACGAACGCCCGCGCCTGTTTCAGGTCTACGCCGAAGGCAACTTCATCGAAGCGACCGAAGACACCCCGTTCTTCCAGATCGGCGAACATAAATACGGCAAGCCCATCCTCGACCGCGTCGCAGATACCAAGATGCGTTTAGGCGAAGCCGCCAAACTCATCCTGCTCTCCTACGACAGCACGCTGCGCTCGAACCTCTCCGTCGGCATGCCCATCGACATCTTGGTCTACGAACGCGACACCCTCGACGTCCGCCGCGTCAAGCGCATCGAAGAAGACGACGAATACTTCAAACACCTCTCGGCCTCTTGGGGCGAAGCCCTCCGCACCGCCTTCGCCAAAATCGACGAATTCAAAGTTTAGTCCTCCGCGTCAGTCCATGGTGATTGTCATGCCCGGCTCGGCTCTAGAACCATCGCCCAACATTTCCCGGCCATCATTGCTTGGAAGTCCCGCACACCGGAAGCGCCCATGACCGCTGACAACGATCCCGCATCCGCCACCCGCCACGCGCGTGGCGAAGCAGCCCTCGCCCGCATCCATGGCGAACGTGGCATGGGCTACGTCGCAGCCCTGCGCGAGTTCGCCCCCGATTTCGCCGATATGCTGGTCGGCTTCCCCTATGGCGACATCTACGCCCGCGACGGCCTCGACCCGAAATCCCGCCAGATCGCCACCATCTCAGCCCTCACCATCTTGGGCGACAGCAAGCACGAACTTGAGATCCACATCGCGAGCGCGCTGCGCGTCGGCTGCACCCGCACCGAAATCATCGAAGTCATCATGCAAATGGCGATCTACGGCGGCTTTCCCCGCGCCCTCACCGCCCTCTCCGCCGCCCGCGCCGCCTTTGCGACCGCTGACGCCGAAAAGGCGTAGCTCGTAGGTTGGGTTGAGCTCACTTGCGAAACCCAACACTTTAGCCAAGAACGTTGTCGGGTTTCGCCAAGGGGTTCAACCCGACCTACATGTACCCCATCACAGTCTCCAGCGTATCCGCCTCATCCGCAGGCTTGTCCCACCTGATCCGATGCACGCGTGGAAATCGCATCGCAACGCCCGACTTGTGCCGCGCCGAGCGGTGCAACGCATCAAACGCAATCTCCAGCACCATCCCCGGCGCAACGCTCAGCACCGGCCCAAACCGCTCGACCGTATGGCCCCGGATCCACTTATCGAGCTCCTTTAACTCCGCATCGGTAAACCCCGAATACGCCTTCCCGACCGGCACCAATTCCCGCGCCCCATCGACACCGTCGCGCCAAACCCCGAACGTATAATCGGAATAAAACGAACTCCGCTTCCCCGACCCGCGCTGCGCATACATCAGCACGCAATCGAGCGTCAGCGCCGCCCGCTTCCACTTGTACCATTGACCCTTCACACGACCCGCGAGATACGCGCTGTCCCGCCGCTTGAGCATCAAGCCCTCGATCGCTTCCGCCCGCGCGCCGCCCCACAATGCGTTCAGCTCATCAAAGCTCTCAAACGCAATGAGCGGACTGACGTCGCACTGTCGAGGCGCATACCGCGCGTGCCACGCCTCCAGCCCCACCCGCCGCGCATCGAACGGCAGCGCCCGCAGATCGTCCTCGCCGTCGAACAAAATATCGTACAACCGCACGAACGCTGGATAATCCCGCAGCATCTTGGCCGTCACCGTTTTCCGATTGAGCCGCTGCTGCAGATCATTGAACGGCGCAACGACGCCCTCCCGCACCACCAGCAGTTCGCCATCGACCACACATGTCAGACCCAGAAACGCCGAACAAACTTCCGGAAACGCCGCCGAAATGTCATCGCCGGCCCGCGAAAACATCCGCACGTCATCCGGCCTGGCCGAAATCTGCACCCTGATACCGTCCCACTTCCACTCGGCAACCAAGTCGTCCGGCTTGAGCCCGTCCCATTCCGCTTCCTCGATTGGGTGTGCAAGCATCACCGGCCGGAACATCGCCTTCGTCCCAGGATCCGGTCGCTCCGCCCTGCCCTCCAACCACGCAAACAACTCGACAAACGGCGCGTCCAGCGCGTGCCAGATCTCCTCGATCTCGCCCGCATCGCGCTTGCCCCACTCCGCCAGCGCGACCTTGGCCAATCTCGCCGATACCCCGGCGCGAGGCGCACCACCGAGCAACTTGAGCAAGGCCCATCGCCCGCGCGCATCCAACCGGTCGAGAATCGAGGCCAGCAACCCATTGACGCTCCCGCGCGGCACGCCCTGAAACGCGGCCACCACATCCCCCAATCGCGGCCCAAGTTCCTTCAACCCAGCCTCAGCCAACTGAGCCTCCGGCCACAACAACGCAACCGTCTCCGCCGTATCCCCGATGTAGTCCCGCGACAGCTTGTAGAGCACGGGATCGGTCCGCTCGCTCATCAACTCAAGCAAAACCTTCCGCAGCGAAATCTTAACCGGCACCTGATCCGTCAACACCGCCAGCGCCCACCCGCGATCAGGATCCGGCGCGACTCCAAAATACTCCACCAGCAGCGCGATCTTGCGATTGCGCGACGGCGTCAACACCAACCGGTCCAGCAACTCCGCAAACAACTGCATCAGAAACTTTCAATTCAGATCAGCAAACAGACCTGATTTATTTCGTCATCCCGGCGAAGGCCGGGACCCAAGCATCTTTCAATTTGGGCACAATCACTTCAAAGACCGCCACCTAATCCCCCTCATCCTCGCGCCCCACCAGCGCGAGCGCCCGCCCCCTGATCCCCATCAACTCCATCTGCCGCACCAGCGCATCGTCCCGCCCATGCGTCACCCAAACCTCGCTCGCCCCGGTCTCCACGATCGTATCGATCAGCTCCGGCCAATCGGCATGATCGGAAATCACCAGCGGCAGTTCCACCCCCGATTGGCGGACCCGTCCCCGCGTGCGCATCCACCCGCTGGCAAACACCGTCACCGGATCGGCAAACCGGCGCGACCAGCGATCCCCAATTGATCCCGGCGGACACAACACCAGCGCGGTGGCAACCTCTTCCGGCGCCGCCTCCATCACCGGACGCACATCACCGAAGTCCTGCCCGAACTCCCGGTACAACTCCGTCAACCCCACCAGCGCCGTATGCAAATAAATCGGCCTGTCGAACCCGGCCAGCCGCAACACCTTGAGCAGCCGCTGACACTTCCCCAGCCCGTACACGCCGACCAGATGCGCCCGCTCCGGCTGCTCAATGATCGACGCCATCAGCCGTAAAATCTCGTGCTCGGCTTTCTCATGCCGGAACACTGGCAACCCGAATGTCGCCTCCGTCACGAACACATCGCACGCCACAACCTCGAACGGAACGCACGTCGGGTCCGCCGCCCGCTTATAATCGCCCGACACCACCGCCCGCTGCCCGGCATAATCCAAAACGACCTGCGCCGACCCTAGAATATGCCCCGCCGGCACAAGCCGCACGCCAACCCCATTCACCGCAATTGCCTCGCCCAGCGCCAGCGGCTGAAACGAACCCGCACAACCCTCGCCATACCGCACCTTCATGATCGCAAGCGTCTCAGCAGTCGCCAACACGCAACCATGGCCAGGACGCGCATGATCGGAATGCCCGTGCGTAATCACGGCCCGGTCGACCGCCACCCGTGGATCGATGAAAAACTGCCCCGGCTCGCACCACAACCCTTGCGGCTTGGGAAACAACCACGTCTCAACCGGCGGGAAGCCTTGCATTGTTTCGATGACACCCATCTCGCCAATATAGGGTGCACGACGCTGAGATCGAAACGTTGCTCAGGCAATAATGTCTGGACGCAATTGATCTTCAAGGCTGGTCATCTGGTCTTTGATGGCAAGCTTCCGCTTTTTCAGACGCTTGATATGCAGCTGATCCGTCACGGCCGCAGCCTCAAGCGCCGCAATCTCGGCGTCGAGATCGCGATGTTCTCCCCGCAACCGGATCAGTTCGTCCCGCAATTCGCGTTCGTCTTGCCGTGCCATACTGTCCGCCGCCCCTGGCGTTCGAATGATTGAAATAACCAACCAGTCCCCCGTGCGGGCGGACTATCGTCGCGATTTCAGCCGCAAGCAAGCCAGCATGAGCATTTTCCCGCGAAGTGGAAATCGGTTCGCGCGAAGATACCGCGCAAAAGCAAAAAAACGAGCATTTTCAGTAAAACAGACAACCCCGATTTTGCAACCGCACTGCTGCAGTAGCGAAAAATTGAACGAAGTGGTTAGTCAATTTTTTCACGAGCCGTCAAATTTGATGCGCCGCGCAATGGACAGTGAATCACAGTTCTGTCAGCATGATGAACCGGTCCACGGAAGCTTTCGCCTGACTGTTGCCCTATCCGTGGGCCGAGGCCGCAAATGCGGCCCGGCGCGAGCGCCGGACCAAACGAAGGTTGAAATGGCTAGCGGAGGATTGGATGTCACTATCGACTCATCTCTCAGAGCTTACCGAGAAGCATAAGCTTCTTGAGCGCAAAATCGCAGAGTCCTTGGCCCGGCCAAGTACCGATGATCTGGAGATACTTCGGTTGAAACGAGAAAAGCTCCGGCTTAAAGATCGCATCACCGAGCTGAAGTCCTAAGACCCGACCCACCTATTCGAGCCACTGTGAAATATGCTTGAAATATGAAAGGCGCGAAGCACCTCGCGCCTTTTTTGTTGCCTATTGCCGATACAACGAACGTGAGCCAATCCTTTATCTGACAAAGATCGAGGAGAGAAGCAGCGCGTCAAGCGCGCGGGTAGTCCGAGTGGGGTAGAGAGCACTTGTGGCGCTGCTCCTGCAAGATTTATGGCGTAGCCGCAGCTTTTAACATTCGCTGTTGCCACCAAATGGACCGCCTCCGGATTGACGCCCCTCGTTGCAACGAGACACTGCCAGAATAAGTTCGCATCCAACCCGCGGGGATAACTTTTTGAAACTACGGGAGCCCGTAGGGTGCAATAGCATTGCGTATTGCACCGGCTGCCCTGCCGCGAGTCCAGCCCTAAAACGGCGCAATACGCAAAGCGGCTATTGCGCCCTACACTTCGACACGCCATCACTCCGGCCTCACCGCTTCCCATGCCGCTGCGGCAGCGCCGCCAACGCCTGCTGACAGCCGGGCGACACCTGAGCCTGCTTCTCCTGCAGACACTGCCGGCGCGCCTTGCCCTTTTCAACCGTTCCGCACAACGCCACCACATCGCCCTTACACGCAAGCCGCATAGCCTGCTGCAAAGCCTTTTGCTCCGCCAAAGCCGTCTGGCACGGCTGGGTCAACTTCGCGGCATTCTCCCGCAAACACATCCCGACTCCGCCCTTGCCCTTTTCAACGCCCGCACACACGCTGGCAATATCGGCCCGGCAAGCCGCCATTGCTTTCCCGCCGCCCTTACCGCCAACCTTGCCTGGACCGCGATTCCCGCCCTTATCCAGCACCGTCTGGATCGCCGCCTGACACGGAGCCGACAACTTCACCTGATTGTCCTTCAAACAGGCGAACTTGCGCCCGCCGCCGCGCGCAACGCCCCCGCACAGTGTTTTCATATCACCCCGGCACGCATCCAACGCAGCCCTACCGGCCCTATGCCCGCCACCATCATCCGCCAGCGGTGGCGAAGGCTGCGCGACAACCGGCGACGGGGGAGGAGCCGCCGAGCCCTGGGCCAGACACGCCGGAGCACCTAACACTATCAGTGAAAAGCCAACAACCGCGGCGAGCGTCATCCGAGCCATGAGCACAAATCCTGTTTGTTCGGGAGAAAAACCAATCTCCTCCTCAAACGCCCACGCCCTCAGCTTCCGTCGCTCAAACGCCCACCGGCTCGGCCGCAATAGCGACCACTTCGCCCCGCTTGAGAGTCAAGGCCAGATGCCCCTGCTTCAACCGCAGCGCATCTTCGCCGAACACGATCCGCCGCCAGCCCGTCAGCGTGCGCACGTCCGCAGCATTCTCCGACGCGATCTGCTCCAACTCATCGGTATCGGCAATCAACCGCGGCGCAACCCGGTGGCGCGCAGCCGCAGCCTTCAGAAGCACCTTCAACAGCTCGACCGTCGCATTGGCCTCCGCCGACATGGGCGCGGACACATTGAGCGGCGGCACGGTCTTGGGATCGCGCTCGATCCCCCGCTTTACGGCATCCAAAATCTCTTTCGCCCGCGCCGACCGCGCAAAACCGTCGCTCAGCGTCCGCAGTTCCGAAAGCTTGTCCGCCGTCGTCGGCGCCTGATTGGCAATGTCAAATAGCGCCTCGTCGCGTAAAATCCGCCCGCGCGGCACGTTCTGCCCTTGCGCAAGCCGCTCACGCCACGCCGCCAGCTCGATCAGGATAGCCAGCGCCTTCCGGTTCTTGACCCGCAGCTTCAACCGCTTCCAAGCATCCTCGGGCAAGGTTTGATATGTGGATATATGCGTGAGTTCCGCCATTTCCTCGGCAACCCACTCGGTCCGCTTACCCGCCGCCATCTCGTTTTCAAGATACCGGTACACGTCGCGCAGATGTGTCACGTCGGCCAGCGCATACGTCAATTGCCCCAGCGTCAACGGCCGGCGGCTCCAGTCCGTAAACCGCGACGACTTATCGAGGTCGATACCCGTGACCTTCTTCACCAGGTTCACGTAGCTGACGCTCTCGTTGAACCCGCACACCATGGCCGCCACCTGCGTGTCGAACACCGGCTTGGGCACTTTCCCGGTCTGGGCAAACACAATCTCGATGTCCTGACGGGCGGCGTGAAAAACCTTCACGATCCCTTCGTCCATCATCAAGGCGTGAAACGGCGCAAGATCAATCCCAGGCGCCAACGGATCGACGATGACCTCCAGATCCGGACTGGCCATCTGGATGAGGCATAGGATCGGCCAGAACGTGGTCTCGCGCATGAATTCGGTATCGACCGCGACAAAACTCGACTTCGCGAGTACGTCGCAGGCATTCTGCAGATCGGCAGTAGAAGTTATGACACGCATGGTTGGGGCCTATAGCGCAGCCGGCGCGCTTTGTCGCGAATTTGTGAAAGCTTCCAACAAATCAATGAAAGTCGCGATCTTCGCGCACCAACCGCACGTCGCGATCCACCGTCTGCTCCAGCCCGCAAATATTTCACACACTTGCCGCTTGCAGTTTGCAAACGAACCGCCTAATGAACCGCTTCTTCCGGTGCACGCTTTCCAGCCGCGCCGGTTCGACCCTTCCAACGGGGAATGATGGAATGGGGCTATAGCTCAGCTGGGAGAGCGCTTGCATGGCATGCAAGAGGTCAGCGGTTCGATCCCGCTTAGCTCCACCAATCTTTTCAGAGGGTTACGCCGATTTTGGCGAGCAATCGTGACGCGGCAGTGCCAAATTGGAGCCAATTGCCGAGGCGACGTTCGGCGCGCACCCAAATTGACGATCCGTCGGTTTCCCGCTTTAGAAAGCTAAAAGGAGCCAGGGGATTTACTTGCTCAAGTAAATATGGG
>JANLYB010000254.1:0-8972 GCA_031365425.1 Hyphomicrobiaceae bacterium
GCCGTTTTTTGGCTCGCCATCCAATTGAGCATAGTCACCGGACATCGTTACTAGAGCCAGACGGTATTTCCGCTTCGTGCCACTCGCCGTCATCATCTCCCTCGTGGCCTCAACCAATGGGGCTCGCCAACAGCTCAGCGAACTCAAGGAGATGACACGATGACGAAGACCAAGCAGACGATTGCGAGCCTTCTGACAGCCGCCGGCGTAATGCTGGCCGCGGGTGCTGCCAGTGCAGGCGAATGCCCCGCTGGCAAAGTGACGGCGGATGGCCAGAAGGCGGGTGCGACGATGAACAAAGGCGTCACCGACACGGTGATCGGCTCCATCGATCTTGCCAACGAAGGCCCCCGTATCAACGACCACAAGTTCCGCTTGAGGAAGCTGGTGGTTCAGCCCGGCGGAACGGTGGCCTGGCACAGCCACGGCGAACGCCCCGCGATCATTTACATCGTCTCGGGCACCATCGTTGAATACCGCAGCACCTGCGCGGAACCGATCACGCATCGCACGGGCGAGGTTGCGACCGAGATTCACACAACGCAGCACTGGTGGAAGAACCACACCCGCAAACCTGTCGTCCTGCTGTCGACCGACATCGTCGCCGACCGCACCGACCATCACATGATGTGAAGCCGGGCGCCCGTCTGCCCGATCCATCCGCGCGTGGTGGCGGCGGCTTCCTCCCTTGCCGCGCCACGCGTCTCCCGCCCGGTTAACACGGAGCATTCGTATGGCCGATTTACACCAAGCCATGACGGCTCAGATCTATCCAGCCGAGGTCAGTCCAGATCACCCTCTCGTGCGGCGGGTTGCGATTGGCGTCATCAGCTTTCTGACGCTCATCGACCTGTTTGCAGCGCAGGCGATTTTGCCGAAACTTGCGGCGGCCTATCACGTCAGCCCATCGGCGGCCGGCTTTGCCGTCAATGCGAGCACCATCGGCATGGCGGCGGCCGGCATCCTCGTGGCGCTTGTCAGCGACCGTATCGACCGGCGGCGCGGGATCGTCGCGAGCCTGACACTTCTCTCCATACCGACCTCGCTGCTGGCGTTGCAGCCTGATCTCGCCACTTTCACCGCGCTGCGCATCGTGCAAGGCGTGTTTATGTCGGCGGCTTTCACGTTGACCTTGGCCTATCTCGCCGAGAACGCCGGCCCGGACGGTGCCGCCGCCGAACTTGCCGCCTATGTGACCGGCAACGTCGCGAGCAACCTCATTGGGCGGTTCGTCTCCGCTGCCCTCACCGACCATTTCGGTCTGGCGACCAACTTCGTGGTGCTCGCCGTACTCAATCTTGCCGGTGCAGCGCTGGTATTGATCACGTTGAAACGAGCCTCCACCATGATGGGGATGCCAGACCGCGACGGCCCTGCAGCCAAGGCTGGCACCGGCTGTCAAGGCATGCCCGCTGCTTGGCTCGACCATCTCCGCAACCCGGCTCTCGCCACCACCTTCGGCATCGGCTTTCTCATCCTGTTCGCTTTCATCGGCACGTTCACCTACGTCAATTTTGTGCTCGTGCGCGCTCCGCTATCGCTTGGCCAGATGTCGCTTGGGTTCGTCTATTTCGTGTTTCTTCCGGCTTTGATCCTGACCCCGCTTGCGGGCAGTTTGGCCAAGGCTATCGGTCCGGTGCTGGCGATCCGCTTGGCCTTCGCCGCCGCACTCATCGGGTTGCCGCTGCTGTTGCTGCCCTCCTTGCCGGGGGTGCTCGCCGGTCTGGCGCTGGTCGGGGCGGGAACCTTTGCCGCGCAGGCTATCGCAACCGGGTTCGTCGGCAGGCTCGCCACCACCAATCGCGGTGCTGCGAGCGGCCTCTACCTCGCAGCCTACTATCTCGGCGGACTCGCGGGGACTGCCATGTTGGGCCGCGTCTTCGACACCACAGGATGGACGGCGTGCGTAGCAGCCATCGGGATTTCGCTCGCACTTGCCTTGGCGCTTACGACGCGCCTCGCCCAACCCTCCCTCCAACCCGCTCAACCGCCACTCTAAGCATGACAGGAGACCACCATGTTGAAGTCATCAAGCCGGATCGCCGCCGTTCTCTCGCTCGCCTTGTCCACCGGAGCGTTCGCCGTCGAAAGCCAACTTCCGGTTGGCGCGGATGGCATCGTGAAAGTCAAAAGCGCCTATCCCTTCGCTGAAACGATCAAGCGCATCGAGTCCGATATTGCTGCCAAAAACATCAAACATTTCATCAACGTCGACCAATCGAAACTTGCAGCCGACGCAGGCATCGCATTGCGCCCATCGACCCTGATCGTCTTTGGCAACCCGCGGCTGGGGACCCAGTTCATCACATCCAATCCGCTCGCCGGGCTCGACTGGCCGGTCCGGTTGCTCGTCAGTCAGGATGACGATGGTCAGGTCTTTGCCGCCTACACCGATTTCACCTGGATCGCGCACCGTCACGCCATCACCGACCGGGATGTCCAGTTCAAGATGGCAACGCAGGTCATCGCGTCGATCACATCGAGCGTGGCTGCGAAGTAACGCCCAAACACCCACGGTCAACAGTCAGGAGAGCCCCATGACGTCCCATTGGAAACACACGGCAAATACGGCAGGACAGATCGTTCTCGTCTTCCAAGGCGGGGGGGCACTCGGCGCGTACCAAGCCGGGGTTTATCAGGCGCTTCACGAGGCCGGCATCGAACCCGACTGGGTGATCGGCACCTCGATTGGCGCGATCAACGCAGCGCTGATCGCGGGCAACGAACCGCGCAACCGCCTGCAGGCGCTCGAAGCTTTCTGGCAGCGCATGGCGCACAAACAGGAATGGCCCTCGTGGCTGGTCTCGCCGCTCCTCACGCCCTCCCTTGCTTACTGGCGCACGCTGACATCGGGCATCGCGGGCTTCTTCGAGCCGAACATGGCCGCTTTCCTCGGCGCGCATGTGCCGCTCGGTGCCGATGCGGCGGGGTACTATTCGACAGCCCCTCTTGAGCGAACGCTGAACGATCTCGTCGATTTCAGTCTCATCAACGCCAGCAAGCCGCGACTGATGGTGGGCGCCGCACACGTTCGTACGAGCCGTATGCGCTACTTCGACAGCCGCGACACAAAGATCTCGGCCAAGCACATCATGGCATCCGGAGCTTTGCCGCCTGCGTTCCCTGCGGTGCGCATCGACGGTGAACTCTATTGGGACGGCGGCATCCTCTCCAACACGCCGACTGAAGCGATCTTCGAGGACCATCCGCGCCGTGACTCTCTGATCTTCGCGGTTCACCTGTGGAACCCAACTGGAGCCGAGCCAAGTACGATCCAGGAGGTTTTGCACCGGCAAAAGGACATCCAGTATTCAAGCCGGGTCACAAGCCATATCGCCCGCCAGGAGCAACTCCATCGTTTGCGGCATGTGATCAATGAGCTTGGAGACTATATTCCAGAGGCGGTTCGCAACTCCGACGAAGTGCGGGAGCTGACCGCCTACGGGTGTCCGTCGCGCATGCACGTCGTCCGCCTGCTGGCACCGCAACTCGTCAACGAGGATCACACGAAGGATGTCGATTTCAGTCCCTCCGGCATCAGCCAGCGTTGGAGTGCTGGCTATGAGGCGGCCCGCCGGGCCATCGCGCAAGCGCCGTGGCAGGCTAAGTGCGATCCGCTGGCCGGCGTCATTCTTCATGAGCCCGATGCGGACGGGCGCTTTGGGCGGAACGGACAAGAAATTGAACCGGCAGCCAACGATCCGAACGGGGTTGTGGCGCAGCCTGCTTCGGCCAACCGCAATCCTCCCGAAAATGGCGCGCGTGGCGGCGATAGCCAGACTGCATGGATTCGATAGCTACCGCGTATCACGATCGACATGGAGTGACGCTCAGACGGGCAGAATGCTATGCTTATCCGTGTCATCCGCAGCAACGCCGTCCGTTGGTATCGGGGAAGACGCATGACGACACCATCGTTTGCAGAGATCCTGGAAGCCTCGACCGAGCGGTGCCGCAAAATGGACGCGCCGCTCGACAAACGCTTGCAGTCGTTCGCCGATGACGTCCGTTCACTCAGCCCGCAGTTTGCAGCCACCGTCGACGCAATGGTCAAGCGGCTGACGGAGAGCGGCGCGGGCAGCGCAACTCCTGCGATTGGCGAACCAATGCCATCGTTTCTTCTGCCTGACGAGAGCGGGCACCTTGTCAGTCTCGACCAATTGCTCGCCAACGGCCCTGTGGCGATCGCAATGCACCGGGGACATTGGTGCCCCTACTGCCGTATCAACGCCAGTGCCCTCACCGCCATTCACGGCGAGGCCGGCACGTTCGGCGGCCAGATTGTCGCCATCACGCCGGAATTGCAGGAGTACACGGCGAAGTTCAAGGCAGACGCAGATGCGCCCTATTCGATCCTGACCGACCTCGACAATGCCTATGCGCTTGAACTCAATCTCGCGATCTGGGTGGGGCAGGAAATGAAGACCGCGATGAAGTCCGCCGGTTGGGACATCTTACCCTTCAACGGCAATGACGCTTGGCTGTTGCCCATTCCAGCAACCTTCGTGGTCGGTCAAGACGGCATTGTGAGGGCGCGTTTCGTCGATCCCGACTATCGCAAACGGATGGATGTTGAGGACATCCTGGATGGTTTGAAAAAGGCGTCCCAGTGAAATCTGGCGCTTAAGATCTGGCGCGATCTCGAATCCCTCGCGCATGCGATCGTGCTGGCGCACTCCAACACGCCGCGTGCCGGACCAATCGGTGAGATCTGGATAATTGTCCGCGACGGCCCCAGGCCGATGAACCCGATCCTGACTTAATGACGCTCCGCGGAAGAAAGCCACTTTGATGAGATCAGTCGTTCTCCGGCTCTTCGCCAACCGGAGCCTGCGGTGGCAAGGGACGCGATTTTCCGTCTGCATCGATGGCGACGAAAGTAAAAAGGCCATCGGTGACCTTGTCGCGCTGGCCGATGCGTTGCCGCAGCGCCCAGGCTTCCAGGTGGATCGCCAACGAGGTTCGACCAACCCGCTCAACGTCTGCGTAGACGCACAACACGTCGCCGATATGAACTGGGCGAATAAACTTCATCGCTTCGATGGCGATCGTGGCAACGCGGCCGTGGGCGCGCTGGCCAGCACAAATGCCCGCAGCAAGGTCCATTTGCGACAGCACCCAGCCGCCAAAGATGTCGCCGCTGGGATTGGCGTCGGCCGGCATGGCGAGCGTCCGCGTCATCAGCAGTCCGCGCGGTTGATTTGCAACTGATGTCATGCCTGTCCCGTCCTCACACGACGAAGGCGCACTGTTCCTGCGGCGTGCGCGTATCCATATTGCGGCCTCGATTGAGATGGTCGTCGATCTCGGCTGCGGCACCAATCATGCGGCCATACAGAAAGACATTGAATGCGGCAGTTTCGAGGTCTTTCTCGGTCAGCACGCCCGCCTTGTAGTCCTTCCAGAGCACGGCGAGCAGCAAGGCCGCGATTACCGCATCGACGTTGACGCAGAACACGTAACGTGTTGCGCCCGTGTCGTAGAGCGCCTGCACGAGCTCGCGGTAATAGGCGTGGAACACGTTATAATCGCCGCGCTTGGCCATGAACTCGGCAATGAAACGCTCGCGCGGATCGTAGTTGATGGGTTTTCCCTTGAAGATGGGGTGATGGACGCCCGGCAATGCGCGCGGCTCGCTGGCACCCGACTCTTTCGATTGAGTCTTTTCCTCCTTGTAGGCCTCGGCAAATCTGGTCGCCATGCCCTTCAAGCCGATCCCGTGGTTGGGGTCGGTCGGGTCGGTTAGGCCCGTGTCCTTGAACTGCTCCAAGATAAAGGCCATGCCCTCGAAGCCGTTGCCGCCGTGGCTGTAGCCACAGTGGCTGAGACATCCGATCATCGCCTTGTTGATCTGCACGCGGCCGGGCGTTTGCGGACCGTCGGCTGCGACGGCACCCTTGGCTCCTTGAGCCGTGATGGCACCCGGACCATTGGAAATCAGCAACCCGATCAGGATCTGCAGCGGCCGCGATTCAGTTTCCGTTGGCTTGCGCCCGATGAGAGCCAGACATAGGAAATCCGCCATCGACCAGTGACCAAACCGCTCATCGCGCGGAATGCCCCAGAGGCTGCCATGCTGATGGTGTTGGGCCGGGATCGATGCGCCGATCATCACACCATAGAGACGCAAGTACCAGGGCAGCGTTTCGGCGGTGAGCCTGGAGATACGCTTGCGCATCAAGGGCCCCCACGCGATAGTCGTGGAGATTGCAGCCAGAATCGCATCGCGCGACAGCCGTCCAACCTGGGCTTCCAGGAATTTCAAGAACAGCGACTTGCCGCCGCGCGCCCGCACTGCCTTGAGCATGGCCTCAGGGCGCGGGTCGTTTTCCTCAGACGCGGGGACGGCAAACAGAGCTTTGGTCTTTGCGTCCAGCTTGATCTTAGAGGTATCGAAGGCCTCGTCGCGGCTGTCCTGCAAGCCTGAGTGTGCGAACAATTCGATGAGGGCTTTGGAGCAGGCGAGCGCGCGTTCGACACGTTTGGGTCCGATGATCGCGGCTGCTGCCGCCATCACGGTGTTAGGCGAATTGCCAGCCTCGCGTGCAGCTTCCGCCGCCATCAGCGCACTGTCGCCGACAAGGTTGATTTCGGCGGCAACTGCGATGTCGAGCATGGCGCGGTCGTTTTCGGTCGCGATCTCATGCACCAGCGGCAACGCGAAGTTTGCTTCGAGCGGCTGGAGCGCAAGGTCGAGAACCGAGAAACCGTGAACGCTGGTGACCTGCGTCTTGGGGTCCATGACGGTCGCGCCGGACTTGTCCTTCATGTTCTGGCGCGGGATCACGGCGCCAATCTGCGTCTGCAGCGCCTTGATCTGCACGTTGTAGGGCGCGAGCGCTTCGACCACCGGCAAGGCAAGCGCGTCTGGAAGCTTGATGCCCTGGTCGTTCACGATCCACGGCTTCAGCGATAGACTGCCCTTGCTCTTGAAGTCCGGCTTGATCCCGTTGAGCTTCATCACGGCAGTCAAAGCCACCGGGATGTGCGCGATGTTGGTGACGACGGCACCCTTGGCGGAAACGACCGGGTGTTCGGGCGTGAAGATGGCGTCGACGCCGAACGCCTCCATGAACCAGCGCTCCTTGTCCTCGGCCCGGTCGCCCGACCCTGCCATGGCGCCGGCATGGCCGACCGCGCGCGTCAGTTTGGATTTCCAGCGCCCGACGACGCAGGCCACCACGGGTTTGCCGAAATCGACTCCGTATTCGTAGTAGCCACCCGGCTCGGCGTAGAGGACGGCAGCCTTCGTGCGATCATCGTTTTTGAGGGCATGGGCAAAATCACGCGCCGCGTAGTGGATGTAGACGTCTTTGCCCGACGAGACGACCGTGGTCGTGCCCCAGCCTTCGGTTCCCAGATACTGAGCGATGGTCGTCGTGAAGCTACCGGAGTTGGACAGGAGTGCGATCGACCCTTTGATAAGCGCTTCATCCGGATGGTCGCCGCCAAGTGCGCCGCCAACTCGAACGCGGTTCCAGCTGTCGGCCATACCCAGACAGTTGCCGCCGAAAATGTCGATGCCGTAGGTCTGGCCGAGCGCACGGATTTCACGCGCGTCGTGGACTGCGATCTTCTCGGTGACGATGATGATCTTCTCAAGCTTATCGTTGACGCGCACCAGTTCGGCGACGCCATCGCGCACGCCCGACGGCGGCAGGTAGACGACGCCGGTGTTGAAGGTCAGGCCGGCATCGAGACCTTCGCGGACGTTATTGAAGACGGGGATATCGCCGATAGGCGTCGGCAGGACTTGCCCGCTGCGGCCAGGCGACGTGCCGAACGCGATGTTGCCGCCCGAGAAGGCGTGGCTGACTGGTGTGACCTGTTTGGATTCCCCACCCAGGATGTTGAGAACGCACACGCGATCCTCGCGCTT
Organism: Hyphomicrobiaceae bacterium; assembly: GCA_031365425.1. GTDB lineage: Bacteria > Pseudomonadota > Alphaproteobacteria > Rhizobiales > Hyphomicrobiaceae > JANXVY01. Next base: position 7,880 of record JANLYB010000254.1, read on the forward strand.
TGCGATCTGGTCGAGCGAATTGACGCCGAGATAGTAGGGAAATCCGTCGATACCATTTTTCTTGAACACGGCTATGTCTCCCTATCTCAGGCGTTGGGCTTCAGGCCAAGTTTGGCCGCGATCTGCGCGCGTCCGCCCGCGATCATCCAATCGTCGATTTTCTTGGCGTAGTTGACGACCTCGGAGATGTCGCTGTCGAACCCGAAGAAGCGATACGGAACGCCGAGGCTGTCGCAGGCCTCAGCGAGCGCGCCCATGCCGCGCACGAGGTTGGGACCGCCACGCCCGACCACGACGTACAGCGGCGTCGGGCCATGCTTGCTGAAGTGCTCGCGCAAGGCATCGCCCATGGCGCGGAACGTCTCGAAGATGTCGGTGTTGTTCGACTTGCCGCCGATGATGAAGAATACGTTGGTCTGCTTGAGCCAGTGCTTGAAGCAGATGCGGGCAACGGACTTCATCTTTTCATACGGCGGGTTGCCGCCGAAATCCGACGAGATGATTGCAGCCTCGCCCAGCACTTCGGTGACGAGCGAGTTGGCTCCGCCGCCGAACGTCGGCGCGAGGATCGTGCCGGTTTCGTTGATGACGAAAACGTCCGACTGGCCTTGGTGGGTTCGCAGCTGATTGACCTCGCGCTCGAACTCGGACGTGTCGGCCGTGAACAAGTGATCGGGCAGATCAAGCCGGTGCCAGCGCGGATCGTCCCGGTCGAAGCCGCATTTGAAGTCGCAGGCGACGGGGGTGAGACGCCCGCGCTTGTCGGCGCGCATGCGGATCGGATTGAGCTCGAGCGTCGTCATGCCGTAGTCGTGGAACAAATCCCACAGATTGGGCAGGTGCTGCACCAGCGGGGAGATGATTTCCTTGGGCGCGTTCAGATGGCTGAGCGCGTTGGCGACGACGAACGCCTTTAGGCCGGTGAGCGGGCTGAACGGAATGCGCGCCACCTGGCTGCTGTCGAGCTCCTCGATGTCCATGCCGCCATGGTGCGTCAGCGTCATCGTCGGCGCCCGGTACTCGGTGGAGTCGGTGAGCGAGAAATAGATCTCGTGCTCCGACGGCACGCCGCCTTCGAACGTGACGCCGTTGG
>JANLYB010000035.1:0-1988 GCA_031365425.1 Hyphomicrobiaceae bacterium
CGAACGGCGGTTACAGCGCATGATTGGTCAACAGCAAGGCAAAGAACGGGATCGCGGAGGGCGTAGCCAATGAGCACCAAAAAACTCAACACCCTGCCTGGTGCCAAACGGATCTTGCCGCCACCGGCACCCGACGACAACGCGAAGCGCGCGCTCAACAGCTATGGCGCGGTCCGCGGCGAGGATGGCCGCATCTCGCGCAGTACGGGACGCGACGTGCAATTTGCCACAATCGTGACCCCTGAGCTCAAGGATTGGATCAAGGCCGAGGCCAAGCGCCGGGGCAAGCGCATGTGCGTGCTGCTTGAGGATATGCGCGCGGCTTACGAGAAAGTGCACGGAGTCCGTTAGTCAAAGTTTGGAGTTGTGTCATGCATGACCAGTTCGGGCGCTGGCTGATTGCGCTCCTGTGCGGCTCAGGAGCACTGGCGCTGGTTGCGGCGTCGATGTTTATGAATTTCACGTTTTGGTCGGGGCAGGGCACAGATGTCCCAACGGCTCGTGTGCTTGGCGCGGTTTCAATCGGGATCGACGTGTTTAAGGCGACGTTGCCGCTCGTGATTGCCTGGGCCTGGGCGGCTCGCATTCGGCTTGGGTATCTTATCGGCAGTCTGTTCTTCTGCGGATGCCTGGCATTTTCGTTTTTCAGCGCTCTTGGTTTCGCAGCATCGACGCACGGCGCTGTTACCGGGGGGCGGGAGGCCGTCTCGCGGCATTACGCAGCAATTGAGCAAGAGCTCCAAGAATCCAAGGACCGCCTTGGCCGCATCGGGACACCCCGGCCTTCCGCTGTAATCGAAGAAGCTTTGTTCAAGTCCAAGCAGGATCGCCGCTGGTCGAGTTCCAATGAATGCAAAGAGGCGACGGTCGAAGTTAGCCGGGCATTTTGCAAGACTGTGGGCGATCTTCGAATGGAGCTGGCATCGGCCGTCGAAGGCGATCGCTTGCGGGAGCGCAGCAATGCGTTGAAGGCCGAGAGCGACAGGTTGGTCGGCGAAGGCGCACGTCTCGAACAGGATCAGCAGGCCGGTCTTCTGGCGCGGCTTTCGGGTCTGCACTTGCAGAACGTGCAGACGATGATGGTCGTGTTGCTCGCCACATTGGTCGAACTCGGCGCAGCTTTTGGTCTTTTTCTCGCGATGCTGCCGCTGCAATGCGTCAGCAGGGCAACGGCAGTTCGGGCACCTGTCGAGATCCTCCCAGCCATTGACCTAACGCCAAACAAGAAGGACCCGACGCGCTTCGTTCGTGCGCCGGATGGTCAATTGATGATCGAATGAATTGTGTTCCAGCGCTCAGGACGGGCCATGAAGCTCTTTTCGAACTTGATCAAAAATGGCGAAACGAACCAGCCGGAACCGGCAAGCGATGCTGTCGCGGAACCGCTCCAGTTGGATCTCATGAACGGCAATCGCGCAGATGCAGGGGCCCAAAAGCGGAGCGGCCGCACTGAGGTTTACTCGGTTCGTGTTCGCGATAACTTCAAGGGTGAGATGCTCAGGTTGGAGGCCGAGATTCAGATTGAACGGCAGAGATGCAAGGGCAAGATACGAAAGGTGACGGAGGGCGAGGTTGTCGAGTTGATGCTCGAAACGTTCAACGCCGCGCGGCGCAACGGAGAGGTTGCCGGCAAAGCTGTGCCACTCGCCAATGATGTTTGGGACGGGGTGCATGCGATAGCGCGGCGGCGGCAATGCACGCCGGCCGAAGTCGTGGAACAATTGGTCGTGCTGAAAGTGGCAGAGCTTAATTTACTGCCAAGGAAGTGATCGAGTAGCGACGACGGCAAAACTAAGAGAGGAACGCGTTCTTGGAGCCGCTCCAGCAAAGACCGCGAACATTCCGCGAGCTGATCGAGGCCGACCTGCGCCGCGCTGCCCGCTTGATTATCAAGCACCAAGATGAGATCGATTGGCAAATTCGCATGGCGACACCGGAGGGCGATTATCATCTCGCCGTCACGATGCCTTCCAGCGAGCGCGAACGAG
>JANLYB010000050.1:0-12575 GCA_031365425.1 Hyphomicrobiaceae bacterium
GCCGCCAAGTCTCCGCGCGACGGCATCGATTTTCTGCCGCTCACCGTCGACTATCAGGAAAAGACGTATGCTGCCGGACGTATTCCCGGCGGTTACTTCAAGCGTGAAGGCCGTCCGACCGAAAAGGAAACGCTGGTTTCCCGCCTGATCGATCGCCCGATCCGCCCGCTGTTTGCTGACGGCTGGCGCAACGAAACCCAAGTCATCGTGACCGTGCTGTCGCACGACATGGAAAACGATCCCGACATCCTCGGCATGGTGGCAGCGTCTGCGGCCCTGACTTTATCGGGCCTGCCATTCCTCGGCCCCATCGGTGGTGCCCGCGTTGGCATCATCAACGGCGAATACGTTCTGAACCCGATGGTCGACGAGATGGCAAATTCCTCGCTCGACCTCGTGATGGCTGGCACCCACGACGCCGTCATGATGGTTGAATCGGAAGCCAAGGAACTTTCCGAAAAGCAGATGCTCGACGCCGTCATGTTCGGCCACGCGCAGATGCAGCCGGCCATCAAGGCGATTATCAAACTCGCCGATGCTGCCGCGAAAGAACCCTGGAATTTCGAACCGCCGGGCGAAAACAAGTACAAGGCCCAGGTGATGGCGATTGCCGAAGCCGGGCTCCGCACCGCCTTCTCGACACCTGAAAAAGGTAAGCGTCAGGATCTCGTGGCCGCTGCCAAAAAGGCGATTGCCGACGGCATTAAGCTTCCCGAAGGCGACGCCGCCGAGAAGACCCTGCTGGGCGATGCCTTCAAGAAGGTCGAGATGGACATCATGCGGACCGACGTCGTCAAGACCGGCCGCCGCATCGACGGACGCGATCTGAAGACGGTTCGCCCCATCGTGTCGGAAGTCCACGTTCTCCCCCGCACGCACGGCTCGGCCCTGTTCACGCGCGGCGAAACGCAGGCTCTCGTGGTTGCCACACTCGGCACGGGCGAAGACGAGCAGTATATCGACAGCCTGGAAGGCACGAAGAAAGAGCGCTTCCTGCTGCATTACAACTTCCCTCCATACTCGGTCGGCGAAGTCGGCCGCATGGGTTCGCCCGGCCGCCGCGAAATCGGTCACGGCAAGCTCGCCTATCGCGCGATCCGTCCGCTGTTGCCGACCGCCGATCAGTTCCCGTACACGATCCGCGTCGTGTCCGAGATCACGGAAAGCAACGGCTCGTCGTCGATGGCAACCGTTTGCGGCACCTCGCTCGCTTTGATGGATGCAGGCGTTCCGCTGCCGCGTCCTGTCGCTGGCATCGCGATGGGTCTCATCAAGGAAGGCGCTGACTTTGCCGTCCTGTCGGACATCCTGGGCGATGAAGATCACCTCGGCGACATGGACTTCAAGGTGGCCGGCACGAGCGCTGGCGTCACCTCGCTGCAGATGGACATCAAGATCACCGGCATCACCGAAGAGATCATGCGCATCGCGCTCGATCAGGCGAAGGCTGGCCGCTTGCACATCCTGGGTGAGATGGAAAAGGCGATGACGGCTCCGCGCACCGAGTTGGGTGAGCACGCGCCGCGCATCGAGACCATCAAGATCCCGACCGACAAAATCCGCGAAGTCATCGGCACCGGCGGTTCGGTGATCCGTGGCATCGTCGAACAGTCTGGCGCCAAGATCGACATCGACGACGACGGCACCATCAAGGTTGCCGCGTCCAAGAAAGAGTCGATCGATAAGGCAATGGAACTGATCAAGTCGATCACGCAGGAAGCGGAAGTCGGCAAGGTCTATAAGGGCAAGATCGTCAAGATCATGGACTTCGGCGCGTTCGTGAACTTCTTCGGCGCGAAAGACGGCCTCGTCCACATCTCGCAGCTTACCAACGGCCGCCCCGCGACCGTCGGCGAAGTCGGGAAGGAAGGCCAGGAAGTGTTCGTGAAGCTCTTGGGCTTTGATGATCGCGGCAAGACCCGTCTGTCGATGAAGATCGTCGATCAGGCGACCGGCGCGGAAATTCCCCGCGCTGAAGGCGAGCCCGAAGAAGTGTTCGAGCCCCGTCCGCCGCGCCGCGAAGGCGGCGGCAACCGCCGCCCGCGCCGCGATTGATGATTTGAAGCCTTCAGACTAAGTGAGCCGCCGGATTTATCGTCCGGCGGCTTTTTCTTGCCTTTTCGCTCTGCAATCGCTGCACAAAACGTCCCGGCCAGGGACCTAGTCCCTGAACCCGCGCTAATTGGATTTCGAAAATGGCTTCACTTCCCTCAACCGCTCTGCCGATCACCGTCAAGATGACGCCGGCGATGGGGCGGGGGGTGTTTGCGGCGCGCGAGATTACGAGCGGCGAGACGCTCGGGGTGTTTTATACCATCCGGATTCCGCCGCATGAGGTCGCCACGATGACTGGCTCGACGCTGTCGCATTTTTGGTTTGAGGATGATGCCGACGGCTCGGCGTGCGTTGTGTTCGGCTGGATGGAAATGATCAATCATTCCCTGACGCCGAATACGGACCGGACTTGGACGAAGACGCCGGAGGGCGAAGTCGTCACGCTGTTTGCCACGCGCACTATCGCGCCGCGCGAGCAGCTGTTAATCGATTACCGCTTTGAAGCGACGGCGGATAATCCGGTTTGGGCGCTGGACGGTGAGATCAGGCGCTGAGTTTCCAGCACAGGTGCTGGAGTGCTTCTTCGGCGGCGAGACCGGTGCTTTCCTGGGGAAAGATTTCGTCGAAGTCGACGTCGTCCACCAGTTGCATGCCGCCGCCGAAATGGTGGGCGAGCATGTTGAGTTCGCCGTGAAGCGCGCCGACGGTGGAGGCAAAGTCGCCGACGGTGTGGACGTTGGGATCGGTCACGCTGGCCGTGAAGCGATCCAGCAGGGCTGCGAGATTGGTGCCTAATGGCTGCTCGCCGCGAACGGCGGGTGCGCGCTCGGCGCCGATGACATCCTGATCTGTCGTCGCAAGAGTTTCGATCGTCATGGCCCGCTCCCCCTGGCAATGGTGATGCCTGTCAGGTTACGGGACAATTGTTAACGGTGTGTTTACTCTGCGGGCGGCGGTCCCTCTCCCCACCAAAGCCGGTGGGGAGAGGGAGCAGTCTTTAAAACATCGCCGGATGGACGCGGTCGGGCGGGGCGTGGCCGTCGAGAAATGCCTTGATGTTGATGATGACCTTTTCGCCCATATCGATGCGGCCTTCGACGGTTGCCGAGCCCATGTGGGGGAGCGCAATCACACGGTCGGACGCGAGCAGCTTCGGGTTCACCGACGGCTCGTGCTCGAACACGTCGAGGCCGGCACCTGCGATGGCACCCGCTTCGATCAGGCGGGCCAGTTCGTTTTCGTCGATCACTTCGCCGCGCGAGGTATTGACGATGAAGCAGGACGGCTTGAGCAACTTCAGGCGGCGTGCCGATAGCAGGTGATACGTTGCCGGCGTGTGCGGGCAGTTGACCGAAAGGATGTCGACCCGCGACAGCATCTGGTCGAGGCCTTCCCAATAGGTGGCTTCAAGTTCCTTTTCGACGCCGTCCGAGACGCGGCGGCGGTTGTGATAGTGGATTTGCAGGCCAAAAGCTTTGGCGCGATGAGCGACGGCCTGGCCGATGCGGCCCATGCCGATGATCCCTAAGCGCTTGCCGTGGATACGGTGGCCCAACATCCAGGTCGGCGACCAACCGGTCCAGTTCGATTTGTGATCCTTGAGGTAGGCGGCGCCTTCCGAAAGGCGTCGCGGCACGGCCAAAATCAAGGCCATGGTCATGTCTGCGGTGTCTTCGGTGAGGACGCCCGGGGTATTGGTGACAATGATGCCGCGGTTGCGGGCGGTGTCGAGATCGATGTTATCGACGCCGGTGCCGAAGTTCGCGATGAGGCGCAGTTGCGGGCCGGCCTGGGCGATAACGGACCGGTCGATTCGGTCAGTGACCGTCGGTACGAGGACATCAGCCGTCCTGACGGCTTGGATAAGCTCAGCGTGGCTCATCGGTTTGTCGTCGGGGTTAAGGCGAGCCTCGAACAATTCAGACAACCGCTCCTCGACGACGCCGGGGAGCTTGCGGGTGACGATGACGATGGGCGGCTTTGTATTGATGGGCATTTCGTCTTCCAGGATCAGTCGGGCACTATAAATCGGGCGTGAATTTCGCGGCGATGTAAGGTTTGTCTAGAGCGTGATCGGGCTGGATGGAAGTTCTTTTGACTGCTTGGCGGATGTGATTTCCGCGACGGGCCTGAAAGAGCAAGCGTTTAAGTGTGGATGGTGGCCATATCGCGAACAAACTCGCGATTGAATCAGGATGCATCGTTTATATTCAACAGCGACGATACCGTTACGCTGCACCTTTGAACAACGAGAATGATCGTGACATCGCCGCACCCAGAACATGAGCGACTCGCCGGTTGGACGGTTTTGGCAGGTTTGGCCATGTTGCTGGCGCTCGGGACGGTTGCATCCGCCGCTGAGCCCAAGCCGGCCGATGGCGCTGCGGCTGGCAAGCAGAGCGTGCCGCGGTATGCGAGCCTGAAGCCGTCGCGGGCCAATCTGCGCAGCGGGCCAGGGACCGAATATCCCACCGTTTGGGTTTATCACCGCGAGGGGTTGCCGCTTGAAATCATCAAGGAATTCGAGGGATGGCGGCAGGTGCGCGACGCGGATGGCGCGTCTGGGTGGGTGCTGCAATCGTTCCTGTCAGGGCGGCGGACGGCGCTGATCGAGCCTTGGGAGGCCAAGCCCGGAGTCGCCCCGCCGCAGATTTCGCTGTTTTCTGACGACAGCGAGAAAGCCCAACTCGTGGCCAAGGTCGAAGCGGGCGTCATCGCCAACGTGCTGTCCTGCGACGGCAAGTGGTGCTGGGTCGGCGTCGATAAGTATAAGGGGTACGTTCAGCAGAAGAAGCTGTGGGGCGTGTATGAGGCGGAAGTTTTGAAGTAGGCGTGAAAGAGCCTTAGCGCTGGCCGGACGTTGTTGGGTTTTCCCTAAAGGGACTTCTAAGGAGTCGCGCAGGGGACTCAACCCATCCTACAGGCGTTCACAGATCTCGTATTATTCCGTGTCCGGGACCAGACGCACCACGACGTCGATGTGGGAAATCCGCATACCGGCGGGGGGCTTGGGCAGACCGTCGACGCGGATCGTATCGCTGGGGATATCCAAGAGCTCGCCGTCGGCTTCGACAAAGAAGTGATTATGATTCGACGTGTTGGTGTCGAAATAGGCGCGCGAGGCATCGATCGCCAACTCGCGCACGAGCCCTGCACTGCGGAACTGATGGAGCGTGTTGTAAACGGTCGCAAGCGAAACGTGTTCGCCCTTGGCCAAGGCTTCGGCGTGAAGGACTTCGGCGGAGACATGGCGATCATGTTCGGCAAACAGCAATTCGGCGAGGAGTTGGCGTTGGCGTGTTGGGCGCAAGCCGGACGAGCGCAGCAGCGCCGTCACGCGCGCCCGCGTCTGCGGGGCGGTGGCCGTTATCGCGTCCTTGGCAGTGTGGTCTGTCATAGTAACACGCGTTCCAACGGTTCGAAGAGGCGGTTCGCCTCCAACGAATGATGCAGTCAATATACGTGGCGGCGGCAGGGGCCGCAATAGAGGCGGCAGCGCGGCATTAACGACCGGGGATTTCCGCCGTTGTCCGGGCTTTGGACTGCTTAACCGGCTTGACGGTGGGCGGCTTTACCTTTTGAAGGTGAGGAGGAAAAGTAAGTTAAACGCGCCCGCTGGCACGAAGCGGGCCGTGTTTTGCACCGGGCGTGCAAGACAAAACGAAGGGAAGACAACGCGATATGGCCGAACGGCGCTCCAGCTACGATTATGCCGCTCTTTTGGAATGCGGGCACGGACGGCTGTTTGGGCCGGGGAATGCCCAGCTTCCGCTGCCGCCGATGCTGATGTTTGAAAAGATCTCGGCGATTTCGGACACCGGGGGCGCGCATGGCAAGGGCCAGATCGTGGCTGAGTTGACGGTTGCAGGCAATCCGGCACTCGATTGGTTCTTCAAGTGCCACTTTGCCGGCGATCCCGTCATGCCGGGCTGCCTAGGTCTCGATGCTTTGTGGCAGTTGACCGGGTTTTTCCTCGGCTGGTCGGGTCTTACGGGACAGGGCCGCGCGTCGGGTGTCGGCGAAGTCAAATTCATGAAAGAGGTGACGCCCGACGTCAAACACCTCAAATACGTCATCGACATCAAGCGGGTCATCGCGCGCAAGTTGAAGCTTGCCGAGTCCGATGGACAATTGATCGCCGATGGCGAAGTCATCTACACGGCTAAGGATCTGCGGGTTCTGTTGAAGCCGGAACCGGCTGCAGTCAGCGGTTGACGTGAACGCAATACATAAAGCCAGACGATCGATAAAGGTGCGCGCGATATGAGACGTGTTGTTGTGACGGGCATGGGCATCGTGTCCTCGATCGGGAACACCACCCAAGAGGTGACGGCCTCTTTGCGCGAGGCGAAATCGGGCATCGTCAAGGCCGACAAGTATGCCGAACTCGGGTTCCGCAGCCAAGTTCACGGCCAGCCCCAGATCGACTGGGAGGCTATCGTTCCGCGCAAGCCCAAGCGCTTTATGGAAGCGGGCATCGGCTGGAATTACATCGCGATGGATCAAGCGATTCGCGACAGCGGGCTTGAGGCATCATCGGTTTCCAACGAGCGGACCGGTATCATCATGGGGTCCGGCGGGCCGTCGACGCGCGCCATCGTGTGGGCTGCCGACACCGCGCGCAACAAGACGCCTAAGCAGGTCGGTCCGTTCGAAGTCACGAAGGGAATGTGCTCGGGGCCGTCGGCGGTTCTCGCCACCAGCTTCCAGATCAAGGGCGTCAACTATTCGATTTCGTCGGCGTGCTCGACGTCGGCGCACTGCATCGGGAACGCTTCGGAGCTGATCCAGTGGGGCAAGCAGGACGTCGTATTTGCCGGCGGCTGCGAAGAACTCGACTGGACGCTGTCGGTGCTGTTTGACGGCATGGGCGCGATGTCGTCGCGCTATAACGATACGCCGGCCACCGCCAGCCGCGCCTATGACAAGAACCGCGACGGGTTCGTAATTGCGGGCGGCGCGGGTGTACTGGTGCTTGAAGAACTTGAACACGCCAAAGCACGCGGGGCCAAGATTTACGGCGAAGTTGCCGGTTATGGCGCGACGTCGGACGGGTTCGACATGGTCGCCCCATCGGGCGAGGGCGCCATCCGCTGCATGAAGAGCGCAATGAAGGGGCTCGACAACAAGGGCCTGGGTTGCGACATCGACTATATCAACCCGCACGCGACCGCGACACCGATCGGCGATTCACGCGAAATCGAGGCGATCCGGGCGGTGTTTGGGGGTAACGTGCCGAAAATCGCGGCCACCAAGTCGCTGACGGGCCATTCTCTGGGCGCGATCGGGGTTCAGGAAGCGATTTTCTCGCTTTTGATGATGAAAAACAACTTCATCTGCGAAAGCGCAAATATCGAGGAACTCGATCCGGCTTTTGCCGACATGCCAATTGTGCGCAAGCGCATTGATGACGCTGACCTTAACTGTGTGATGTCGAACAGTTTTGGGTTCGGCGGAACCAATGCAACATTGGTTTTCAAGCGTTACAATGGTTAACTGCCAAGGCGGTGTTTAAGTTACCGTTTTTTGGCATAGCAATTGCTGAGTTGATCCTGTTTTAAATCTGCCGCCGGTTCCGGCGCAACGTAGAGGCGTTCCATGTCCGAACACGATATCGCAGTTCCCGGTCCGTTAATGGCTGGCAAGCGCGGCCTCATCATGGGGGTCGCGAATGACCGCTCGATCGCCTGGGGCATTGCGCGGGTTCTGGCCGGACAGGGCGCCAAACTCGCCTTCACGTATCAAGGTGATGCATTCGGCCGCCGCGCCATTCCCCTTGCTCAGTCGCTTGGTTCGGAAATCATTGCGCCGTGCGACGTGAGCGATCTGGCCAGCGTCGACGCCGTGTTTGACGAGATCAAGCAGAAGTGGGGCGGGCTCGATTTCGTGGTCCATGCCCTTGCATTCTCGGATCGGCGGGAACTTGCTGGACGCTATGCCGACACGAGCCGGGAGAACTTCACCAATACGATGGTGATCTCGTGCTTCTCGTTCACAGAAATCTCCAAGCGGGCGGCCGACCTGATGCCGAACGGGGGAACGCTGCTGACGTTGACATACGGCGGCGCGACCCGATGGGTGCCGTCGTACAACGTGATGGGTGTCGCCAAAGCAGCGCTTGAGGCATCGGTCCGTTATCTCGCTGCCGATCTTGGGCCGCAAGGCATCCGTGTGAACGCGCTGTCGGCTGGTCCCATGCGGACGCTGGCAGGCGCGGGGGTATCGGACGCCCGCTTGATCTTCAACTACCAGAAAGATCATTCGCCGCTGCGCAAGACGCCAACGCTCGATGATGTGGGCGGCTCAGCGCTGTACCTGCTGTCGCCGCTGTCGGGCGCAGTGACGGGCGAAGTACATTTTGTCGATTGTGGGTATTCGACCGTGTCGATGCCGACACTTGAGAGCCTCAAGGCGCTGGATACCGAAGGTAAACCGGCCCGCACCCCGTCGGAAGCCGCGGAATAGGATTCAGGCTTTCCGTTGACCGTTCCTGCCTCTAGCGGCGAGAGAGATTTGCGACGCTTGCGTTTTTCAGCTGCACGATGGTCGGTCATCGTGTAACGGATCTGCGTGCGTTAATCTAACGTCGAGGGAAACTATGAAGAAAACTCTTGCCGCTCTTGCCTTGGGTCTTGCCACGTTGCCGCTGTTGGCCGGTTCCGCCTTTGCTCACGGCTGCCACCGCGATGTGGAGCGTGACCGGTTCGGCTGGCATCGCCATGGCCACGAATGCCGCCGCATCGAAGTCGAGCGCGAGTATCGCCGCCGCGAACCGGTTTGCGTGCAGAAGTGCCACTACGTCGGCCCATTCAAAGAGTGCAAGACGGTCTGCGATTAATCGCTGCCGTTGCTTGTCATAGCTAGAAAATCAGTGCGCGCATGATCGGTGTTTTCGACTCGGGCCTTGGAGGCCTCACCGTCTTGCGCGTTCTTACTGACCGCTTTCCACAGTTGTCGTTCACGTATTTCGGCGATCACGCCAACGTGCCGTATGGCAACCGGCCCTCTGATGAAGTGGTTGCGCTGACGCGGGATGCGACGGAGGCCTTGTTCAAGCGTGGTTGCCGGCTTGTGCTGCTCGGCTGCAATACCGCCACCGCTGTAGCCGCGCGCAGCTTGCAGCAGACGTGGCTACCCCAATCGCCCTGGAAGGGCACGCACAACATTCTGGGCATCGTCGCGCCAACGGTGGAGGCGGCGACGCAAACGCCTTGGGCAGTGACGGCACCCCAATACCCGCAAAAATACAATACCGACGTCGTCGCGGTTTTCGGCACCACGCGCACGGTTGCGTCCGGCGTCTACCCCGAAGAAATCCGAAAGCGCTGCCCTAAGGTCGAGGTGGTGCAGCAGGTATGCGGCGAGCTTGCCGGGGCTATCGAGGCTGGAGCGCATGAAACTGAACTCGATGCTTTGGTAGCCGCCGGCGTTTTAGGATTACTTGCCCAGACCGGCGGGGCTCCGCCGCACCGGGCCATCCTGGGTTGTACGCACTTTCCTCTCGTCGAGCATCTGTTCCGGCGTCACCTGCCGCCGTTCACGCGGATGCTGTCGCAGCCCGTGGTCGTCGCCGACAGTTTCGAAGATTATCTCGCCCGGCGGCCGCATTACGTCGCTGATTGTCCAGCGGAGCGTTCCATCACTCTACTCACATCGGGTGATCCCGCAGACGTCAGCCTGCGCGCACGGATTTTCTGGTCCGGTGCGCCTGCTTTCGAACAGGCTTGAACGTGATTGCTGGGCGTTCTCGCTACGGCGCGTGGATGGATAGGTCGCGGATAGTCGGATTTGTGCCGGTAAGGGGGTTGTCGGGGTCCCAGCCGATGTTGACGGTCTCGAAGCGTCCGCCCAGGCCATCGTAAATGAGCAGGCGTCCTGCGAGGCTTTCGCCGATTTCCAGGATTTCCTTGACGATCTCGACCGCGGCCAGTGTTCCTAGAACGCCTACGGTCGCGCCCAAGACGCCGACCTCCGAGCAGTTGGCTACCGTCCCCGGCGGCGGAGCTTCGGGGAAGATGCAGCGGTACGTCGGATACTTTAGCCCATCAGCATTGGTCAGGTGCGGTTTCAGCGTCGTGATGTGGCCATCGAAGGGGCCGACGGCTGCAAACACCAGCGTGCGCTTGGCGAGGCAGCAGGCATCCGACACCAGATAGCGGGTCGCGAAGTTGTCCGAGCCGTCGACCACGATGTCGTATTTCGCGATAGTGCCGAGTGCGTTGGCGGCCGTGATTCGGGACGGCATCGCCTCGATGGTGACATGCGGATTGATGCGGGCGAGAGTTGACTTGGCGCTCTCGACCTTGGCTGTGCCGACGCTCGCCGTGTCGTGGACGATCTGGCGCTGGAGGTTGCTGAGCGAGACCTTGTCGTCGTCCATGACGCCAATCGTGCCGATGCCCGCTGCCGCCAGATACAATAGGATCGGCGAGCCGAGTCCGCCCGCGCCGATCACCAGAACGCGCGCGGCCTTTAAGCGCTGCTGGCCCGCGCCGCCCACTTCCTTCAAGACAAGATGACGCTTGTAGCGCTGGATTTCTTCGGGCGTCAGGTGGGTCATGGCTAACTCGATCAGAGGCGGACGCGGAACTTCAAGTCCCCTCACCCCAACCCTCTCCCCCTGGGGTGAGGGATAGAGTTCGCTACGCCTTCGGCGGGTCGATGAACAGATCGGAGGAGAAGTAGCGTTCGGCAGACGAGGGAGCGAACGTGACGATGGTTTTGCCGGCCATGTCAGGGCGGGCGGCGACCGTCAGTGCAGCGGCGAGGTTGGCACCGGTCGAGATGCCACCGGGGATACCTTCCATCTTGGCCAGCATGCGCGCGACTTCGAAGGCCATGTCGCTCGGCACGGTAATGACTTCGTCGATCACGTCGCGCTGGAGCACTTCGGGGATGAAGCCTGCGCCGATGCCCTGGATTTTGTGGGGGCCCTTTTCACCGCCGGATAGGACCGGGCTGGTGGTTGGTTCAACGGCGAAGATTTTCAGTTTCGGATTGCGCGGCTTGAGGATGCGGCCGCAGCCGGTGATGGTGCCGCCGGTGCCGACGCCGATAACGAGGGCATCGACCTTGCCGTTGGTATCGGCCCAGATCTCTTCGGCGGTGGTCAGTTCATGGACGCGCGGGTTGGCCGGGTTGACGAACTGGCCGACGAGGATGGCGTCGGGGGTCGTGGCTGCCAATTCTTCGGCTTTGGCGATGGCCGCGCCCATGCCGCCGGGGCCTGGGGTCAGGATTAATTCCGCGCCGAGGTGGGCGAGGATTTTGCGGCGCTCCAGCGACATGGTTTCGGGCATCGTGAGAATCAGGCGGTACCCGCGGGCGGCTGCGACGAAGGCCAGCGCGATGCCGGTGTTGCCCGAGGTTGGCTCAACCAGGACGCTCTTGCCGGGCGTGATGCGACCCTGGGATTCCAGCGTGTCGATCATGGAGACGCCGATGCGGTCCTTGACGGACGACAGCGGATTGAAAAACTCCAGCTTCATCAGGATTTCGGCGGTGGTGTTGGCGGCGGCCATGATCCGCGCGAGGCGCACCAGCGGCGTATGTCCAATGGTTTCCGTGATATCGCCGAAGACTTTACCCCGGCCCCACGAGCGCGTCGCCTTGAGCGTTTTGATTTCTGGGATATCGTTCATCGGCTTGGCTCTCCGGTTCCTGGCTGATTGTGCGCACATTTGCAGCAAATGGCCGCGCGCTCAAGGGTACGCGCGCGGGTAATGCCGCATTTGGCCCAGCGAACCGATCATCATATCTGAATGGTGGCGCTAAAATCGTTTTTTTTCAGGAGCTTAACGTCGAAGGACTCGCTGTACGATTAAACTTTCTGCTTCGCCGCCGGGACGAGTACCCTCACAATTGTGCTCGGAGCAGGTCAGTCGTTTTCGAGGTGGTCGCGCATAGCTAGAAGTTCGGCGCGGCGTTCAGGCGTCGTCTCGGGATATTTCATATCCAAGGCTTCCAGCGTTTCCAGGATGATGTGGGAGACGAACAGACGGGCGCTCATTTTATCGTCGGCAGGCACGATGTACCAGGGCACGTCGCGGGTACTGGTGGCCGAGATCGCCTCCTCGTAGGCCTTGCGGTACGCCTTCCAATGTTTGCGTTCAGCGATGTCGGAGGGGGCGATTTTCCAGTTCTTTTCGGGCGTATCGATCCGGTCGAGGAGGCGTCTCTTCTGTTCGTCCTTGGAGATGTGGAGGAAGATTTTGACGATGCGCGTGCCGTTGCCGTGGAGGTGGTGTTCGAGGCCGGCAATCGACCGGTATCTCCCGGCCCAGATCTTTTCTGCCTTACCGTCGTCGGGGAGGGATTCGGCTGCAAGGATTTCCGGGTGGACGCGAACGATCAGCACCTCCTCGTAGTAGGAGCGGTTGAAAATGCCGATCCGGCCGCGTTCGGGCAGGTCTCTTGTCGTGCGCCAAAGAAAGTCATGTTTCAGTTCGCCGGGGCTTGGGTGGCTGAAACTGAACGCCTGACAGCCCTGCGGATTGACGCCCGACATCACATGTTTGATG
>JANLYB010000054.1:0-26851 GCA_031365425.1 Hyphomicrobiaceae bacterium
ATCTGATGGGGGCGAACTAGGATCGACGAGGGTGTAAAGGGCTATCTTTCGTTCGGCATGGTACCACCGTCATCGGACCATCCAGAATAGTTGCCAATGACAACTACGCTGAGGCCGCTGTCGCTGCTTAATGCAGTGCCAAAAGCCTGAAACTAAGCCCTTGCCCCTAGCCGGGTAAGGCGCGGTCCGGAGGGCACCGGGCAACAGGAAGCCCTCCACTTTCTTTCTCCTCTCGTTAGCGGGAGGCGCGGCTGAGCGCTGGTGGCGTTGTTTGATGGCGCGGGTGGCGCTGCTAAAAAAGGTTGAGCGAGACGGCATGACGGCAGACGCGACAATCGATTACGATAGCCTCCAACTCGAGGCTTTGCGCGGGCTTGTGCGGTCCGTACTCGTGCGGGTAGCCAAGTCGGGGCTGCCGGGGGAACATCATCTGTACATCTCGTTCGATGTGCGCGCGCCGGGCGTGATCCTGTCCAAGCGGCTGCGGGAAAAATATCCCAGCGAAATGACCATTGTCCTACAGCACCGCTTCTGGGACCTTGCGGTCAGCGATGAGCGGTTCGAGGTCAAGCTGACGTTTGACGGGATCCCCGAGCGGCTTGTGGTGCCGTTCAATGCAATCAAGGTGTTCCTCGATCCGAGCGTGCGCTACGTGCTTCACTTCGAAGAGCCCATCGTTGCCGATGGCGATGGTCTTGATGGCGACGTTGACGATCCGCGGACCATTGGGAAACCGAAAAAGCCACGTGCGGCAAGGGCGAGAACCCGTTCGGAGCGCGATGCAGGCGGCCGTGATCCGGCCACGACGGCAACGCTGAGTTCAGTCCCAACCCAGCCTCCGTCCACGCTCACCAAGCCTGCGCCCGTTCAGAGCCTGCCTAAGGCCAAGCCTCCGGCACCAGCTCTTGCACCGGCCCCGGCCGATGGCGTTGAGATGACTGACGACGCCAAGCCGGGGGTCAGCGAAAAGCCCAATGGCGGGTCGGCTCAGGTGGTCAGCCTGGACGCGTTCAGAAAGAAATAAGCATATTTCGACGGACATTGGACTGGCTGGGAGAACAAGTCTTTCTGGCGAGCCGCCGTCTTGCAAATTGCTGCATCCTGGCTTTATGTGCTCTGTAGACGCAGCTGTTCACAGGTGTGGTTAAGCCGCCTCGCGGCCAACACCCGAATCGGTTGATTGTCGGCGTCACTGTTTTCAGTCCGTTGCCATGACTTGACCGCGCGAGATTTCACTTGGCTGTCCTCAAACTTGGTCCCGTATCTGCCAGATGTGTTGCTCTGGCCAGTTTCGTTGCGGCTGCGCTGCTCAGCGGGTGCGCGACCGGGCAGGATGTCACGACCGGATCGTTGCTGGATGCCAAGGGTTACACGCTCTCCTCGACCGAGCAAAACTGGCATTGCGATTCACTCGAGAATGCGATTCACGCACGAACAACTGCGATTGCCGCATTATCCCAGAAATCTAAGTCGAACGCCGAAGCACCTGCACCGACACTTTCGGTGGCGTTCGCCCGGATGACGGGAACAGCCAGCGATGCCGATCCTGCTTTATCTCAAATCAGATTGGAACGATCGGCGGTGGACGCCTATAACGCTGCCTTGAAAGCGAAGGGCTGCCCAACGGTCAATATCGACGCCAAAATCGCCACCGCGGCTGGCAACCCTCCACCTGCTCCAATCCCTGTCATTGAAAAAGTCTCAAAGCAGGACCATCGCTTCGGGGGATGATTGGGGGCATCTTACCGATGTGACGACTTCCGTCGCATTTGAGGGTTGGGGCGGAGAGTGCTAGGGCAAGCAGGATCAGATCCATCTTGTCAAAACCCGCGAGCTCCCTATGACCCCGACGCGCACCGAGACCGATACCTTTGGCCCCATCGAAGTCGCCACCAATGTTTATTGGGGAGCGCAAGCCCAGCGCTCTTTGGGGAATTTCAAGATCGGCACCGAACGGCAGCCGGTTCCCGTGATCCGGGCGCTCGGCATCGTGAAGCGGGCGGCTGCCGAGACGAATGCGAAGCTGGGCGGGTTGGATGGCAAGATCGCAGCGACCATCGTGGCGGCGGCGCAAGAAGTGATCGACGGTAAGCTCAACGATCATTTCCCGCTGGTCGTGTGGCAGACCGGTTCGGGTACACAGTCGAACATGAACGCGAACGAGGTCATTTCGAACCGGGCGATTGAAATGCTCGGCGGCGTGATGGGGTCGAAGAAGCCGGTGCATCCGAACGATCACGTCAATATGAGCCAGTCGTCGAACGACACGTATCCCACGGCGATGCATGTCGCGTGCGCGGAAGAAATTCATCACAAGCTGCTGCCTGCGTTGCGGCACCTCCATGCGGCGCTGGATGCGAAGGCCAAGGGCTGGACGCACATTATCAAGATCGGGCGGACGCACACGCAGGATGCAACGCCGCTGACGCTGGGTCAGGAGTTTTCAGGCTACGCCAAGCAGATCGAGAACGGCATCAAGCGCATTGAGATGACGATGCCAGCTTTGATGGAACTGGCACAGGGCGGAACGGCTGTCGGGACGGGGTTGAACGCTCCTGCCGGGTTTGCCGATGACGTGGCGGCGCGGATTGCGGCTATCACCGGCCTGCCGTTCACGAGTGCGCCCAACAAGTTCGAGGCGCTGGCGGCTCATGACGCCATGGTGTTTACCCACGGCGCGATCAACACGGTAGCGGCGTCGCTGTTTAAGATCGCCAACGATATCCGGTTCCTGGGGTCGGGACCGCGCTCGGGTCTGGGCGAACCTGCATTGCCGGAGAACGAACCGGGCTCGTCGATCATGCCGGGCAAGGTCAACCCGACGCAGTGCGAGGCGCTGACGATGGTGTGCGCGCATGTGTTCGGCAATCAGGCGGCGCTGACGTTTGCCGGATCGCAGGGGCATTTCGAGTTGAACGTGTTCAACCCGGTGATGGCGTACAACTTCCTGCAGTCGGTGCGGTTGGTGGCGGACGCGTCGGTGTCGTTCACCGACAATTGCGTGGCCGGCATCTTGCCGCGCGAGGACAACATCAAGGCAGGTCTCGATCGTTCGCTCATGCTCGTCACAGCGCTGGCGCCCAAGTACGGGTACGACAAGGCTGCCAAGATCGCCAAGACCGCCCACAAGAACGGCACGACGTTGCGCGAAGAAGCCGTGAAGGAAGGCATCACCGAGGCCGATTTCGACGCCATCGTGCGTCCGGAAAAGATGATCGGCTAGGTGGGGACAAGTGGCAGCGGGGCCGGGACCAAAGGTCAACCGAAGGATTCCGATGTGGCTCAAGGTGGCCTACACGGCGTTCATGGTGGTTCTGGTTCCCGTTTATGCCGTCCGGTATGGGCCGGCCAATTTTCTGTATTTTTGCGATATCGCGCTCCTGCTCACTTTGGTTGGGCTGTGGCGCGAGGACCGGCTGCTAATTTCCATGCCAACGGTCGGCATCCTTGCTCTGCAATCAATCTGGCTGGTGGATTTTGCCGCACACTTTGCCGGGACGAAAGTGACGGGCGTCACTGACTATATGTTTGAGGCTCAGCGATCGTTGTTCCTGCGCGGGCTGTCGTTGTTTCACGGCTGGTTGCCGTTGCTGCTGGCATGGCTGGTTTACCGGATCGGGTATGACCGTCGGGCGCTTGCGGCGTGGACCGGGTTGACGTGGGTGTTGCTGCCCGTGTGCTATCTCTTCCTGCCGCCGCCATCGCCGTCGCATGGCGTGGCGGCGGTGAACGTGAATTACGTTTATGGGTTCAGCGATGCGGTCGCGCAGACATGGATGCCACCGCTGGTTTGGCTGTTTGCGATGATGGTCGTGCTACCGGCTCTGCTGTTTGCGCCGGCGCATTACGCGCTGATATGGGCGACGCGGTCACGCTGAGGATCGTAGCGCGGCGAGATCGCCAGAAACGCGATTGAGTGCGGGCGGCGGTGTGCTGCTCGCGATGGCTGCATAGAGGGCAGGACCGGCGTCGAGGTCGTAGACGCGCAAGCCATAGGATGCGGCTATTGCGGCGGCTGCAGATAGGTGAGCCGGGTGGGGCAGGAAGCCGCGCGGCTGACCGACTGCGCCGATGGCGGTCAGAACCCGCCCGATGCCGCCACCTTCGGCTTTGGCCAGGGCTTCAAGCCGCGTCCAGGCGTGAAGAAAGCTCGCATCCGGATCGGGCGGCAAGGGTTGCGTTGAGAGGGACGCGGCGGCGGTTTCGATAATGTGACGGCGTGCTGGGGTCATGTAGATGTCGCGTGGAACTTCCAGGTCGACGCCAATGCGGGGTGCGCGGGATACTGCGATCAAGGCGAGGTTGCCGGTGTGGGCAAGACTGACGCTGCCGGTGTGAGCGGGTGGCAGACGCGGGCGGCCACGGCTGTCGCGGGGGAGTTCGACGCCGCGGAGAGCGGGGCCGAACAGGCGTTCCAGGATCAGACGTTGGGCGATGTAGGTGGCGCGGCGGAGGCGCTGGATGGCCGGGCCGGCGATGGCTTGGATGCGGGCAATTTCATCGGGGGCGAGGCGCGGGCAATTGGATTCACAGTCGAAGAGCGCCGCTGCGGAGCAGTCGAGGTCTATGATCCAGAGCTGGGTGTCGTATTGCGAGTTCAATGCGGCCTACCCCTCACCCTCGTATTGCCCCTCACCCTAACCCTCTCCCCAGGGGGAGAGGGGATAGAAAGGTGCCCTCAACGTGAGAGTGGTGCTCACTACCGGCTGGCGCGGGTGGATTTGGTGCGCCGTGGCTCGGCGAGGGTTGCCTGCGCCGCGGACGAAGCGGCGGCGGATTTGGTGAGCACGTCGCGACAGGCACTGAGTTCGCGCAGCGCGCTTTCGATGGCGATCCGGTGGGCAGGCGAAAATGGCGGCTTGGCCTGGGCGCTCAGTTTTTCGGCGCTCAGTTTTTCCGACTTGGGAAGCGCGCGGACGCGGCCGGCGGATGCGATGGGAGGGCTGGCTGCTGACGCTTTCAAGGTCGTTGCGGACGTTTTGCCGGCCGCCGCTTTTGCAACGCTTTCGGCCAGTGCGGTTGCGGCGAGGCCATGGACCTTGACTTGCTCGACGCCCTGTTCGCGCAGAATCTTTTGCACGCCCTTGATGGTGTAGCCTTCGGCGTGGAGCAGATGCTGGATGCCGCGCAGGAGGACCATGTCCTCGGGACGATAGTAGCGGCGGCCACCGCCCCGCTTCATGGGACGGATCTGGGGAAACTTAACTTCCCAGAAGCGCAGCACGTGCTTTTGCACATCGAGCACGTCTGCGACCTCGCTGATCGTGCGGAAAGCGTCGGCCGATTTGCTCATAGTCTTGATCCTTAAGTGCCGTGGCAGACCTGCCCACGGTTTTTCGTCGTTCAGCCAGTGGTCTGGCGCCGGGAGTTCATGCTTCTGAGAGATGGTATAGGCCCGATTGTGAGGGCAACAACTGAGGCAACCGCAAAATGCTGGGGAAAGAGTGGCCCTGCGATGACGATGGTGGGACAGGGGGACAAATCGGCCACGCCCGGCGCGGCGGCACATTATCGAATGATTATATTAATCAATGCGTTGACTTACCTCGCGCGCGATGTTGCGATTTCCCTAAATAGGACTTTTTAAATAGTCGCGCAGGCGGCTCAACCCAACCTCGAAGGGAAATACGCAAAAAACCGGGCGGCGGGGTGCCGTCCGGCTGTGTTTATCTTGGATACCGTTCAGGCTTGGCGCGAGGCAGCAGTTTTCCGCGCGCCACGGGCGGCTTTGGCGCTGTCATCGCTCGTAACGGGCGCGGGCTTGCGCTTCACGCCTTCGTTGATGCGCTCTTTCATAACGTTGCTGGGCCGGAACACCAACACGCGACGCGGCGTGATCGGCACTTCTTTGCCGGTTTTCGGATTGCGGCCCACGCGCTCGCCCTTTTCGCGGATGCCGAATGACCCAAACGACGAGAGTTTGACGGACTCACCAGCCGCCAGCGTGACCGAAATTTCGCTCAGGATCAGCTCGACGAGATCTTGCGACTCGTTGCGAGGCAATCCCACCTGGCGCACGACGGCTTCAGCCAAATCAGCGCGTGTTAATGTCTTCCCACCCATGAAACGCAAACCTCCCAGCAACTCCCAAATGAGATGCTAGCCCCGCAAAACGTCCAGGTCAATGACCCGCAAGAGACAAGCACCTGAAAAATATAGCGGAATTTGGCGTTTATGAACGGGCACGCAGGTTTTCGTCAGAAATTGCACAACCAAGGCTGGTGGTTTCAAAAGTTTTGACCACAGGGTGGTCAAACTTTTGAGTCAGGCTCGCGCGCCGATGCGCTGATTTGTTACCAGCGCAGAAGGACTGCACCCCAGGTGAAGCCGCCGCCCATGGCTTCCATCATGATCAGATTGCCTTCGCGGACGCGGTGCTGTTCGAAGGCAACGTTGAGCGCGAGCGGGATCGATGCTGCCGACGTATTGCCGTGCTGATCGAGCGTCATGACGATCTTGTCGGGTGACACGCCGAGCTTTTTGGACACGCCGTCGAGGATGCGACGGTTGGCTTGATGCGGGATGTAGAGGTCCACCTCGTCGGCTGCATAGCCCGTCGCGATGAGGGTTTCTTCCATCACGCCGGAGATTTTCTGAACAGCATGGCGGAACACTTCGCGCCCGTTCATGCGCAGATGGCCGACGGTTTTGGTCGAGCCAGGGCCGCCATCGACATACAGCATGTCTTCGTAACGGCCATCGGAGCGGATTTTCGTGAAGAGAATGCCGCGGTCGTCGCGGGTGCCATGCTGGGGCATGGCTTCGAGCACAACCGCGCCCGCGCCGTCGCCGAACAGGACGCAGGTGCCGCGATCCGACCAGTCGAGAATGCGCGAGAACGTTTCTGCGCCGATCACTAACGCGCGCCGGGCCTGGCCGGTGCGCAGGAGGCTGTCGGCGATCGTCATGGCATAGACGAAGCCCGAGCAGACGGCCTGGACATCGAAGGCAGCACCTTTGGACACTCCCAGCATGTGCTGGATTTTGACGGCGGTGGCGGGGAACGTGCGGTCTGGCGTTGAGGTCGCACAAACGATCAGATCAATGTCGAGCGGATCGATGCCGGCGCGAATGAGCGCCTGCTTGGCGGCGGCGGCGCCCAGGTCGGAAGTCAGCTCGTTATCGGCTGCGATGTGACGCGCCTTAATGCCGGTGCGCTCGACGATCCATTCGTCGGTCGTGTCGACGATTTGTGCCATGTCCGCGTTGGTCATACGGCGCTTGGGCAGGCTGGCGCCTACACTGCGGACGACCGATCTCAATGTTGCCACCGGGTTCCCCTCGGTTGTTTACTGGTTGACGCGATGTGCGCCTGTTTCTGACCCGCTGTACGTGCGCGTGTGTTTTAACCGGATGCGACAGGGCCGACGGCGGATTGGGCCGCTGGCATTGACATGTTGCGCGCGGCCAGATCTGCCGTGAGCCGCTCGATCAGGCCGCTATCGGCCATTTCGTAAGCGAGATCAATCGCGCTCGCAAAGCCTAGAGCATCGCTGCCGCCGTGGCTTTTGATCGCAATACCGTTGAGGCCCAGGAACGTTCCGCCGTTCACACGGCGCGGATCCATGCGGTCCTTAAGGGCCATGAAGCCGCCGCGGGCCAGCAGTGCGCCGAGTTTTGACAGAATCGATGAGCGCATCGCGTCCTTTATGTACTGGCCGATCTGGCGGGCAGTGCCTTCGGCGGTCTTGAGGGCGATGTTGCCGGCAAAGCCTTCGACAACCACGACATCGACGACGCTATGTCCGATCTCGTCGCCTTCGACGAAGCCCTTGTAGTTAATTTTGAGGTCGTGGTCTTTGATCCAGGCGTGGGCTTCCTTGACCTCGTCGGCGCCTTTGATGTCTTCGGAGCCGACGTTCAAAAGCCCGACAGAGGGGCGCTCGGAATGGAATAGCGCGCGCGCCATGGCCGCACCCATGAAGGCGAAATCAACCAACTGCTGCGACGTTGCGCCGATGTTGGCGCCCACGTCCAGCACGATGCATTCGCCTTTGACGGTTGGCCATAGCGCTGCGATGGCCGGGCGTTCGATACCGGGGAGCGGGCGCAGGATGAGTTTGGCCATTGCCATCAGCGCGCCGGTATTGCCGCCAGACACCGCCGCCTGCGCTTGCCCGGTCTTGACGGCTTCAAGGGCCAGCCACATGCTTGAGCCCTTCCCACGGCGCATGGCTTGGCTTGGTTTTTCGTCGCTCGCGATGGCAAAATCGGTATGAATAATGCGGGTCTTGGCGGCAAGCGCCGGGTGCTTGACCAAGGCGGCCGTGATGGCGGGTTCCTTGCCGAACGCAATAAAGCTGAGATTGGGTTGGCGGGTCAGCGATATCGCGGCCCCTGGGATGACAACATCAGGGCCGAAATCACCGCCCATGGCGTCAAGTGCAATGGTGCGGTTCGCCGTCATTGGCGCGGGCAGCCCTTTAATGAATTAAAACAAGCAGTCAGCGCAGCAGGATCCTGTGTTGAAATTCCCCGTCCCCGCCGCCGGTTGGGAACATACCCAATTGCAAGCGCCATACAACCGGTTTTATAGCGGGGCGGGAGTGGTGCACGCAAACCGCTTGTAAAGGCCCCGGATCGGCAAGTGCAGGGCCGTCCGGGGAAACAGTGGGGGGAGGGATGTTTTGATTTCCCGGCCAAGCGTGGCCACTTGGCCGCGCGCAGAGCCGGGATCTTTACGTCAAGCAATTTATTACGTAGACTGACGATATGCGTTATTTTAATCCCAAGTCTTTCTTCGTTTACATGACGGCGAGTCGGCCGCACGGTGTCATATATGTTGGAATGACGAGCGATCTGCCTGGAAGAGCGTGGCAGCATCGCGAACGTGCCGTTGAAGGCTTCACCGAGAAATATTGGGTAGGGCGCCTCGTTTACTTTGAGCATCATGACGACTCTACTGTGGCGGTCCGTCGTGAGTGGCTGATGAAAAGATGGCGTCGTGATTGGAAAATCGAACTAATTGAAGCTGGCAACCCCACTTGGGCCGACCTGTTCGACGAGGCTCTTCGTTTGCATGGGCTCGAACCCTGACGACGGGCGATTTTCCTCTGAGATATGTAAAGGCCCCGGATCGGCAAGTGCAGGGCCGTCCGGGGAAACAGTGGGGGAATTCCCCGTCAAATGAACTTAGTTTTGCTTCTGCTTTAGGGTTGCGAGGACGGCGAAGGGATTGGTTTTGGGGTCGGTGGCGCGGGGGTCGTCCCAGGCGAAGGCGGCACCGGGCTTTTTGGGGAAAGGGTCGATGCCGGCAGCAAGGGTTTCGAAGACGACACGGCCTGCGTCTAAGCTGGCATTTTCGATCGGCTCCAAGTCGGGGAGGGAGGAGACTTCGACTTCCTCATCTTCGTCATCGGACTTGCGCGGCGGAGCGTTCGCTTCCGGGCTGAATTCGACGTCTATCGGAAGTTTCAACGTGCTTTCGATGGGGTCCAGCGTCACGACGCAGGCTTGCGTGATGGTCACGTCGCAGGTGCCGGTGAGCTTGTAGCGGCCGCCGCCGATGGCACGGATGGCGTACTTCGCGTGCAATTTCGAACAGCCGAGCAGGCCCAGTTCGGACGCGATGGCCGCCAACTCTTCGGGCGCAGCCTCACGCGTGTAGTCGCGGGAGTTGGCGGGCATGCCGGCGATGGGGTGAGTCCAGGGCAAGATGGTCATGGGTGCTGCTCTACAGTGGGGAAGGTGACGATGCCAGACCGCAATGCGTCTGCGGGCTGGGCTTTAAGGTGCGTGACGGCTCGCCGGACATAAGCGGCAAGACTTTGTACGGGCATGTCTTTTTGCGCCTGGTAGACGTTGTCGGCAAGGGCACGCTCGAGCTCTTCATTGCCGGACTGAGCCAAGGCTACCCGGTAAGTTTCGTTGCGGACATAAACGCCACCGGCGGCACGTTTCATGCGCTTGGGCACCGTCGGGTGGCCGACACCAAATTCGCGCATGGCGTCATCCAGGTCGGTGACAAACGTTTCCAGCGTTTCGCGGCGCAGGTTTTCATTCGCCACATCGGGCTGACCGAGGCGGTCCAGCGCCAGAATCAGATGCAATGCGATCAGTTCGTAGCGGCCCTCGGGTGTGTCCGCCACGCCAAAACCCGTATAAAATGCAGGATTGCGGGCCTGCGCCACGACTGCGCCATAAAGGTCGCGTGCTTTGCGCTTGGTTTGGGATCGTGTCGCAAGCCACGTAAACATTTGGGGAATTCAGGCCTTTCTGCAGTCTAGTTAATGCCTGTGGATGGCGTGTGCTGCCTGCACCGGCGTAAGCTAAAGTGAATAGCGGACCGTGTGCGGGTTAGATAGTGTCGGATGCGTTGGGAAATGAGTCGCTGGATTAGCGGCGCAAAATCGTCGTTGTGCTTTTGTCGCAGGACGACACGCTGGACGGGACGACACTGGGGACGGGCAGAGGGACGGCTGATGAGCGACGATACCAAGGTGACATCGAGTTCGCGTTTTCGAGCGCGACCGTGCGTTGCCTACATGTCCAAGGCCGGTCTGGGTGTGTCGCTTGCTGTCGCCGTTTTGCTCGCAGCGGGCTGCGCCGAGACGATCACGAAGCATGGCCATCAGTTCCGCGAAACCGATATCCAACAGATCACGACCGGTATGTCTCAGGAGCAGGTGAAGTTGACGCTCGGCACGCCGACGACGACGTCGCCGGTCGCAAGCGGCAACACGTTCTATTACATTTCGTCGACAGAAGCTGAAAAGTCGTTCCTGTCGCCGCGCGAGACGGACCGTCAAGTGGTCGCTGTATATTTCAACGCGGGCGGTTCGGTAGACCGGGTGGCGAACTACGGCTTGAAGGACGGCAAAGTTTTCGACTTCATCTCCGCCAAGACGCCCGCGCCGGGCGCGAAGGATGAAGGCCTGCTCAAGTCGCTCTTCCGCAACCTCGGCAGCCGCCAGTTGTTTGGGAACTAGTGCGAGAACCTCAGCCGCTAGAGTACGCTGCCCCTGGATGGCCGGGTCCCTCGGGTCGAGCCCGAGGGCAGGCAAGCCCGGCCATGGAGTAGAGGGGGAGTTTTCTTAATCGCTCTATACCAGTGGACCGGCTCATGCCCGCAGATGAATTCACCATTTCCAGTGTTGAACGGCTTGAAGCGCTGTATGGCGTAGCGGCGGAGCGGTCGATCATCAAGGAGACGGACCGGTTGACGCCGTCGTACCGGGCGTTGATCGAGGCGTCGCCGTTCTTGGCGATTGCGACGGGTGGCAGCGGCGGTATGGATTGTTCGCCGAGGGGCGATGCGCCCGGATGGGTGCGGATCGTGGACGATCGCACGCTCATGCTGCCGGACCGGCGAGGGAACAACCGGGTCGATACACTGCGCAATTTGATTGAAGACGACCGGGTTGGATTGCTGTTCCTGATCCCGGGGTTCGGTGAAACGTTGCGTGTGAACGGCACGGCGCGGATTTCGGTCGAGCCTGAATTGCTGGCGAGTTTTGCGGTCGATGGGAAACTGCCGCGCAGCGTTATCGTCGTCGCCATCGCGTCGGTCTATTACCAATGTGCGCGGGCGATCATCCGCTCGCAGTTATGGGCTGCGCGTCCCGCGGTCGAAGCGTCGTCGCTGCCGAGCGTTGGGCGGATGGCAGTCGACGCGGGTGCGGAACGAGCCGAGGGATTCGATGAGGCGGCGTACATGCGCGACCTCACAGTGCGGCAGAAAACGACGCTGTATTGATAACGGGCAACCGCAAAGCGTTGGGTCTCGCAAGAGTTCAACCCAACCTGCGAGTTGCGCTCAGCTTTCCCAGAAGCGGACAGGTGCGCCGGTTGCCTTGGCTGCGAGTTCGCCTTGCCACATGGCGGCTTGGCCGCGGACGAGGGTGCCGACGGGCCAGCCGGTGACTTTGACGCCGTCGTAGGGGGTCCAGCCGCAGCGGCTTTGCTGCTGCGCGTTGGTGATGGTTTCGGTGCGCTTCAAATCGACGATGGTGAAATCGGCGTCGTATCCGAGCGCAATGCGGCCCTTGCCGCGCAGGCCGAAGATACGGTGCGGGCCGTGGCTCGTCAGATCAACCAGCCTCGCGAGCGAAAGGCGACCGGCGTTGACGTGGTCGAGCATGATGGGAACGAGTGTTTGGACGCCGGTCATGCCGGAGTGGCTGTCGGGGTAGGCGTGGTCTTTTTCAGCGCGGGCATGGGGGGCGTGGTCGGAGCCCAGGACATCGACGGTGCCGTCGGCGAGGCCGGCCCAAATGCGGGCGCGGTGGCGGGCGTCGCGGACGGGCGGGTTCATCTGCACGTAGGTGCCGAGGCGTTCGTAGCATTCGGGGGCTTCGAGCGTCAGATGATGGGGGGTGACCTCGACGCTCGCCCAATCCTTGTGGTGACTCAAGAATTCCATTTCGGCGGCGGTCGAGACGTGGAGAACGTGGACGCGCTTACCGTATTTTTCGGCTAGTTTGACGAGGCACGTGGTTGCGAGCATGGCCGCCTCTTCATCGCGCCAGATGGGATGGGACGCCGGATTGCCGGGCTCGCGCAGGTGCTTGCGGGCGTTGAGGCGGGCTTCGTCCTCGGCGTGGAAGGCGGCGCGCCGGGAGAGTTTGGCGATGATGTGATCGAGGGAGGATTCGTCGTCCAGCAACAGATCGCCGGTCGAGGAGCCCATGAAAACCTTGATGCCGGCGGAGCCTTCCAGGCGCTCAAGCTTGGAGATGTCGGCGATGTTTTCGCGGGTTCCGCCAACGTAGAAAGCAAAGTCGCAGAACATGCGGTTTTTGGCGCGGGCGACTTTATCGGCGAGCGTTTCGGCGGTGGTTGTCAGCGGTTTGGTGTTGGGCATTTCGAACACTGCCGTGACTCCGCCCATGACGGCTGCGCGGCTGCCGGTTTCGAGGTCTTCTTTGTGTTCGAGGCCCGGCTCGCGGAAGTGGACCTGGCTGTCAACGACGCCGGGGAGGATGTGGAGGTGGCGGGCATCCAGCGTGCGTTCGGCTTTGGCAATGCCAAGCTGGCCGATTGCGGCGATGCGGCCATCGCGGATGCCGATATCGCGGACGCCTTCGCCGTCGTGATTGACGACGGTGCCGCCCTTGAGGATCAGATCGTACGTGTCGGACATGGCGGGCCTCGATAAATTAGCGTCCCGCCCCCCACCCCGGCTCTCCCCACAAGGGGGAGGGGGAAGGAAGACGGGTTGTCACGGTCGTTTGAGCGGCATACGAAAGTCAGACAGAAACCGCAACCATCGAGACCTTTGAATGACCACCGCCAAGATCGCCTTGCTGCCGGATCGAGGTGTCGTTGCGGTGACGGGGGAGGGTGCGCGCACGTTTCTCGACAATATCATCACCAACGATATGGATTTGCTGGACCAGCAGGACGCGATCTTTGCGGGACTGCTGTCGCCGCAGGGAAAAATCCTGTTTGATTTCATTGTGGTGAAGGACGGGGACGGGTTCCTGCTCGATGTGGCCAAGGACAAGGCGGCTGATCTCGTCAAGCGGCTGTTGATGTACAAATTGCGGGCGAAAATTGCGATTACCGAGCGACCAGAGGCGCATGTAATTGCGCGCTGGCCTCATTATGACGCCGGATATATCGATCCGCGCTTGGCGGTGTTGGGCGGACGGGTCGTTGCCGACGTCGAGACACCCGCCGAGAGTGCTGCGTTTGATACCTATCACGCGCACCGGATTGCGCTTGGGGTGCCGGAGGGCGGCAAGGATTATGCGTTCGGCGATACGTTTCCGCATGAGGCAATGTTTGATCAGTTGAACGGGGTTTCATTCACCAAAGGGTGTTACGTCGGCCAGGAGATCGTGGCGCGGATGGAGCATCGCGGGACGGCGCGCAAGCGGATTGTAAGGGTGCGCGGAGACGTTGCATTGCCGGCGGCGGGGACAGAGGTGCTGGCTGGCGAGGTGGGTATTGGGACGATGGGGTCGAGTGCGGGTCAACAGGGGCTCGCGTTGTTGCGACTCGATCGGGTCAGCGAGTTTGCGGCTAAGGGCGTCGGACTGACTTGCGGCGGGCTGAGCGTCGTACCAAATGCGGATGATGTTGCGCGGCTTGCGCCTAAGTCTGCGGGGTGATCGGCATGGAAAAAGCTCGCTGCTCCTGGCCCGGTTTATCTGACCCTGCGTATACCCTGTACCACGACACCGAATGGGGCGTGCCGCTGGATGACGAGGTGCGCCTGTTTGAAAAGCTCATTCTTGAGGGATTTCAAAGCGGTCTGTCGTGGTTGACGATTTTACGCAAGAGGGACCATTTTCGAGCCGCATTTGACGGTTTCGATGCGGAGAAAATCGCAGGGTACGGGGATCACGACGTGGCGCGCCTGATGGCTGATGCGGGCATTGTCCGCAATCGATTGAAGATTGAGGGCGCGATTTTGTCGGCGCAGGCGTATCTCAAGTTGAGGGAAGAGCAGACGCTTGCCGATTTCATTTGGGAGTTTGCAGAACGTCCGGTTGGCGAAACGCGTTGGGCGGGCCACGGCGAGGTTCCCGCGCAGACCGAGGTTTCTATTGCGCTATCCAAGTCGCTCAAGGCGCGCGGTTTTCGCCTCGTGGGGCCGACGACGATGTATGCTTTCATGCAGTCGGTGGGGATGGTGAACGATCATCTGGCGACGTGCCACCGGCATGGACCGTGTGAAAAGTTGCAAGCGAAGTTTTTAGCGGCACGGCGCAAAGCGGCGAGGGCTGGAGCATGAGTTCAGCCGAACCAAGTCCTCCGCGGACGAAGCCCATACGGGCCTGGCAACGGATGCTGTCG
Source organism: Hyphomicrobiaceae bacterium (assembly GCA_031365425.1). Lineage (GTDB taxonomy): Bacteria > Pseudomonadota > Alphaproteobacteria > Rhizobiales > Hyphomicrobiaceae > JANXVY01. The sequence goes on from JANLYB010000054.1 coordinate 14,743, forward strand.
GGACGGCGGCTCGATTTGCTGAATCCCGATCCTGCCGATATCGAGATCGAGGACATTGCGCATGGGCTGGCGCGAGTCGCGCGCTGGAATGGGCAGACGGTCGGGGCGCATGCGTTTTCGGTCGCGCAGCATGCGCTGATCGTCGAGATGATCGCGCGGGACGGGCGAACAGATTGGGCGCCGGACTGGCGGCTGGCGGCACTGCTGCACGATGCGGCGGAATACGTCGTCGGCGATCTCATCAGTCCGTTCAAGACGGCAATCGGGCTTGATTACAAGGCGTTCGAAAACCGGCTGATGGCTGCGGTGCATGTGCGCTTCGGGCTGCCTGCACACCTGCCAGAGGCGGTTGCTGCACACATAAAGCATGCAGACACGATTGCCGCATACTACGAGGCAACGCGTCTTGCCGGGTTTATCGAGGCCGAAGCGGAGACGTTTTTCGGACGGCCCGGCGGACTTTCATTTGAGGCGACCGGCATACTGGAAGCGCTGAAACCATGGCCTGCCGAGCAAGCGCAACGCAATTTCCTTCGCTGTTATCATCAGCTCACGTTAGAAAGCGGAAACTGATGTTTAAATTACGTGCCTTGGCTCGGTCGCGCAAAGCGGTAGTGATTTAGGTGGAGTGCCGTTTATGAAAACGAAAGGCACGCGCGATACCGATAGAACGACGGGGGCGAGTACTTCGTTGATCGAGAAAACCATGCCGCCTCATGAGAGCGGATCATACAAGCCCAGTCCTACTTCGCCTGCTTCGGCGGTCGAGATCGGCTTGACGGCTGCTATTCTGGCGGTACGCGACAGCGAACCGATGGTTTTGGTGGTGCGCGGTTCAGCATCGGGCGCCAATAGCGATGCATTACCGTTCGGGCCGTTTTCGCCGCTCAATCATCGCACACTCGATATCGGGTTGCGGGCAGGTGTTGCCGCTCAGACCGGCCTAGATCTGGGATATGTCGAGCAGTTGTATACCTTCGGCGACCGGGGGCGGCATGCGCAACCAGGCGACACCGGACCGCATGTGGTTTCAATCGGTTATCTGGCGCTGCGGCAGGACTGCGAAGAATTGGGCGACCGCAATCAATGGCGGAGCTGGTATCATTATTTTCCTTGGGAAGACCGGCGCGATGGTCCCGCTGAGGTGCTCGATCACGACATTATTCCAAGGCTGAACGCCTGGGCGCGGGCGCCGGTCGATCCGCATGGGCCGCTGCGTCCGATCGGGCGGGCCGAACGGGTGCGCATGTGCTTTGGCACCGACGGCGGCACATGGGACGAGGAAAAGGTGCTCGAACGCTACGAGCTCTTATACGAGGCGGGGCTTGCGGCGGAGGCCCAGCGAGACGGGCGGTTGACGCTGGACGCCGGCCGGATGCCGATCGGGGCCGCCATGCAGTACGATCACCGGCGGATTCTCGCGACGGCGATGGGGCGTATCCGCGGCAAGATCAAATACCGCCCGGTGATCTTCGAGCTGCTGCCGGACGAGTTCACGTTGTATGAGCTGCAGCGGACGGTGGAAGCGATTCTGGGGCCGCATCTGCACAAGCAGAATTTCCGTCGTCTGGTGGAAAGCGGTGGTCTTGTCGAGCCGACCGGCATCGTCAAGGCGGCAACGGGCGGACGGCCTGCCAAGCTCTACCGGTTCCGGCGCGACGTGTTGCTGGAACGGCCCTCGCCGGGCGTGCGCGTGAAACCGGGGCGGGGTTAGCTGCCGCGCTAAGTGCCCGATCGACGGCATGCCATCACACGACAGTCATTTTTGTGTGTCCGCCCCCTAGCCAGGAGGGGTGCGCGATCTTATTATATGCAACGAATGCTCAGCTTGAGCATAACATAAACCCGGAGATCCGGCGATGATGATCGACCTCAGTGTTCCCAGGTCATTGGCAGCCAATTCCAGCAAGCCGGGATTGGGCGTTGCTGGTCCCAACGGCAAGCCCGTTGCCGGAGCGAAGGTTTTGACCAAGCGCGATATTCCGCCGTTTGACGCTGCGATGGCGCGCGAGATGGAGCCGCTGTACGCCAAGGTGCGCGGCGTCATCACGCCGATGGAGTGGCCCGCTTACGCGCCGCTGATCCGCGAAATCAACCGGATCAAAAAAGAGCGCAACGCCGTCATCCTCGCCCACAACTACATGACGCCCGAGATCTTCCACGGCGTGGCGGATTTCCGCGGCGACAGCCTGCAGCTCGCCAAGGAAGCTGCCGCGACGAAGGCGAGCGTGATCGTGCAGGCCGGCGTGCACTTCATGGCGGAGACGGCCAAGCTGCTGTCGCCAGACAAGACCGTACTGATCCCCGACATGCGGGCTGGCTGCTCGCTGGCGGCGTCGATCACGGCGGAAGACGTGCGCATGTTGCGGGCGGCTTATCCGGGCGTGCCGATTGTCACGTATGTGAACACGAGCGCTGCCGTGAAGGCCGAATGCGACATCACCTGCACGTCGTCGAACGCGGTGGCAGTGGTCGAAAGCCTTGGGTCCAAGCGCGTATTGCTGATCCCAGACCAATATCTGTCGAAATACGTGCAGACCAAAACGAAGGTCGAGATCATTGCCTGGAAGGGGTCGTGCGAGGTGCATGAGCGCTTTACCGCCGAGGAACTCGAGGTCTTCCGCAAGCAGGATCCGGGCACGAAGATCATTGCACATCCCGAATGCCCGCCCGATGTGATCGCGGCTGCCGACTTCACCGGCTCGACGAAGGCGATGATCGATTGGGTCAAATCCAACCGGCCGAAGAAGGTCGTACTGGTCACCGAATGCTCGATGGCGTCGAATGTCGCCGTCGAGGTACCCGATGTCGAGTTTGTGCGGCCGTGTAATCTGTGCCCGCACATGAAGCGGATCAGCCTGGAAAACATCTACGACAGCCTCGTTCACATGCAGTACGAGGTGACCGTCGACCCGGAAGTTGCCGCGAAGGCGCGGCGAGCGGTCGAACGGATGGTCAATCTGCCGGTCTGATCGCTGTTCGTTGCAGTCTCCAGGGCCAGGGACTTTTCCCTGGCCCGCTTTTTAAGGCAAACGTGATGGCCTCACCATTTCACAGCGCGAGCGGCGACCCTGGACCTGGGCCGATCGTCATTGTGGGAGCGGGGCTCGCTGGCCTTTACACCGCACTCAAGCTTGCGCCGTTGCCGGTGACGGTGATTGCCGCAGCGCCGATGGGCGAGGGCGCTTCCAGCATCTGGGCACAGGGCGGGGTTGCTGCTGCCGTGGGCGAGGGCGATACAGCGGAAGCGCATGCAGCCGATACCATCGCTGCGGGGGCCGGCATCGTCGATCCTGATATCGCAATCACCATCGCGTCGGAAGGCCGTGCGCGCATTCTGGATTTGAGCGACTATGGTGTGCCGTTCGACCGCGGCAACGGGGGCGCTTACGTGCTGTCGCGTGAGGCTGCCCACAACGCCAACCGTGTGGTGCGTGTGTCGGGCGACAGGGCCGGATTTGCCATCATGCAGGCGCTGATTGCGCGTGTACGTGCGACGCCCAGCATTCGGCTTCTGGAGGGTTTTTCGGCGGTGGGGCTCGTGACGACCGAGGGCCGGGTCCGGAGCGTGAAGCTCATCAAGAGCAAGCCTGGGCATCAGATCGTCGTCAAGACTCTGGATGCGGGTGCGGTCGTGCTGGCTACTGGCGGCGTTGGGTCGCTGTATGCTGTCACTACCAATCCGACGATGGCGCGCGGCGAGGCGATTGCATTCGCGGCGCGGGCCGGTGCGGTGATCGCGGATGCGGAGTTCGTGCAGTTTCACCCGACCGCGCTCGATGTCGGGATCGATCCGGCGCCGCTTGCGACCGAAGCATTGCGCGGGGAAGGAGCGACGCTGGTCAACCGGATTGGCGAGCGCTTCATGCTCTCGATCGATCCGCGCGCTGAGCTCTCACCGCGCGATATCGTGGCACGCGGTGTGTTTGCCGAAATCAAAGCGGGGCGCGGGGCATATCTTGATTGCCGGACGGAACCGGGCGTACGGCTGGCGGAGGCATTCCCCACGGTCTATGCGTTCTGCAAGGAAGCCGGGCTTGACCCCACACATGACCTGCTCCCCGTGGCACCAGCGGCGCACTATCACATGGGCGGCGTTGCGACGGACGTGAACGGGCGGACGAGCGTTGCCGGATTATGGGCGGCCGGCGAGGTTGCCTCGACCGGACTGCATGGCGCGAACCGGCTAGCATCGAACTCGCTGCTCGAAGCGGTCGTGGTCGGAGACCGCGTGGCTGCGGATATCAAGACACGTAAGCGGACGGTTTCCAATCCGGTGGCGATGCCGTTGGCGGCGGATGCGCCGTTCGCCGTCGATCAGGATCAAAGGAGCGACGCGCTGTTGCGCCTGCGCGCAACCATGTCCGAGCACGTCGGCGTCATTCGCGAGGCGGACGGCCTCAGGATGGCGCTTGCGGTCATCGGCGATATCGAGGCAAAGGCTGGCAGCGATGTGGTGCTCGCCAATATGGCGCTGACGGCGCGGCTGATTGCGAACGGCGCGTTGGCGCGGCATGAGAGCCGGGGCGGGCATTGGCGCTCGGACTATCCGTTTGCCGATCCAGCTTTGGCGCAGCGCAGCTTTGTGCGCGTTGGCGAGGATGGCCGGATCGAGCCACTCGTCACCGGGCCGAAGTCGCGGCGGAATCCGCATCCGGTGCTGGGAGCGGTGCGGGTTTGATGGGGGCGGTGCGTGTGTCGATCGCTCCTTTTCCTCTCCCGATACGGGAGAGGATGTCCGTCGATGCCCCGCATCGCCAGCGATGACGGACAGGTGAGGGACTCATTACAATAAGAACGCGTGCGCTAGATCGAAGTCCCTCATCCGCCCCTCCGGGGCACATTCGCCCGTACCGTGAGAAGTAGGTGAAGTTGCCGTTCGTTATTTTTCCTATCCGCTTAGCCAGAGATCGCCAATGAAGACGTCCTCTTTGACTGCTGCTTTGCCTCATGGATTGATTGTGCGGGCGGTGGCGGATGCGCTGGCCGAAGACTTGGGGCTTGCGGGCGACATTACGACGGACGCGACCGTGCCAGAGGGTGCGATGGCGCGGGCGGTATTTGTGGCGCGCAAGCCGGGGGTGATCTCGGGGCTCGCCGTGGCAGCGGAGGCGTTTGCCACGCTGGATGCTCGAGTTCAATTCGAGCCGGCCGTTCGGGACGGCGACAAGGTCGAAGCCGGGGCCGTCGTTGCCAAGGTGCATGGCCCGGCGCGGGGCATTCTGACGGGCGAACGGGTTGCGCTCAATTTCATGGGGCGGATGAGCGGAATTGCGACGCTGACGCGGCACTATGTGGATGCAATTTCGGGGACGCGGGCGGTGATCGTCGATACGCGCAAGACGACGCCGGGGTTGCGGGCGTTCGAGAAGTACGCGGTGCGCTGCGGCGGAGGAATGAACCATCGCGTCGGACTGTTCGATGCGATCCTGATCAAAGACAATCACATCGTTGCGGCGGGCGGGCTGGCGAAGGCCATCGCCGGTGCGCGTGCGCGGGCCGGACATCTGGTCAAGATCGAAGTCGAGGTCGACACGCTTGCTCAGCTCGACGAGGTGATGGCGCACACGGTGGACGTGGTGCTGCTCGATAATATGACGCCTGCGCAGTTGAAGACTGCCGTGGCGCGGGTGGCGGGGTCGATGCTGACGGAGGCGTCGGGCGGCGTGAGCCTTGAAAGCGTGCGTGGCATTGCGGAAGCGGGTGTGGATTTGATCTCCATCGGCGCGCTCACGCATTCGGCGCCGGTGCTCGATCTGGGGTTGGATTTTACAGGGTAGGGCGGGTTTTGTGGCTGGTCAGCGGGGACTGTCTGGCACGATTTCGTAGGTGCAGGCGAAGGCTGAGCGGGGGCAATGCGGTAGGTGTCATTCGGGTTGGCGATGTCCTGAACGATGGCGTCGCCAGGGCGGGCAATCATGTCCTCACCCCACGGTGCCATGAACCGGAATGTGCCGTCCTGTTCAGACACAATGACGAACCGCATCGGCACGCCCTTGGGCCAATAGGTAGACCACCCGTCCGCATCCGCTGTAGCGAGGGGACCTTCGTAACGCTTTGGAAACGTCGCGGCGGCGACGAGGATTTCTTCGTTCCCCGTTTCCGGGCACCGGTTGCGAACGACCATGTCGCCTTCCTTCGCGGGTGGGCCTTGGGTTTCTTTGCCCTCGCCTTTGATGATGGAGACGACGATTTCGCCGGGTTTGGCTGGGCGCACGCCGGACGGGCTTGGTCTTGCGCGCGATCTTTTCGGCAGATGAGCCCTGCGCCCGCTGGAAGTAGGCCGCGATGTCGATCAGGTCGTCGGCGCGGATCATTTGGGCGGAGGAGATCAGCAGGCATACGGCAGCGATAAGCTGCGGACGAGTGGTCAACGGAGCTGCCTTCTTGACCATGCATTCCTCCCTACGATCCCGGTTGCGGATTCTACGATGCCGGGCGGATTTGGACGATCCGATACTTCTGGCTGGCTGGAATCACCCCAGTTGTTCATCCGTAAACCTGTAAGGCGTGGTGCAGAATTCGCAGGTGACGGTGACTGCGCCGTCGGGGTCGCGCATATCGGATAGCTGGGACGGGCCGAAGCCTTTCAGGAAGTTGCCGACGGCATCGCGGGAGCAGCCGCAGCGCATGGCGATGGGCTGTTGCGACGAGACGGCGACGCCTTCTTCGTGGAACAAGCGATAGAGCAGGCGCTCGGGCGTCAGCGTCGGGTCGAGGAGTTCGTGGTCTTCGACGGTGGACGCTAAGATTTCCACGCGCCGCCAGTTTTCATCGTCGGAACCCAAAACCCACTCGGCGTTGTCTTCGGGTTCGGGCGTGTGGTGACCGCCTTGGGCGGTCAAGTGCTGGACCATGAGACCGCCCGCGCGCCAGCGCCAGACGCCACTGGCAAAGTGGCGGGCGACGCTCAAGCGGATGAAGGTCGGGAGCTGTTCGGACTGGCGGAAGTATTCGAGCGCTGCCTGCGCGAGCGTGCAATTGTCGAGCGCGACGATGCCCTGATAGCGCTCCATGTCGCCGCCGGGATCTATGGTCATGGCAAGGTGGCCTTTACCGAGGATGGCTGCTTCGGTGGCGGATCCTGCGTCCGTCAATTGTTTGAGGCGTTCGGCGTTGAAGCTGGCGTAGCCGCGGATCGTGCCGGCGGTCAGGAAGTTGACGACGATGAAGCCAAGCGGGCCGTCGGAGTTTGTTTGCAGTATCAGCTTGCCGTCGAACTTCAGCTGCGCGCCAAGCATCGCGGTGAGGGCAAGCGCCTGGGCGAGGATTTTGCTCACGGCTTCGGGATAGTCGTGGCGGCTCAAGATGTCATCGACGGCGGGGCCTAAGCGCACCACGCGGCCGGAGATGCCTGAGGTGACGGTCTGGAAGGCGATGACGCCATCGTCGGCGGAGGTGGGGGCAGTGGTGGCTGTCATGGGGACTTACACTCGGTCGGGAGCTGCGATGAACGCAGCACGTTTATGGTCTACCCGTGCCGCCTTGGATGGCCGGGTCAAGCCCGGCCATGGAGTAGAAGGTCAGCTTGCGCCGAGGCACCAGGCGAGGATGGCTTTTTGGACGTGGAGGCGATTTTCGGCTTCATCGAAGACCACCGATTGGGGGCCATCTATGACGCCGGCGGTGACTTCGTTGCCCCGGTAGGCGGGGAGGCAATGCATGAAGATCGCGTTCTTGGCCGCGTGGGACATAAGTTCGGCATCGACCGCGTAGGGACGCAGGAGCTTCTTGCGTTTGGCGGCGTCGGTCTGCCCCATGGAGACCCAGGTGTCCGTGACGACGCAATCGGCGCCTTTCACGGCGGCGACCGGATCATCCATCATCTCGACGGCGCCATTTTCGGCTTTCACCCACGAGACGACTTCCGGTTCGGGAGCCAGCGTCGGCGGCGTTGCGACGCGGAGCTTGCAGCCGAATTTTACGGCGGCATGCATCCAGGATGCGGCAACGTTGTTACCGTCGCCGACCCAGGCGATGGTGCGGCCTTTGATGGGGCCCAAATGCTCCTCAAAGGTCATGATGTCGGCCATGATCTGGCAGGGGTGGCTTTTCTCGGTCAGGCCGTTGATGACCGGGATGGTGGCGTAGTGGGCCAACTCGTCGACGGTCGATTGCGCGTTCGCGCGGATCATGACGATGTCGATGTAACGCGACAGAACGCGGGCGGTATCTGCGATGCTTTCGCCGCGGCCCAATTGCAGGTCGGTGTTGTTGAGCGTGATCGATTGGCCGCCGAGCTGGCGCATGGCGACGTCAAACGAGATGCGCGTGCGGGTCGACGGCTTTTCGAAGATGAGGCCGAGGACGGCGTCCTTCACGTCCGGTGGGCACAGGACGGAGGGCACGCGCTTGCCCGCCTTTTTCATGGCATGCGCGTTGTCGATAATGCGGCGCAGCGTCAGGCCGTCGAGGGAATGAATGTCGATGAAATGACGAACGACTTTGCGATTGGACATGGCTTTGGAGGCTTTAAGGCCTGCTCCTCATGAGAGGTTTTGAATGCGTTGCGCGGCGCGAACCATGCAATCGCACGCTTGACTGATCTCGGCGTCGCTGGCGGTCAGCGGCGGGAGGACGCGCACCGTATTGTCGGCGGCACCAACCAGCAGCAGATTTTCGGCCAGCGCTGCCTTGACGAAATCGGCGGGCGGGATCTTGAGCTTGAAGCCCATCAGCATGCCGCGTCCGCGGATACCCTCGATGATGCCCGGGGCTGCATCAGCGACACGCGAGAGAGCTTGTTTGAGGCGCTGCGATTTGGCTTGGACTTCTTCGAGGAAGCCCCGCTCCATCATCACGTCGAGCACTGCGTTACCGACGGCGGTGGCGAGCGGATTGCCGCCGAACGTCGAGCCGTGGGTGCCTGCCGTCATGCCCTTTGCGGCTTCTTCCGTCGCCAGGAATGCGCCGAGCGGGAAACCGCCGCCAATGCCTTTGGCAATGGCCATGATGTCGGGGGTGATGCCGGCCCATTGATGCGCAAACAGTTTGCCCGTGCGGCCCATACCGCTTTGGACTTCATCCAGGATCAGGAGAAGGCCGTGGCGATCGCAGAGTTCGCGCAGGCCAGCGAGGCATTGGTCGGGGAGAACGCGGACGCCGCCTTCGCCCTGCAGCGGCTCGACCATGATGGCTGCCGTTTCAGGGGTGATGGCTGCTTCAAGGGCTGCGTGATCGCCGAAGGGAACATGGTCAAAGCCGCCGGCGGGGGTGCCGAAGCCTTCCAGATATTTTGCGTTACCGGCAGCCGATAGCGTTGCCAGCGTACGACCGTGGAAGGCCCCTTCTATCGTGATGATGCGCCAGCGCTGCGGGGCGCCGTTGACGAAATGATAGCGGCGAGCGGTTTTGATCGCCCCTTCACAGGCTTCCGCGCCGGAATTGCAGAAGAAGACGCGGTCGGCAAACGTTGCCGCGACGAGGCGCTCAGCCAAGCGCTCCTGACCGGCTACTCGATAAAGGTTAGAGGTGTGCCAGAGCTCGGCAGCCTGTTTTTGTAGTGCCTCCACCAAATGAGGGTGGCAGTGGCCCAGGGCATTGACGGCGACGCCGGACGCAAAGTCGAGATAGCGCTGGCCATCGGTGGCTGTGAGCCAGCAGCCTGCGCCGCTTTCGAACACGATGTCTTGGCGGGCGTAGGTGGCCATGACGGCTGGCGATGGGCCGTGCGCGGGCTCTCTTGACGCGTGCGCGGGCTGGGACGTTTTTTCATCCCGGGCGGCATCAGTTGTCGAACGCAAGGGTGCTTTCATGCGCCCTCCAGTTAAAAATCAAAAAAGCCGCCCAACGAGGCGGCCTATTCACGAACAGTCATGGTGATAAGCAGCATCGTACATACTGTCAACGCGGCTGGCACAGGCGGCAATTGCCCGTTGCGCGGAGCTTGCAACCACAACCTGCGACGAATCGATCTGTGGCGGCAAAGCAACTCGTCCCTGTCAACAGGTGAGGTTGGGCTTCACCGCACTTGTCGCACGTTAACTAGACTGGTTTAATCAAAATGCTGCTGACGTCCGCCAAGTATTGGTCGAGTTCTGCTAGCTGTTATCAGGCTCCCTGTGAGTAGAGCCAGTAGTTGTGTTGTGTTGGGTGTGCCCGGGCGTGTGTATTCGCCCTCCTGTGTTGGCGCTGTCCCAAGTTGTGTTCCCATAGAGTTTCTGTAACCGGCAAAGGTGGAGAGCCTTGCATTGCGCAATTGTTTGCGCATTCGCCTCTCCAGTCAATGCCCCTGTTTGCGTCTGGTGCGCCCGCTGATGGAGCGCGCTCGGTCATGTCTTTTGTAGGGGGAGCCACCGAAATGGCCTGGAATGATGAACGCGTCGAGCTGCTGAAAAAACTTTGGGCGGAAGGGCTCAGCGCGAGCCAGATCGCTGGGCGCCTCGGCAGCGTCACCCGCAATGCCGTCATCGGCAAAGTTCACCGCCTCGGCCTTTCGGGCCGCGCAACCACTTCGCGCATGAAGAGCATGCGCCCACGTCCGCGCGCCAATGCCGTCGCCAACACCAACGCGCTCGCCAAGCGCAATGGCAAGTCGCGCTTCGGTGCCAGCGGAAACTCCGCAGTGCGCGCGCTGTATCAGCCCGATGCCGAGCCTTATGTGTCGCCGGTTGAAGAGCTGGTGATCCCGCTTGCCGAACGTAAATCGATCCAGACGCTCTCTGAATGCAGCTGCCGCTGGCCGATCGGCGATCCGCAGCTCGCCGACTTCCATTTCTGCGGCAAGGACAAGGTCATGGGCCTGCCTTACTGCGAATTCCATGCCCGCCGCGCCTTCCAGCCGCCGCAGCCCCGGCGCCGCGATCGCGAGCACACCATCGTCGCCACACCGGCACTTGCTGGGCCAAAGAAAGAGAACGCCGACGCCTGACTAGACTTTTCCGGTTTAGATTGAAGCGTTCCACCCACTCCATGGCCGCCCTCCGAGGCGGCCATCCAGGGCGAAGTTCTCAGACCTCCCGTGCGGCCCCTGGATGGCCGGGTCACGCCCGGCCATGGAGTTGGGAGAGGCTTTGATTCACTCAAAGCTGGAAGGACTTTAAGCCGCCTTGCGGCCCTCGCCACTGCGTGGCGCTTAAGTGCATCCGAGAATATGAAAGCGCCGGAGGCTCATGTTGGGCTTCCGGCGTTTTTTATGTGCTGCTATCAAAGATGTAACCCACGCCGCGGACGGTGCGGATGGGGTCTTTGTCCTTGCCGCGGATGAGCGCTTTTCGGAGGCGGCCGATGTGGACATCGACGGTGCGCTCGTCGACGTCGACGTCGCGGCCCCAGACGCCGTTGAGGAGTTGGGTGCGGGAGAGAACGCGGCCTGGGCTTTCCATTAGGAATTCAAGCAGGCGATATTCCGTTGGACCGAGGTGGATTTGGCGCGGGCCGCGCATGACCGTGTGGGCGGTGCGGTTCAACTCGATGCCGCCGCCGTTCAAGCGATCCGACATGCGTTCGGGGGCCGACCGGCGCAAAATGGCCTTGAGGCGCGCCATGAACTCGGGCAGCGAAAATGGTTTGACGATGTAGTCGTCGGCACCGGTGGAGAGGCCGCGGATACGGTCGCCTTCTTCGCCGCGTGCGGTCAACATCACGATGGGGATGGCCCGGGTCTCGCTGCGCGCCCGCAGGCGGCGGCAAAGTTCGATGCCGGAGACTTCAGGCAGCATCCAATCGAGCACGATCAGGTCGGGCTTGTCTTCGGCGACGAGGATTTCGACCTCGTCGCCGGTTGCTGCGTGCGATACCAGGAAGCCTTCGGCCTCTAGATTGTAGCGCAGCAGCTCCGCGAGCGGGGCTTCGTCCTCGACGATCAGGATGCGCGTGCTCATGAAGTCTCTCTTTTCTTGCAAAAGCTCTGACCCGAAGTGGGCCAGAGCTTTTGAGTCCGGCGCTTGCGCCGTCGGCTCTTCGCCTCTTGTCCCGCTGGAGCGGGACGAAGGGTGGCGCTAGCTTCCGACTTGCTCGACCTTGGGGCGGTCGTCGGTGATGGAGGCTCCGGTTACCATGTAGTGGACGGTTTCGGCGATATTGGTCGTGTGGTCGCCGACGCGTTCGATGTTTTTAGCGCCGAACAGCAGATGCGTGGACAGCCCGATGTTGCGCGGGTCTTCCATCA